>DATHBP010000095.1:0-13824 GCA_035296085.1 Nocardioidaceae bacterium | reverse complement strand
TCCCATGTTGATGGGGGAAAAGGCGGCAGCGCCAGCCCGGTTCTTCCGGGGTGGGCGTCGCCTTGGGCTGTCTTCTCTCTGGCTCCCAGCCAGTTGACGGCGCCTACCCCTGAAGAACCGGGCCCCCCATAAGCCCAAGGTCCTTCGAAGGAGCACGGTCCGCTACCAAGGCGGGCGGGCCGGGCTGACATGAATCATTCTCTGAGCGCGTATGAATGGGCGCTGCAGTTCGCTGCCGCTGGTATCGCAGTCTTCCCGGTCTACTGGCCCGATGACGGCCAGTGTGCGTGTGGGCGACCGGACTGCGGCAACCCTGCAAAGCATCCGCTCACCTCTCGTGGCGTGAAGGACGCGACCACGGAGCTTGAGCGGATCGAACGGTGGTCGCGGATGTGGCCGCTCGCCAACTGGGCCGCCGCAACCGATGGCTACACGGTGTTGGATGCCGACAGCGCCGAGGCCCACGGCGCCTTCGCTGATGCCGAGGAATCCGCGGGGTTCATCGTGGCAACCGGGCGGGGCGGTGGTCATCACTGGTTTCGTGGTGAGCACGGGAAGCCTGGCGCGAAGTCTCTGGGCTCGGCGCTGGACTACGACGTGCGCACCGGCGGTGGCGCCTATGTACTGCTGCCCGGCAGCCGCCATGTGAACGGCCGCGTCTACCAGCTTGAGCGCGGCGCTATCGAGGAGATCGGTCCCGCCCCGGCGTGGGTCACGTGGCTTTCGGAGGGCATTCGGGCCGGCGGTCGCGCGCATTCACTGCAACGGCTCCGTCAGCAGATAGCGGACGCTCCGAGCGGCGATCATTCGGGGCGGAATGTGTGGGCAGCGAGCGTCTTCCGATCGCTGGCCCGGCTGCTGCGGGGTTATCGGTGGCTGTATGACGTGGCGGTGCGGGGTGCGGTGGCTTGCATCGTTGACCAGACAGGCTTTCCGGAGTCGGAATGGTGGAGTGTGGCCGAGCGGATCTGGGCGACCGACGAGTCAAACGCCGAGCGCTCGGACCCCGCAGCGGAACGACCTGCTCGGGGGCAGCCCTCGCTGTCTAGCGTCGCGCTGGAGCATCTGGCCGCGCGCTACCAGGTCTACCGCTCAGCGGACGACGCTGAGCTTGTCGTTGTGGCCCGCGGAGGGGTCATCATCAACAGCTTCGACAGCGTCGGGCTTCGGCAGGCTCTGGCCAGTAACGTCCACGCCACAACCGGGAAGGTGCCGAACGGCAGTGTGCTGACCGACGCGCTTAACACTTTCGCCGGCGTGAACGCTGGTGCGCCATCGAGGCGGGTGTGGACCCGGGTCGGCGTCAGCGACGACGACCGTTTGGTGCTGGACCTTGGCGACGACGACACCGGCTATGCCGTTGTGGGTTCACACGGCTGGGAAGTCGCCAGCAGCGCGCCAGTGCTGTTTCGCCGTGCCGGGGGAGCGCTGGCCCTCCCGCGTCCGACTTCTCCCGGTGATGTGTGGGCTGCTCGTTCGTTGTTCAACTGCAGCGACGATGATTATCGTCTGCTGGTGGCCTGGCTTACGGCCAGCCTCTTTCCCGACATCGCGCATCCGGTGCTGATCGTGGTCGGGGAACCCGGGTCATCGAAGACGTCAACCACCCGGCGGGTAGTCCAGACAGTCGATCCTCACGTAGCCCAAGACATGGCGTTTCCGCCGCAGTCATCGTGGATCCCGGCGATTCGGCCGTCGTGGGTGGTGGGTTTCGACAATGTCAGTCGCATTGAAGGGTGGCAGTCGGACGCTCTCTGCCGTGCTGTTACCGGGGATGGTTACCGTGCGCGGCGCCTGTACACCAACGGCGACGCGGTCGAATACCGCATCCGTCGGGTGATCACGCTCAATGGCATGGGTCCGGCCGGCATCCGCGGTGACCTGGCCGATCGGTCCTTGCATATTGAGCTGGTCCGGATCGAACCATCCGAGCGAAAGGAAGACGCTGAGCTTGACCGTCAGTGGCTCGAGGCCTGGCCGACCCTGTTGGGAGGCTTGCTGAGCCTGGCGGCTGACGTCTTACGCCTGCTGCCGGACGCTCGTCCAAAGGAGCTGTCAAGGCTGGCGGACTTCAGTCGGCTGCTGGCGGCCATCGACCTGGCAACCGGCTGGCACACGGTCGAAGCGTTTGACCTCTCCAGGCAGCACATGACCGAGGCTGTGTTGTCTTCCGACCCTCTTGCCGTTGCGCTTGACGAGATGTTGGGAGAAGACCTGGCAGTCGAGTGGACACCGACCGAGCTGCTGCTGGAGCTGGCTAGGCGCATCCCCGACCGGCAGATGCCGACTGCTCAAACACTTCCTGGCCGGCTGAGGACCATCGCGCCGATGCTGGAACGCACCTGGGGCATTCAAGTGGTGCAGCGGCGAACGCGGAGCAGGAGGTCCATCAAGCTCACTCGGCTCTCCGGTGTGGGGAGCAGTCAGCGTGACGGCCGTGACGACCCGGAGCTGTCTCCGCGGCACCCGGAGAGGGAAGGGACAACACCGGCGGCGGAGACGGAACCGCATCAGGAGTCAACCGCCAAGCGCGGAGGCGTGTTCATCTCGCCCGAGGACAGGGCCAAGATCAGGGCCCACATGGGCCGCGTGCGCTCATGATGGCGACGACACCGCGCCGGCAACCACACCCGACACCGGAGGCATTCAGCAAGTGCAGTAGCGGCATCGGTTCGCCCGCCCGCCCGCGCGCGTTCGCGCGAGGAGACCAGCGGTGAGCGCGGCGGCGTACTGGTTGGTGGATGCCTTACTGGAGCGGGCGGACGGTCCGGCGACCAGGAACCGGCGGGGCACTCCGTCACCGGCGGATGTTGCCGAGCTGGTGTCGCGTCATCTCGATGACCAAGGCAGGTTCTTGGTGCGCAGCCGGGCGGTGAGCGTGTCGGCGCATGGCACCGATCCGTGGGAGGGAACGCTGGTCGCGGTGCTGGTCCTGCCGGCCGGCTTGGTGGTGCCGGACAGGTTGACCGCCCTGACCGCGGCCGGGCGCAGTGTGCGCCTTTGCATCCAAGGGCCGGTGTCCGAAGAGGCCGCGCAGCGCATTCTGACCGGGTCCGGGTGAGGTTGCCTTGCCGGTGGCGCGCCTCCGCCACGGTCAAGGTTCCCACTTTCGAAGTGCTACACGGTGAACTCGTGACATTAGCCAGAATATTGACAGAACCTTGTTCAAGGGCATCAGCGCATATTTGAATTCGGCCCGAAAACCGAGGTGTCTCAGAGTCAATCAGAGGATTGCGATGCCGAAGAAAGTTAGGGCGCACGACCCCGGCTTTGTGCGGGCGGCGACCTACTCGCGGGTGAGCACCCAGCAGCAGGCGCTGGAAGGGTTCAACCTCGCCGAGTACAAGCGGCTGACCGCCGAGTACGTCGCCACCCAGGGCTGGCTGCTGGTGGGGGAGTACGTCGACGCCGGTGTGTCCGGCCGGCGCAACGACCGGGTGCAGTGGACCCGGCTGCTGACCGCCTGCCGTGACGGCGGCATCGACGCGGTGGTGGTGCACGCCCTGAGCCGGTTCAGCCGCTCCGCTGGCGATGCGATCACCCGGATCAACGAGCTGGCAGATCTGGGAATCGACTTCATCTCGCTGAAGGAGGCGTTCGACTCCCGCAGCGCCAACGGCCGGGCCATGCTCGGCATGACCGCGGTGTTCGCCCAGCTCGAGGCCGAGCAGACCGCTGAGCGCTCCACCATGGCGCAGCGCGCCAAAGCCCGCCAAGGGTTGTGGCCGGGCGGGCCGGCACCCTACGGCTGGCACCTCGAAGGGGAAGGCCGCGACGCCCAGCCGGTGCCCGACCAGCGGGAACGCGAAGCCATCGCGATTGCGGTCCAGCACATCCTCGGCGAGAACGGCACCACCGGCTCTGCTGCGGCGCTGCTGAACTCGCTGGGATTCACCGGCCGCAAAGGTGGCGCCTGGACCCACCAGGCGATGTTGCGCACGCTGGTCAACCCCGCGCTCAAAGGTGAAGCCGCCTGGGCGAAGCCGACCCGCCCGTTCGGGCACCACACCCGACTCGACCCGCGCACCGGCGAACCCCTGTGGGGCCCCACCGTCGACATCGCGGTCGCGAACCCACCGCTGGACGCCGACACCTACGACCGGCTGCAGCTGGCGTTGGCGCGCCGCCGCTACGGATTCAAACGTCCAGCACGGCCCTACCCGCTCTCTGGCATGTGCTGCCCCGGCGGAACCGAGCACACCATGGGCGGGGTCTCCTCCCGCGAACGTCGGGTCTACCGCTGCAAAGAGTCCCGCTGGTCCGCTGACGTCAACCATGACCGCTGCCCCATGCCCCGCGTCGAGGCCGCCTGGGCCGAGGAGTCGGTTGCGCAACAGATCTGGCTGTTGACCGACCCGCTGGAGGTGATGGCCGCCGCCGGCCGCCACCTGCGCTCCCTCGCCGACGTCAGCGACGCCGCCGAAGCCGCCGCGCAACTCGAAGACGCGGAAGAGGCCCTACGGAAAGGCCGGAAAGGGCTACGGACGGCCCTCTCGGCCGCGATCCGGGCCGGAGCACCCGAAGAGGAGGTCGAGGCCGTCGTCGGCGGTGCCCGAGCCGAGCTCACGCTGCTGCAACACCGCGTCGAACAACTACGCGCCGCCGCCTCCGCCCTACCACCAGAACCCGAATGGGCTGAGCTGATGGCGCGCGCCGTCGTGCACCTCGCCCGCAAACTCGGCGAACCAGCCCCGGACCCCGCGGCGTTCGGCTCAGTCATCTCCGCGCTCGGCGTCCGCGTGCGCGCCCTCGAATACACCAACCAACCCCGGCTAGAAGTCACCGCCACCGTCACCCGCGCCGCGCTACTCGACCTGCTCGGTGACCTCGGGAACGAGGCGCAGAGGTCGTGGACCTGCTGGGCGCGCTCAACACGGGGCACGCGGGGGGCTGTGGCACTGTGCACGCCAACAGCGCCGGGGACGTCCCGGCCAGGCTCGAGGCGCTCGCGGCGGCAGCCGGAATGCCACGAGAGGCGCTGCACGCTCAGCTGGCGGCGGCGGTGCAGGTGGTCATCCACTTGGCGAGAGATCCCGAGGGGCGCCGCCGAGTTGCCGAGCTCTGTGTCCTGCAGCGCACCGACAGCGGGCTGGTCCGAGCCGTCACCGCGGTCGCCTTCGCCGGTGACGGTTCGGCCAGTGCCGGGCCTGGTGCGGGCCACCTCGCCGAGTTGCTCGGACAGAAGCCGTCGTGAGGTCGGCCGTGCCGATTGCCGCCGCGCTGACCGCTGCAGCGGGTGCAGTGGCCGTGCGGCCCGGCTCGGCTCGCCTGCTAGCGAGCCGGCTTGGAGTGCGTTCACCGCCGGCAGCCAGCCGTGACGGTGCCGTGTCCAGTGGGCTGCTCGCCGCCGCGCTGGCTGCCGTCGTCACTGCGGTGGCGTGGTATCGCTTCGAGGCATTGGCAACGTGTGCAGTCGGTGGCTTCGTACTCCTCGGCCTGGCCCGGCTGCGGCGTCGGTCCACCACGCGTCGGGCGGCCGCCGTCCGGCGAGCCGCCGTCGTAGCGACGTGCGACCTGCTGGCCGCTGAGCTGCGCGCGGGCCAGCCACCGCCTCGGGCGCTCGCTAGAGCCGCGCAGTCATTCCCCGAGCTGAAGCCGGCGGCCAGCGCCGCCCGGCTGGGCGGTGACGTTCCGGCGACACTGCGGGAAGCAGCCATCCTGCCGGGCGGCGCCTCGCTCGCCACCGTTGCTGCCGCGTGGCAGGTCGCGCACCGAACCGGCGCCGGGCTGGCCGACGTACTGGACCGGACGGCTGAAGGAATGCGTGTGGAGGAGGCGACGCGTCAGGAGGTGGCGGCAAGTCTTGCTGCTCCTCGCGCAACGGCACGGCTCTTGGCGCTGCTGCCCGTCTTCGGCCTGCTGCTCGGCAGCGGGGTGGGGGTCAATCCGTGGTCGTTCCTTTTCTCCACGACGCCTGGTCTGGTGTGTCTGGCGCTGGGTTGCGGGTTGGCGCTGACCGGGCTGGCGTGGGTAGAGCGGCTTGCGGACGCCGCGGAGGCTTGAGATGGCCGAGCTGCAGCCCGCCCAGCTAGTGCCGGCTGCGCTGGCCGCAGCCGCGATCGCCGCGGCCTTTCCGGCCCGCTCATCTGGGCGGCTGCGCACCGTGGCGGAGATGCGCTCGTCCCGCGCGGACCAGCCCGCGTTGCGACGAAAGTGGCGCGTGGCGTCGCGACTGCTGCTCGGCCGGTGGGGCGCCGCGGCGCTGGCTGGGCTGTGCCTGGCGATGTTCGTCGGTGGAGTACTGGGCGTCGTTTCGGGAGCTGCCGCGGCAGCGGCGGCGGGCCGGGCGCTCGGTCGCCTCGAGACCGGCGCAGCCAGGGCGCGACGGGAGCGTTTGGCCGCTGAGCTGCCCGCCGCGTTGGACTTGCTGGCCGCTTGCCTGGCCGCCGGTCGCCCGCCACCGGAGGCGCTGGCGGCCGTCGCGTCGGCACTCGATGGCCCGGTCGCGGACGAGCTGGCGCTCGTGTCGACCCGGCTCTCACTCGGCGCCGACCCGGCTTCGGTCTGGTCGGCAGTCGCCGCCCACCCGGTGATGGGGCCTCTCGGCCGGACCATGGCGCGCTCCGTCGAATCGGGTGCACCGGTTGCTGACGGCCTGGCGCGGCTGGTCGAGGACCAGCGACGCGCCCGACGCTGGGATGCGGAGCGAAGGGCGCGCAGCGTGGGAGTCCGGGCTGCTGCCCCACTGGCGTTGTGCTTCCTGCCGGCTTTCATCGTCGTGGGCATCGTCCCGACGATCGCCAGCGCGCTTGGTCAGCTCGTCGGCTGACGGACCGGTCATGATCCCCAGCCACGCGGTGTAGTTCCGGAGTTGCACAGGAAAGCGGCAGGCGCGCGTCGGGTCGGCCTCGAACCAGCACAGTCGAGCGCATCAGTCGCCGGCAGCAGACGCCGGGACACACCCCCGAGGAGGTACCCACCATGCCCGACTCCCCCGCCCGCGCTCGCGACGAGCGCGGCATGACCACCGCCGAGTACGCCGTAGGCACGGTCGCCAGCTGTGGCTTCGCCGGGCTGCTCATCACGTTGCTCAAATCCGACTGGGCAACCGGCCTGCTCAAGAGCGCCATCGACAGCGCCATCAGCTGGGTGTTCTAGGCACGAGCCGGGGGTGCACGGCCAGCCGGTCTGCACCCCCGGCAACCAGCATCACCCGCCATGCCCGCAAGGAGGAGCCGTGCGTCACAGCCGAACAAGAACCAGCGCAAGAGCCAGCGCCCAACGCTCCAGGAGCCAGCATGGTTCGGTAACGGCCGAGACCGCCCTGGTTGCGCCGGTACTCGTCGCCCTCGTGTTCGGGCTCGTGTGGGTGGTGTCGCTCGGGACCACCCAAGCGCGGTGCCTGGATGCGGCCCGGGAGGCGGCGCGGGCGCTGGCCCGCGACGACTCCAGTCAGGCGGCCTTGACGCTCGCGCGCCGCACTGCACCTCCCGGAGCGCACGTGCGCTTCGAACGCGAGGGCGCGGTCGCGGTCGTCACTGTGAGCGTTTCGACCGCACCACCTGGCCCGATCTTCGCGGCGCTGCCGGAGGTTGAGGTGACCGCGAACGCGGTGTCCGCGTTGGAGAACGCCCTATGACTCGGCGGCGTCGAGCCGGCACCTACCGAGCGGCCGAACAGCGAACCAGCAGGGGAAGCGCAACCATCTACGCCGTGGCTGCCATGGCGGTCCTCAGCGCCATGGCACTCACCACCTTGTTCCTGGTCGCAGCAGCGGCGGCCAAGCACCGGGCGAGCGGCGCCGCAGACCTCGCCGCCCTCGCTGGTGCTGCCGCCCTGAGCGCCGGAGCAGACCCCTGCCGGGCCGCCGCCACCATCGCCGAACGCAACGGTGCCGAGCTTGCGGAGTGTCTGCCAGCAGGAAGCAGCGTGACCGTGAGCGTCACCGCAGCTGCGCCGCGCTTCCTCGGCCTCGTAGTGCACGTGCCGGGACGCGCCCGGGCGGGCCAGGGCGGGGGCTAGGCAGCGACGATGGAGCCGCCTATCGCTCGCGGGGTGCCGACTCGAAGTGCTCGTCCGGTCCATCCGTGCGCGTCGGCGGGTAGGTGGTCGACTCGCCAGCGCCAGTGACACCACCACTCTCACTCGCGGTCGCGCCGCGACCAGCCGAGCCCGGCTCGGGCGACGCGTCGTTGGCCGGCTCGATCGGCTCGCGCACGAGGACCGGCTCCTCCCGCACCCGGCGCGTGCCCCGCAGCCCACCGCGCTTGCGCTGCGGAGGGGCGACCGGGCGCGCGGCCAGCTCGCTCTCGCGCTGAGCGGACTCCTCAGCGCGCTGACGCAGCTGCTTGGCCTCCAGCCGCTTCTGCCGCCCCCGGCGAAGGCCGGTCGCGATGAGCCACAGGCCCAGCACCAGCGCCAGCAGCGTCAACGCTCCGGTGAGGAAGACACCGACCGCGGTCGTATTCAATGTGTAGACCCCGAGGTCTAGGGATGCCGGCTCGTTGGCGCGGCTGGTCGCGGCGGCGATCACCAGCACGGCCAGGGCCGCGAGCAAGACACCCAGCACGATCATCGAGAGCGTTCCTTCCCCGAGCCAGCGTCAACGGCCGCCGGACAGCCGGTCAGCAGCACGCCGAGCAACCGCACCGCCCCCGCCTTGTCCAGCGGGAAGTTAGCGTTCCCACACTTCGGCGACTGTACGCATGACGGGCACCCGGCCGGACACGTACAGGCGGCGATCGCGTCCCTGGTGGCGCTCAGCCACGACTGGGCAGCCGCGAAGCCGCGCTCGGCGAAGCCGGCCCCGCCCGCATGTCCGTCGTAGACGAAGACCGTGGGTTCGCCGGTGTCGGCGTGCTGAGCCGTCGAGACCCCCCCGATGTCCCAGCGGTCGCAGGTGGCGAACAGCGGGAGCAGCCCGATGGACGCGTGCTCGGCGGCATGCGCAGCGCCGGGCAGGTCGGCCGCCGCCAACGCTGCCGACTGCACCTGATCGGCTGTCACGGTCCACCACACCGCGCGCGTCTGCAGCACTCGTTCGGGAAGGTCTAGCGGCTCTTCGCCGAGCACCTCCCCGCTGAGCACCCGGCGGCGCAGGAACGACACCACCTGGCTGGTGACCTCCACCGAGCCGAACGAGACCCGGGCGTCACCCCACTCCTCGACGGCCGCGGTCTCCAGCACGGTGATGTCGGTGCGCTCACGGGCCGTCGTGGAGTAGTCAACCTCACAGCGCTCGACCAGCGCGATGCGCTCGTCTACGTCGAACGCCAGCACGAGATAGGTCTCGCCCCGGTGCAGGTGGACCGCGCCGGCGTGCACGCTCGAGTGCGCGGACGAGGCGTCGACGGTGCCCAGTAGCCGGCCGGTGTCCTGTTCGACGATCCGCACCGGCGGCCCACCCGTCGAGCGCAGGTCGGCGAGGTCGGCCGCGCGGTAACGAGCGGTCCAGTACCACCCGTTCGGGCGGCGGCGCAGCAGTCCCTGTGACTGCAGGTCCTCGACGAGCGCGGGTGCGCCCGACCCGAACAGCGCCAGGTCCGCCTCGGTCAGCGGTAGCTCCTCGGCCGCCGCGCACAGGTGCGGGCCGAGCACGTGCGGGTTGTCGGGGTCGAACACGGCGGCCTCGACCGGCCGGTCGAACAGGGTCTCGGGATGGTTGACCAGGTAGGTGTCGAGCGGGTCGTCGCGCGCCACCAACACCGCCAGCGCACCCTGCTGCCCGCGGCCGGCGCGCCCGGCCTGCTGCCACATCGAGACCCGCGTGCCCGGGAACCCGGCCATGAGCACGGCATCCAGGCCGGCGATGTCAATCCCGAGCTCCAGCGCATTGGTAGTCGCCACGCCGAGCAGGTCGCCGTCGCGCAGCGAGCGCTCGAGGGCGCGCCGGTCCTCTGGCAGATAGCCGCCGCGGTAGGCCGCGACCCGGCCGGCCAGCTCGGGGTCGAGCTGGCGGAGCCACTCCTGCGCAGACAGTGCCACGACCTCCGCGGCGCGCCGCGACCGGACGAAGGCGAGCGTGCGCCGCCCCTCGGCCACCAGCTGCGCCAGCAGGCTGGCGGTTTCGGCGGTGGCGGTGCGGCGTACGGGAGCACCGTGCTCGCCGGTGAGTGCGCTGAACGGCGGCTCCCACAACGCCAGCGCGGTGGCGCCGCGCGGTGACGCGTCGTCGGTCACCGCCTCGATGGGAAGCCCGGTGAGGCGGACGCCGGAGACGGCGGGCTCTGCCACGGTCGCCGAGGCCAGGACGAACGTGGGTTCGGAGCCGTAGTGCGCGCAGATCCTGCGCAGCCGGCGCACGATCGCGGCGACATGGGCGCCGAAGACACCCCGGTAGTGGTGCGACTCGTCGATGACGACGTAGCGACAGCTCGCCAAAAACGCCGCCCAGCGGGCGTGACCCGGCAGCAGCGTGCGGTGCAGCATGTCGGGGTTGGTGAGCACGTACGCGGCGTGGTCGCGCGCCCAGCGCCGCTCCTCGCGGCTGCTGTCGCCGTCGTACGCCGTCACTCGTAACCGGCCGAGGCCCAAGCGGACGAGTGCGTCGAGCTGGTCGTGGGCAAGCGCCTTGGTCGGTGACAGGTAGAGCACGGTGGCGCCGCGGCCCCGGCGAGCCCCGGCATCGGCCAGCGCGTCGGTGAGTGCGGGAAGCAGGTAGCCGATGGACTTGCCGGACGCGGTGCCGGTGGAGAGAGCGACGTGCTGGCCGGCGTGCGCGGCTTCGGCCGCGCGCACCTGGTGCTGCCACGGCTGCACGATGCCCGCGGATCGCAGAGCCGTGACGAGGTCGGGATCCGCCCACGCCGGCCAGTCGCCGACCTGCCCCGCCCGCGCCGGTCGCACCTCGAGATGGCGCAGCCGCTCGCTGCCGCCGGGCGTCGCGGCCAGCCGGGCGACCAGAGCGGCCGGATCATCGCCGGGCTGCCGGTCGCTGCGCTCGACTGCAGGGCAGACCAGGGTGTCGGTGTCGGCAGCCTCGCTCACAGCCAGTCAGTCTCTCACCGGAGCCGCCACACCTCGCGTGGTTGAATGCGAGGGCGAGACCATACCGGCGACGCCCCCCAGGCCGGACTGCAGACGATCGAAGGGATGCGCACGTGGACCTCTCGCTGGAGACCCGGCAAGAAGGCCAGTACACGATCGTCGAGGTAGCCGGCGAGATCGACGTCTACACGGCGCCCAAGCTGCGCGAGTGCCTGGTCAGTCTCGCCGACGACGGCCACCACCAGCTGGTCGTGGACATGGAGAAGGTGGAGTTCCTCGACTCGACAGCGTTAGGCGTTCTCGTCGGTGGCCTGAAGCGGGTACGCGCACACGAGGGCTCGATGGAGCTGGTCTGCACGTCTGAACGGCTGCTGAAGATCTTCCGGATCACCGGGCTGACGAAGGTCTTCGCGATCCACGACAGCGTCGCGGGCGCAACTGCTGCTGCCGGCTGACCGGCGCGACATGTCGCACGTGCTGTTGAGCGTCCCGCCCGACCCGGCGTTCGTGCGGCTGACCAGGCTGGTCGCCGCAGACCTGGCGCGCAAGGCAGGGGTTCCCGAGGACGTGCTCGACGACGTCCGGCTGGCAGTCGGACAGGCCTGCGCCCGGGCGGTGTCGATGCACCGCCACGTTGGGCTCGCCGATCCGGTGGTCATCGGCTTCGCCGACGACCCGTCGGTAGAGGTGACCGTGCGGGACAGGGCGCCGCTGGCCCCAGCCGAAGGCGAGCAGGCCCTCGCCGTACTCAGCGCGGCCGCCGCGAGCGACCCGCTCTGGGCGGCGTCGGAGGGGGACGAGTTTACGCCTTCGGTGGTGCCGGAGATCGCGTTGCTGCAGGCGCTGGCACCTGACCTGTCTCTGACCACCGGGCCCGACGGTTCGGTGGTGTGCATGCGCTGGCCGCGCTGACGCGCCGTCGCGACGTTTTTGTGACCTGGCTCCGCGCGCCAGTAGACTCCCGCCGGTTCGTGACCCGTGTGGATGCGCCTCGCGGCAGCCCGAGGGTTTGCGCGTGCCGCGCTGAAGTTGACCTGACCTAAGACCGGGGCGCCTCGTCGTCCCGCAGAGGAGGACCGATGTCCGGGCTCAGCCTCGCCCAGAGCGGCGAAGGCGTCTCGTTGTCCGGCGGCAACGTCGGTTTCGTTCTCGCCGTCGCCGTGGTCGGTGTGATCGCACTGGTCGTGGCAGCCGTCCTCCGCAAGGAGGTTCTCGCAGCTGACGCGGGCACCGAGGGCATGCAGCGCATCGCGCTCGCTGTGCAAGAAGGCGCCTCCGCCTACCTCACCCGCCAGTTCAAGACGTTGGCGGTGTTCGCCGCACTGGCGTTCGGCCTGCTGTTCATACTGCCCGGCGATGCCTCAATCCGGGTCGGCCGCTCGATCTTCTTCGTGCTCGGCGCCGGCTTCTCCGCCTGCATCGGCTACCTCGGCATGTGGCTCGCGGTGCGGGCCAACGTACGAGTGGCTGCCGCCGCCCGCCAGGGCAACCGTGACGCGGCCATGCAGGTGGCTTTCCGCACCGGTGGTGTGGTGGGCATGTCGACCGTGGGGCTCGGTCTGCTCGGCGCCGCGGCCGTTGTCATGATCTACCGCGGCGACGCCCCGAGCGTGCTGGAAGGCTTCGGGTTCGGCGCTGCCTTGCTCGCGATGTTCATGCGTGTCGGCGGCGGCATCTTCACCAAGGCCGCCGACGTGGGCGCCGACCTGGTCGGCAAGGTGGAGCAGAACATCCCCGAGGACGACCCCCGCAACGCCGCGACCATTGCCGACAACGTCGGCGACAACGTGGGCGACTGCGCCGGCATGGCGGCCGACCTGTTCGAGTCCTACGCCGTCACGCTCGTGGCCGCGCTCATCCTGGGCCAGGTCGCGTTCGGCGAGCAGGGCCTGGTCTTCCCGCTCATCGTCCCCGCCATCGGCGTGCTCACGGCCCTGGTCGGCATCTACGGCACCTCGCCGCGCGACAGCGACAAGAACGGCATGAACGCCATCAACCGCGGCTTCTTCCTGTCGGCCGTCGTGTCGGCCGTCCTCGTGGCGATCGCGGCGTTCCTGTACCTGCCCGGCGACTTCGCCGAGCTGTCCGGCGGCACCGAGTCCAACAGCGACCCGCGCCTGGTCGCGATCGGCGCCGTCGTCATCGGCATCGTGCTCGCCAGCCTCATCCAGGTGCTGACCGGCTACTTCACCGAGACCGACCGCAAGCCGGTCCGCGAGATCGGCAAGAGCTCGCTCACCGGCCCGGCCACGGTCATCCTGGCCGGCATCTCGGTCGGCCTGGAGAGCGCGGTCTACTCGGCGCTGCTCATCGGCGGCGCCGTCTACGCGGCGTTCCTGCTCGGCGGCGGCTCGACCGTCGTCGCGCTGTTCGCCGTCGCGCTGGCCGGCACCGGCCTGCTGACCACCGTCGGCGTCATCGTCGCGATGGACACCTTCGGCCCGATCAGCGACAACGCGCAGGGCATCGCCGAGATGTCCGGCGAGATCACCGAGGAGGGTGCGCTCGTGCTCACCAGCCTCGACGCGGTCGGCAACACCACCAAGGCGATCACCAAGGGCATCGCCATCGCCACCGCGGTGCTGGCCGCCACGGCGCTGTTCGGCTCCTTCCGCACCGAGGTGGAGCGGGCGCTGGTCGAGGCGGGCAGCGACGCCCCCTTCAACCTGTCGATCGAGCAGCCGAACCTGCTCTTCGGCCTGATCATCGGTGCCGCGGTCGTCTTCCTGTTCTCCGGCCTGGCCATCCAGGCCGTCTCCCGCGCCGCCGGCCGGGTGGTCTTCGAGGTGCGCGAGCAGTTCCGCACCAAGCCCGGGATCATGGACTACACCGAGAAGCCGGACTACGCCCGCGTCGTCGACATCTGCACCAAGGACTCGCTGCGCGAGCTGGCCACCC
>DATHBP010000094.1:0-6340 GCA_035296085.1 Nocardioidaceae bacterium | reverse complement strand
AGCTCGGCGCGGACCTGTGCGGGCGTCCGGAACAACCGGCGGAACGCGCCGTACTCATGACCGCCCAGCGCGCTTACCGGCCCGCTCACGCCGTAGTCGTCGCCGCCGATGGGCCAGACCTCGTCGACCGCCACCTGCGCTATGGGAGCACCCTCTGGGTCGGTCAGCTCGAGAAGGCCGGCAGCGCGGGCGGCCTCGGCGGTGCTGGCCGGCACCGTAAGCCCCACGTCAGCGCGCCATGGAGTCCCGTCGGGAAGGACCCCTTCCTCGCGTATGGAGGCCAGCGCCGTCGGTCCGAGGAGACGGTCGAGTGGTGGCAGCGCCCCGATGGAGAGCAGCTCAAGGTCGTCGCGCTCGCGCGCCGAGGGCGCCCACTGCGGCGTCGGTGGCGTCGAGTCCGGCGGCGGCACCCGAGAGATTGTGCCACCGACTCGTACGTCCCAGCCGTGGCGGCTCGCGGGTAGTGTTCGCTGCCGTGCGTCCCGGACCGGTGGTCGCCGAGGTGGTGCGGTCGGGTTTCGTCGAGTGCCAGCATCACGGCTCGGTCATCGCTCTCGCAGCCGACGGGTCGCTGGATTGGCTCGTGGGCGATCCCCACCAGCCGATCTTCCCGCGCTCTACGAACAAGCCCCTTCAGGCGCTCGGCATGCTGCGCTGCGGGCTCGACCTCGACGGCGAACTGCTCGCGCTCGGGTGTGCCAGCCACTCCGGTGAGCCGTTCCACCTCGACGGAGTGCGGCAGATTCTGGCCGATGCCGGCCTGGGTCCTGCTGCGCTGCAGACGCCGGCGGACTTCCCGCTCGATCGGCAGGCGCGCAGCGACTACATCCGCGCCGGCGGGGAGCCGGCACCGTTGGCGATGAACTGCTCGGGCAAGCATGCCGCCATGCTGGCGACGTGCGTCCGGGCCGGGTGGCCGGTAGACACCTACCTCGACCCGCGGCACCCGCTGCAACAGCGCATCAGCGCCACGTTCGTCGAGCTGACCGGGGCCGCGGTGCCTGTACAGGGCGTCGACGGCTGCGGCGCACCGCTGCTCGGCAGCAGCCTGGCCGGCTTGGCACATGGCTTCCGCGCCCTCGCAACCGCGCGGGCGGGGACGCTCGAGCACCGGGTCGCCGAGGCGGTTCGCCGCTTCCCCACCTGGGCGAGTGGGACCCGCCGTGACGAGGCGGCTCTACTGACCGCGGTGCCCGGCGCGATCGGCAAGGGGGGTGCCGAAGGCGTCTATGCCGTGGCGCTCGCGGACGGCCGTACGGTCGCCCTGAAGATCGACGACGGCGCCGAGCGGGCTCGTACGGTTGTCATGACGGCCGCACTGGGCCGGTTGGGCGTCCTGCCCACGCTGTCAGGCGATGTCGGCCGCGAGCCGGTGCTTGGCGGCGGCCGGCCGGTCGGAGAGGTGCGGGCCGTTCTGCCGAGGTGACGCCGCCGCCGCGGTGTGCTTGCAGACCGCTTGCAAATGCAAGCATAATGGCGGAGATGACGAAGTTCGATGTCGGCCGGACGGTGGGGACGCTCGGTGAGTTCCTGGCCGAGCAGCGCCGTAGTGCCCAGCTGTCGGTGCGCCAGCTAGCCGCCCAGGCCGGCGTCTCCAACCCCTATCTCAGCCAGATCGAGCGCGGCCTGCGGCGGCCGTCCGCGGATGTGCTTCAGCAGCTCGCGAAGGCGCTGCGTATCTCCGCGGAGACGCTGTACGTACGCGCCGGCATCCTCGACCGGGACGCCGAGGACGACCGCTCGGTGCAGAGGTCAGTGCTAGCGGACGTATCGCTCAGTGAGCGGCAGAAGCAGGTGTTGCTCGACATCTACGCGTCGTTTCGTGCGGAGAAC
Organism: Nocardioidaceae bacterium; assembly: GCA_035296085.1. Taxonomy (GTDB): domain Bacteria; phylum Actinomycetota; class Actinomycetes; order Propionibacteriales; family Nocardioidaceae; genus DATHBP01. The sequence continues at coordinate 4,507 of DATHBP010000094.1, read as the reverse complement.
ACCGCCACCAAGCCGTCGGCGTCCGCCGACGGGTGACCGAAGGGAACAAGCCATGGCCATCGCCGAACAGCTGGAGAAGACGTTCAAGGATCCGACTCCGTTCTACGCAGTCCTCGGCGCCGGGGACCTGGCGGTCAAGAAGCTGCGCGAGGTGACCACCGAGGCGCAGGAACGGATACCCAGGACCGCCGACGTGCGGGGTCTGCCGGACAAAGCACAGGCGGCGATGAGCGATGTCGTGTCGCAGGCGTTCGAGACCTACACCGACCTCGCGAACCGTGGCAGGGAGCTGCTGACCAAGATGCGCGACCAGCCGGCGAGCGAGGAGTTCGCAGACACCGTCGACCAGCTCGACGACCAGGTCGGGGTCACCATGGACACGGCGATGGACGCCGCGGCACAGGCCACCGACGTGGTCGATGACGCTACCCGCAGGATCGGCGAGTAGGGCACCGGTGACGCCCAGCCGCTATCTGGCTCGTCGTAGGCTGGCGGCGTGGAGCCCTTTCTGATCGAAAGCTGGTTCGCCATGGTGGCGACCGCTTGCTTGTTTGCGCTCAAGGGCTTCTGCCTTGCCGATGCGATGACCCGGCCGGCCGAGACGTTCGTCGCCGCCGACAAGAACACCAAGCAGCTGTGGGTGGTGATCCTCGCGGTCGCGTTCGCCGCGCACGTGGTGTGGTGGAGCCCGATGAGCCTGCTCAACCTGCTCGGCACCGTTGCCGCGTGTGTCTATCTGCTCGACGTACGTCCAGCCGTGCGCGAGCTCACTCGTCGACGCTGACCGTGCCCGTCGAGGTCGTCCGGGCCGACATCACCGCGCTGCCGGTGGATGTCGTCGTCAACGCCGCCAACTCGACGATGCGCGGGGGCGGCGGTGTGGACGGTGCCATCCACCGAGCAGGTGGTCCAGCCGTCCTCGCCGACTGCATCGCCCGCTTCCCTTCCGGATTGGCCACCGGGGAGGCGGGTTGGACGACTGCTGGCAACTTGCCGGCGCGCTGGATCGTTCACGTCGTCGGTCCCAACTGGCACGCCGGTCAGCGTGAGCCCGAGCTGCTCGCATCCTGCTACCGCAACGCGCTTCGGGTGGCTGCCGAGCTGGGCGCCACGAGCATCGCGTTCCCGCTCGTGTCGGCCGGCATCTACGGCTGGCCGCTCGACGACGCCGCCCGGATCGCCGTGACGGCCGTCTGGGACCAATCCTCCGGGCCGGGTGAGCCACGCTCGGTCGCAGACGTCCGCATGGTTGCCTACAGTGCCGACGCGCAGCGGGCGCTGATCGATGCCCGCGACCGGCTCGCGCGGTAAGCGCCAGTCCTCGTACCGGGTCGGCCTCGGACCGGGTCGGCGCAGGTCGAGCTCGACCTCCACAGACGAGGGAACCGCCGGCTATTGGGCTGCGTCGAAGCGCCATGACCACTTCGGTATCCGTCAGCGTCCGCAGCCTCGTCGTGGCTGCCACTTCGAGCGCGGCGGTTCTCGCCGCCTACCTGGTCGGGTCGGCCTCGCCCGGCGGCGACCTGGCCGCAGCCACGCAGGCCAACCCGCCCTCCGACACACCCAGCATCGCGATGACCGGTTCCGGCTCGGTGATGGGAGTGCCCGACCAGCTGACGTTTGAGGTCTCGGTGCAGGTCCAGGCGCCGGACGTCTCGACTGCCCTCGCGTCGGCCAACACCAAGACACGGGCCGTGCTCCGCGCCGTACGCGCGGAGGGAGTCGGGCTTGCGGACGTCAAGACCACCGGCTTGTCGATCCACCCCGCCTACGACTACAGCGGTGACGGCCCGGGCGTGATCACCGGCTACCGGGTCTCCGAGGACCTCTCCGTGCTGGTACGCGACCTGCCGGACGCGGGCGAGACCATCAGTGCTGCAGTAGCCGCGGGCGGCAACTCCGTCCGCCTGCACGGGGTACGGCTGCAGGTCGGCGACAAGGACGCGTTGTTGCGCCAGGCTCGCGACGCGGCCATCGCCGACGCACAAGCCAAGGCGGAGCAGTACGCCGCCGCGGCCGACAGCAGCCTCGGTGACGTGATGTCGGTTCGCGAGGTGCACGCGAGCGCGCCGAGCCCGGTGTCCCGGGACCAGCTGTACGCAACGTCGGCGGAGGCCTCGGTGCCGATCCGGGCCGGGACCTCTGAGCTGGAGGTGACCGTCTCCGTGGTCTGGTCGCTCGGCTAGCTCTCAGCTCGGTCTGGGCCGGAGAATGGAGTCGCGGGGTGAGGGATCGACGACCGGATTTCCACTCGTATGCTCGGCCAGGTGCCGCCCGAGGGGGACTCCCTAGCTCCTGCAGCTGCCGTGCATGAGCCGGCCCACATTGCCGTGACGGGCAGCGGCACCGTGACCGGTGTCCCCGACCGGTTCGCCTTGGACCTGTCGGTGCACTTTCAGGCAGCGAACGTCTCCACCGCGCTCGGGTCCGCCAACGATGCCATGCACGCAGTGCTCCGCGCCCTAGGCGAGCAAGGCGTCGCGGCGGAGGACGTCAAGACCGCCGGGCTCTCGGTCGAGCCCACCATGGACTACCGCGGGAACGACCGAGGGGTCGTCACCGGCTACGAGGCTTCCCAGCACATTGCCGTCCTCGTGCGCTCCCTTACTGATGCCGGCGGCGTCATCACCGCTGCCGCAGACGCCGGTGGCAACGCCGTACGGCTGCATGGGGGCCGCCTGCAGGTCGGGGGTGAGGAGGCGCTGCGGCGGCAAGCCAGGGAGGCCGCGTTCACGGACGCGCGAGGGAAGGCCGAGCAGTATGCCGCTGCGGCCGGGAGACACCTCGAGGACGTGCTGGCGATCACGGAGGGCCACGCGAGGGGTGCGGCGGTGCCGCTCGCAGGCGGGCGGTTGCTTGCCGAGTCGATGGACAGCGACGTACCGATCCGCGCGGGAACCGCGGAGGTCTCGGCGACGGTCACCGTCGTCTGGAGGCTCGGCTAGCGCACAGCTTCTCTCCGGCGCTGCTGCGCCGGTTGCCGCGGGAGCCCTCCGCTTTGGGTTGCCAGGTGCCGGCCCGCAGCCTCGGATCGCCGAGTGGCGCAAGGTGGCTGGATTTCGGCGGTTGGACCAGCCACTTCGCGCCACTGGCGACAGCTGGGCAGCCGGTTGGTGCCACTCGGCGGGCACCCGCCGGCCGGACGGTTAACCGACGGTCTCAGCCTTTGCGGGCGCGTCCGCGCTGCCGGCCGCGTTCGGTCGCGTCGAGCACCACCTTGCGCAGGCGTACGGCGCCAGGAGTCACCTCGACGCACTCGTCCTCGCGGCAGAACTCCAGGGACTGCTCCAGCGACATCAACCGGGGCGGAATGAGCCGCTCGAGCTCCTCCCCAGTCGATGAGCGCACGTTGGTGAGCTTCTTCTCCTTGGTAGGGTTGACGTCCATGTCGTCGGCGCGAGAGTTCTCCCCGACGATCATCCCCTCGTACACCTCGGTGCCTGGCGCGACGAACAGCGTCCCGCGCTCCTGCAGGTTGAACAGCGCGTACGACGTCACGACCCCGGTCCGGTCAGCGACCAGCGCACCCGTGGGTCGGGTACGCAGCTCGCCGGCCCAGGGCTCGTACCTTTCGAAGACGTGGTGCAACAAGCCGGTGCCGCGGGTCTCGGTGAGGAACTCGGTGCGGAACCCGATGAGGCCGCGGGCAGGCACCAGATACTCCATGCGCACCCAGCCGGTGCCGTGGTTGATCATCTGCTCGAGCCGGCCCTTACGCAGGCCGAGGAGCTGGGTGATCACGCCGAGGTAGTCCTCGGGAACGTCGATGGTGAGGCGCTCGATCGGCTCGCAGAGCTTGCCGTCCACCTCCCGGGTGACGACCTCGGGCTTGCCGACGGTCAGTTCGAAGCCCTCCCGGCGCATCAGCTCGACGAGGATCGCGAGCTGCAGCTCACCCCGCCCCTGCACCTCCCAGGTGTCCGGCCGGTCGGTGGGGTTGACCCTGATCGACACGTTGCCGATGAGCTCGGCGTCGAGCCGGCTGCGCAGCAGCCGGGCAGTGACCTTCGAGCCGGATCGCCCGGACAGCGGCGCGGTGTTGATGCCGATCGTCATCGAGATCGACGGCTCGTCGACGGTGATCAGCGGCAGCGGGCGCGGGTCGTCGGCGTCAGCCAGCGTCTCGCCGATCGTGATGTCGGCGATGCCGGCGATCGCGACGATGTCGCCCGGCCCGGCAGCATCGGCGGGGACGCGGTCGAGCGCCTCGGTCATCAGCAGCTCGCTGAGCCGCACCCGCTCCATGCTCCCGTCGGCGCGGCACCACATGACGGTCTGCCCGCGCTTGAGCGTGCCGGCGACGACTCGGCAGAGCGCCAACCGGCCCAGGTATGGCGAGGCGTCGAGGTTGGTCACATGCGCCTGGAGCGGCGCGGTCTGGTCGTAGAGCGGAGCCGGGATGCGCGTCAGGATCGTGTCGAACAGCGGCCCGAGGTCCGGACTGTCGGGTTGCTCGCCGTCGGCGGGCTTGCTGAGTGACGCGCGGCCGGAGCGCGCCGAGGCGAAG
>DATHBP010000093.1:0-3185 GCA_035296085.1 Nocardioidaceae bacterium | reverse complement strand
GGTGAGCAGCGTCGCCCGTGCTGGGCAGCACAGCGGGAGCGGGGACACCGCGTCGGTGAACGTGGCGCCCGCGTCGCCGATCAGGCTGGTGACCAGCGGCAGGGTGGTCAAGTCGTCGACACGGGCGTCGTCGACCAAGATGAGCACCACGTTCGGCTTGCCGCTCACCAGCGGCGCTCCCGTTGCCGCCGGGTGCACCAGCACGGCGGCCGACACCGACGCTACGACGGTGGCCGCGAGGGCGAGGCAGCCGACGACCCGGCGGTTTCGCGACAGCACAGACGTCACTCCCGGGGCGTTGGCAAGGAAACAGCCACCTTAGGCGGCCCACATCCGGGGTGAACCGGCTGGATCGGGTAAGGATGCACCTGTGCCAGAGCGACATGCGGGAGTCCGGCTGCCCTCCGGATCTCCGAGGAGCCCTGCTCTAGCCATCGCGCGTCGGCTCGCGTTCGCGGTGTTCCTGGTGCTGCTGAACTGGTTGATCGTCGTCCTGGAGCGCGAGAGCTACACCGACAGCCTCGACGGTGACGTCTCTATCGTGGACGCGCTCTACTACACGACGGTCACGCTGTCGACGACGGGCTACGGCGACATCACGCCGGTCACCGAGGGAGCGCGGCTCGTCAATGCTTTGGTCGTCACGCCGATGCGGCTGCTGTTCGTGGTAGTGCTCGTCGGGACGACGCTGCAGGCGCTGACACAGCGGTCTCGTGAGGAGTTCAACCTTAATCGCTGGAGGTCACACGTGGACGACCATGTCGTCGTCTTGGGGTACGGCACCAAGGGTCGCAACGCGGTCCGCGCAATGTTGCTGCGCGGGCACCCGCGCGACCAGGTGGTGGTCGTCGATTCCAACCCACAGGTAGTCGCCGAGGCGACTTCGGCCGGGCTGGTGGCCGTGGTCGGTGCCGCGACCCGGACCGAGGTGCTGCAGGAAGCCCTCGTGGACCGGGCGTGCGTGGTGATCGTCGCCCTCGACCGTGACGACAGCGCTGTGCTGGCGACGCTGGCCGTACGCCGGCTCGCCCCCCAGGTGACCATCGTCGCCGCAGCGCGGGAGTCGGAGAACGCCCAGCTCATGCAGCAGAGCGGTGTGAAGTCGGTCGTGGTGTCCTCGGAGACAACAGGGCGGCTGTTGGGGATGGCCACGACCAGCCCGGAGTCGGTAGACGTAGTCGAGGACCTGCTCTCGTTCGGCACCGGTTTGGACTTCGTAGACCGGCCGGTGCAACCTGACGAAGTCGGCAAGCCTGCCTCGGCCCTTGCCGACACGCCCGTGCTCGCCGTCGTGCGCGCCGGGCGTACGGTCCGCTACAACGACCCGGCGCTCGGCTCGCTTCAGGCGGGCGACCGGCTCGTGTGCGTTCAGGCTTAGCTGGCCGGAGGTCAGGGGCTGCACGCTCGATGCAGCAGCTCGAGGAAGCGCGTCCGGTCGGCACGAAGCACGACCCGCGCGTTCGGGCGTTCACCGAGCAGCCCCAAGCGGTCGACCACCGTCATGCCGCGGGTGTGGTCCCCAGCTGTCTCGACGGCGACGTGCGCTTCGATCGACTCCACCGCGATCGACGGGTCGAGAGCAACGGCCATCGTCACCGGATCCGGCAGGTCGATGCCGTCGATCTTGGTGACTTCGCGGCAGAACTCGAGCAGCTTGCGCTGGATTCCAGCGCAGAACTCTCCCAGCGGACCGAGGCCGGACAACGTCGACAGCTCCGCGGGCGACATGGTTGCGTCGGTGCGGGAGACGTCCCAGCCGACCATCTCGATCGGCATCCCCGAGCGGAACACGATGTCGGCGGCCTCGGGGTCGACGTAGATGTTGAACTCCGCCACCGGGGTGATGTTGCCGCTGTGGTCGCCGGTGCCGCCCATGACGACCACCCGGTCGAACATGGTGGCGATCGACGGATCCCGCTGCAGTGCCAGCCCGACGTTCGTCAACGGGCCGAGCGAGACCAGGGTGAGCTCGCCGGCGTGGCGGTGCGCTAGCTCGACGATGACGTCAATGGCGTCGCCGTCGTCCGCCACGCGTCCAGTCAGGGGCAGCCCGATGTCTCCCATGCCGTCGGCACCGTGGACGTTCTGGGCAGTCACCGGCTCCCGCTCTAGCGGTCGGTCGGCTCCTGCGTACACAGGCACTGTGCTGCCACACAGCTCCCGGGTGTAGAGCGCGTTCGCGACCCCGGAGGCGAGCGACACGTTGCCCGCGACGACGGTGATCGCCTGCACGGCGGCCCGTTGGTCGGTGAGAGCCAGCACCAGTGCGACGGCGTCGTCGGACGCCGTGTCGGTGTCGATGAGCAGCTTGGCCGGCATGTCAGTCTCCCCGTTCGCGGGTGGTAGGTGTGTCAGCGTCCAGCTGCGGGCCGAACGTCGATGTCATCAGCTCAACGAAGCGTCGGGCGTCGGCGTCGAAGGCCACCCGGGCGTTCGGTGGTTCGCTGTCGTGGGTTCGGGTGTCCATCACGGTACGACCGACCGTCCGCACGCCCTGGGTCTCGACCCGGACGTGCATGTCGCGAGTGGTGATCACCTCGGGCGCGACCAGGTAGGCGATACACAGCGCGTCGTGCACCGGTGCTGCGTCGGCCGCCGCGACGCCATGCCCCTGCGCATAGGCCGCCACGCGTCTTCCAATGATCCTCGAGGCTGCGTCACCGGCAGGCGTGCCGAGCTCCGCCATCGCCGCGCAGTCCGCCGCCGACACGAGTGCCTTGTGCGTCGCGTCCAGCGGGACCAGGGTCAGCCGCTCGAAGCCGGCCGCGAAGACCATGTCGGCGGCCTCCGGGTCGGCCCAGACGTTGAACTCGGCGGCCGCCGTCTCGTTGCCGACGTGGTGCCCCCCGCCCATGATGACCACCTCGTCCACGGCCGAGACGATGCCGGGAGCGATCGCCAGGGCGGCGGCGATGTTGCTCAGCGGTCCCACCGGCACCAGCGTGATCGGCGTCGTGGTGGCCCGCAGCGTCTCGACGAGGAACTCGACTGCCCCCGCTTTCTGCTGCACCGACGTCGCCGCCGGCAGGGGCAGCGCGGTGCCATGCATGTCCTGCGGGGAGTCGCGCTCGATCCGTTTGGGCGTCGGGAAGTCCAGCCGTACGAGTGGTCGGCTCAGGCCCTCGTACACCGGGATGTCGGAGCAGCCGATGAAGTCCAACACGCGAAGGGAGTTGTCGGTGCAG
>DATHBP010000092.1:0-2376 GCA_035296085.1 Nocardioidaceae bacterium | reverse complement strand
CTCCGGTCCGGTCGTGCGGTCCAAGACCTGCCTCTACACACTGCCGCCTGACCGGGACTTCGTCCTCGGTCCCGTACCTGGCTGCGAGGCGGTGCTCGTGGGGCTCGGGGCGGCACACGGGTTCAAGTTCGCGCCGACGCTCGGTCGCCTGCTCGCCGACCTTGCGACCACCGGTGAGACGTCGGCCGACGTGGCACCGTTTCGCATCGACCGGCCGGCTCTGTCCGAGTCGGCGCACCCGGTCAGCTGGCTGGTCTGAGATGCGGACGTGGCAGCGGTTACCGGCCGGCTCGAGCGAGCCGGTCCGGATCGGTGCCGAGCTCGGCGGCGGCCGCCTCGCGCACCCAGGAGGCCATCTGCCGTCGGCTGACGCTGCCGCCGAGCGTCACCTGGACGCCGAGCCCGTCGAGCAGGGCGGTGATCCGTTGCGCGCTGGCGTGCGGGTCGGCGCACGAGAAGGCTCGCTGCGCGACGCCGTCGACGATCACACTGTGCAGAGCGTCACGCCACCGCACGTCAAGACGGCGCATCGTGCGCCGCAGGGCTGGCTCGCGCAGGGCCGATGCCCACGCGTCGATCCACAGCGTCCACCCGGGCGCCTTGCCCTGCGGGGCGTAGAAGCGCAGCAGGCGCTCGAGCCTGTCGAACGCATCGCGCCCGCGCCCGAGCACCAGCTCCAGCCGAGCCAGGTCGGAGTCGACGGCATGCTCGAGAGCCGCCGCGAGCAGCCGGTCCTTGCTCGTGAAGTGGTAGAAGACGAGCCCCGGACTGATCTCCAGAGCAGCTGCGACGTCAGCCACCCGGGTGTTCGCGAACCCGAGCCGCTGGATCTGTGCCACCGTCGTCGCGAGGATCTCCTCGCGGCGCGCCTCCACCTTCCTGCGCGCCATGTGCCCCGACCCTACTCAGCCCGACGACAACCGGAGACTGCGTCATGACGTTGACCAGCGAAGTCCTCGCCCTCGAGCTTCTCGACCCCGCGGGCATCGATCCGGTGGGGCTGGACCGGGCGCTGGCGCCGTTCGGTCGCTCCCGGATGCTGCCCGCGGCTGCGTACACCTCACCGAGCGTGCTGGCCTGGGAGCAGCGGCACCTGTTCGCCGGCACCTGGACGTGCGTCGGCCGGGAGTCGGAGCTTCGTGCCGGTCCGGACGGGCCGGCCCGCCAGCGCGCGCTCGTCGTCGGCGACGTGCCGGTGCTGCTGACCTGGCCGGACGGGCAGGTGCGCGCGTGGGCCAACACGTGCAACCACCGCGGCCACGAGCTGCTGGACGACGGGGCGACCTCGGCGCGCAACTCGATCGTCTGCCCCTACCACGCGTGGACCTATGACCTCACCGGTGAGCTGCGCACGGCACCCGGCTTCCGCGACGCTGCGGGCTTCGACGCCGCCGAGCACTCGCTCGCCGAGCTGCCCGCCGAGTCCTGGCACGGCTGGCTGTTCGTGCACGCCGCCACGGCGCTGAGCAGCGGAGCCGCGCCCTCCTTCGCCGAGCACCTCGGGGCGCTGGCCGGCCTCGTCGCGCCGTACGCACCCGAGCAGCTCGTGCTCGGCGAACGCCACACCTACGAGGTTGCCGCCAACTGGAAGGTGATCACCGAGAACTACCACGAGTGCTACCACTGCCCGCTGATCCATCCCGAGCTGTGCCAGGTGACCCCGCCGACCTCGGGGGACAACTACGCGCTACCGGGCGCCTGGGCCGGCGGCTCGATGGACCTGCGCGACGGCATGGCGACCATGTCGATGACCGGTGACTCCACCGCTGCTCCCATCCCCGGGGTGAACCCCCGCCACGTGCTCTACCTCGGGCTCTTCCCGAACCTGTTGCTGTCGTTGCACCCGGACTACGTCATGACGCATCGGATGCTCCCGCTCGCCCCGGACCGCACCTGGGTCGAGTGTTCGTGGTACTTCGTGCCGCCCGGCGACGGCGAGCGGCTCGACCCGGCGTACGCGGTGGAGTTCTGGGACCTCACCAACCGCCAGGACTGGGCGGCCTGCGAGTCGGTTCAGCGCGGGGTGGCCTCGCCACACTTTCGGCCCGGCCCGCTCGCGCCGAACGAAGACGCCGTGCACCAGTTCGTGTCCATGGTGGGTCACGCGTACCGGGGGAGACCAGTCGCAGGCTGACGGTGCTGGCTCGGACACGCGCTGAGTGGCGCGAAGTGGCTGCGACACCCCGAACGGGTCAGCCGCTTCGCGCCACTCGCGGGGGGAGCGAGCCTGCCCAGGGGCCACGTACGCCGAGCGGGCAGTGCCGGCTACTGCAGCTCGCGGGGGAAGGTGCGGTGCCAGGTGCGCTCGGCCACTTGCTCGTCCCCCTCACGGACGTCGAGCCAGATGTCGACGTCGTACGCGTCGGGCCCCAGCCG
>DATHBP010000091.1:0-5877 GCA_035296085.1 Nocardioidaceae bacterium | reverse complement strand
GCGAACGACGTCGACTTGCGCGGCATTCGAGCACCCGCCCGCGCCGCAGCCATCACCTCCGCGACGCTGGATGCCCGCGTGAGGATGGCTATGCCGTCGGCGGCGCTGGCTGCCCGCACGGCGGCGTCGGCGTCATGGAAGTAGCCCACTGCGCCCTCCGGCACTGCCCAGGCGGTCAGCAGCGTTTCGTGCAGCGAGGCGATCTCCTCGGCGGGCGTGGCCGGACCGCCGGTCAACGTCGCGGTGAACCACGACGAGCCGTCCGTCACGACGAACGCTGTCGGCGGCTGCGCCGACACGGCGCTGGCGCGGTCGGGATGGGCGAGCAGTGTCCATTGCGCTGACCGCCGGACGTCCTCGAGGCGCAAGCCGGCGACGCTGCGGTGAATGGCGCCCACCTTCAGGGGGTGATCCGTCTGGTCGACCAGAAGCGCGAGGCCCACATCGGCGCCCGGCAGATCGGGGTGTTCGCCGCGGAGCCGGCGGTAGGTCGCATACCGGTGGTGTCCGTCGGCGATGAGGGCCTGCCGCGGTGCCAGGTCGGCGGCGATCGTCGCCAGCTCGCCGCGGTCGGTGATCTGCCACAGTTGATGCGTACAGCCCTCCGGAGTGCGGGCGGTGGCCAGCGCAGGTCGCTGGCAGACGCTGGCTACCACGGCGCTCGCCGCTCCGCCGCCGTCGTACAGCAGCAGGATCGGTTCGAGGTTGGCCTCGGTGGCGAGCATCAAGGCGAGCCGATCGTCGACGGGCTGGGCCATGACCTCCTCATGCGGCAACACCACGTTCTCTGCCGGGTCGTAGACCCCGACCCCCCCGACCAGGCCGCGTACCACCGTCGCGTCATCGGTGTACTCGTAGACGTACAAGCCGGGGTCCGGGTCGACACGCAGCGCGCCGGACTCTCGCCACGACTGCAACAGGTGGGCGACGCCTGCGTAGGGGGAGACGTCTCCGGCACGCTGACGTGGCACGATCAAGCGAACCACGTTGTACGGATGCTGCAGCAGGGCTGCGACGGTGTCGGCGTCGAGCACGTCGTACGGCGGGGCGGTGACATCCCACAGGTTGCCGACCCGTGCGGGGTCGTAGCGCAGAGCACGCAGCGGCCGAAGTTCCAACGGGCGCCGCGACGCGCGATCCGCGAGCTCGTGCGCCACCTGTCGAATCGTAGGCGAGGAGGACCGCGGTGCGAGGAGAGCGCAAGGCGCCGGCGCGGTCCGCCGACGGGCTGACCGGCTGCGACCGCGCGCTGTGCGACGCGTACGACGTGGCCATGCTCGATCTCGACGGTGTGGTGTACCGAGGGGGTACGCCGGTCCCTGGCGCGGATAGGCATCTGTCGGAGGCGGCGGCGCGCGGAATGACGCTTGCCTACGTCACCAACAACGCGAGCCGCACGCCCAGCGACGTCGCCGACCAGCTGCGCAGCATGGGCGTCGACGCGCAGCCAACATCAGTCGTCACGTCCGCCCAGGCAGTCGCCAGGCTGATCGCCGAGCGGCTGCCGAACGGCGGTGCGGTCCTGACGGTCGGCGGGGACGGACTTGCGGTCGCGCTGCGCGAGCGTGGTCTCACGCCGGTCCGGAGCGCCGACGACGACCCTGAGGTCGTCGTCCAGGGTTTCTCCCCGGATGTGGGGTGGCGCGACCTGCTCGAGGTGTGCGTGGCAGTCCGGTCCGGGGTGCCTTGGTTCGCTGCCAACACCGACCGGACGATTCCGACGGCGCGGGGTGTTGCGCCGGGGAACGGAACGTTCGTCGAGGCGGTGCGCGCGGTAGTGGGCGGTGACCCGGTGGTAGCGGGCAAGCCGGCACCGGCGCTGTTCGAGGAGACAGCCGCCCGGGTCGGAGCGACGCATCCGCTGGTCGTCGGCGACCGTCTCGACACCGACATCGCCGGAGCTCGGGCATACGGCGCGGACAGCCTGTTGGTGCTCACCGGAGTCACCGACCTGGCGCAGCTGGCCAACGCACCCGCCGACCTGCGGCCGAGCTTCGTCGGGTGGGATCTCAGCAGCCTCGGCGCGCCGGCTGCACTGCCATCGCTGAGCAACGGGCGCGCACAGCTGCAGCAATGGACCGCATCGGTGGACGACGACGGCAGGATCGAGCTCCGCGGCGCCGGAGCACCAGACGACGCGCTGCGAGCGGTGGTCGGACTGGCCTGGCGGCACGTCGACGGCCGGGGCCAACCGGTCGACGTGAGCGCGCCGGCCGCGCGGTTGACCAGCGACGCGTTACCGCGCTGAGCGGTTACCGTGGAGTTGAGCACAGAGAAGGGGAGCTGGTGGAGCACGACCCGACACGAGGCGAGAGTCCACCCGAGACCGAGGAGATGGCCCAGGAGCCGCACGTCGCGGCGGCACTGCGCCGGCTAGCCGAGCTCGACGAACGCCCGGTCGATGAGCATCCGGCGGCCTATACCGACATCGACGAGGCGCTGCGGGCAGCGCTGGGCGCATCCCGGGAGCAGAACGGGTGAGTACGCACGCACGGTCGGTGCTCGTTGTGGCCCACACCGGCCGGTCGGGTGCAGTGGCCATCGCGGACAAGGTGTCCGCGCGGCTGCTCGAGGCAGGCGTCGGCGTACGGCTGCTGGCAGCGGAGGCGGCTGAGCTTCAGGTCGCCGCAGCCGAGGTCGTCGACTCCGACGAACAAGCCTCCCGCGGGTGCGAGCTCGTTGTCGTCATCGGTGGGGACGGCACCATCTTGCGCGGGGCCGAGCTGGCTCGGCCGAGCGGTACCCCGTTGCTCGGGGTCAACCTTGGGCATGTCGGTTTCCTCGCCGAGGCCGAGCAGGACGACATCGACGTCACCGTCGACCGACTTGTCAGCCGGAGCTACAGCGTCGAGGAGCGTCAGACACTCGAGGTCAGCGTCTCCTGCGACGGCACCACCATCGCCAGCGGATGGGCCCTTAACGAAGCCAGCGTCGAGAAGGCCGCCCGCGAGCGGATGCTCGAGGTTGTCGTCGAGGTGGACGGCCGGCCGCTGTCTCGGTGGGGCGGGGACGGCGTCGTCTGCGCAACACCCACCGGGTCCACGGCCTACGCCTTCAGCGCCGGCGGGCCAGTCGTCTGGCCGCAAGTGGAGGCACTGGTGCTGGTGCCGATCAGCGCCCACGCACTGTTCGCCCGAGCCATGGTTGTCGCGCCCACGTCGACGGTCGCGGTGGAGGTTCAGCCTGAGACCGCCGGTGACGCAGTGCTGTGGTGTGACGGGCGTCGTACCGTCGAGCTGCCGCCGCGGGCACGTGTGGAGGTTGGGCGGGGCGCTCAGCCGGTCCGACTCGCCCGGCTCCATTCCGCTCCGTTCGCCGACCGGCTGGTCGCGAAGTTCGGTCTGCCGGTGCACGGCTGGCGAGGCAAGCCCCACTAGCGGCGCCACGCTGTGGCGGAGCCTGGGAAACCTGGGCGTGCATGGGAGGATGACCGCGATGCGACTCCCCACCCTGCGGCGCCCGCGCGAGCTGGCGCAGGCCGGTATCTCCGGAGTTGCCCGACTCGACCGTCGAACCAAGAACCTCACCAAGCGGTTGCGGCCGGGCGATATCGCGATCATCGACCACATCGACTTGGACCGCGTGTCCGCCGAGGCTCTCGTCGACTGCAATGTCGCTGCTGTCGTCAACGTCGCCTCGTCGATCTCGGGTCGCTATCCGAACCTCGGTCCGGAGATCCTTGTCGCGGCCGGCATACCGCTCGTGGACGCGGTGGGCACCGAGGTGTTCGCGCGGGTCAGCGAAGGTGACGTGATCCGCATCCAGGACGGGGTCGTCTACCGAGGAGGCACCGCGCTCGCGGCCGGCAAAGTCCTCGATGCCGACAGCGTGGCTACCGCGATGGAGGAGTCGCGTGCCGGGCTGTCCGCTCAGCTCGAGGCGTTCACCGCGAACACCATGGAGTACCTGCGGCGCGAACGTGATCTCTTGCTCGACGGCGTGGGTGTCCCCGACATCCGCACCGACCTCGAAGGCCGCCATGTCCTGCTGGTGGTTCGTGGCTATGACTACCAGCAGGACCTCAATGCCCTGCGTCCCTATATCCGCGAGTACCGACCCGTGCTGGTCGGCGTCGATGGCGGCGCCGATGCACTGGTCGAAGCCGGCTACCGACCGGACCTGATCGTGGGAGACATGGACTCGGTGTCGGACAAGACGCTGCGCGGTGGCGCAGAGATCGTCGTCCACGCCTATCGCGACGGCCACGCACCGGGGCTCGAGCGGCTAGAACGGCTGGGCGTGCGCGCCGTTGTGTTTCCCGCCACCGGGACGAGCGAGGACATCAGCATGCTGCTGGCCGACTCCAAGGGGGCCAGCCTCATCGTCGCGGTGGGTACGCATGCGACGTTGGTGGAGTTCCTGGACAAAGGACGTTCAGGGATGGCCAGCACGTTCCTGACCCGTCTGCGGGTCGGCCCGAAGCTCATCGACGCCAAGGGCGTCAGCCGGCTCTACTCGAGCCGCATCCGCACCTGGCAGCTCGTGATGCTCGTGCTGGCGGGGATGCTCGCACTCTTCGTTGCCGTGGCCGCGACGCCGACCGGCCAGGAGTGGTTGCACGTGGTCGACGCGCGCTTCGACGACTTCTTGTACTGGCTGCGGGGACTTTTCTCATGATCGACTTCCGCTACCACATCGTCTCGATCGTGGCGATCTTCCTCGCGCTGGCGACGGGGGTGGCGCTGGGCGCCGGACCGCTGAAGGGACCTGTCGACAACGGGCTGGCCGCGCAGGCGCAGCGGGACCGACAAGACAAGGCCGATCTGCGCGGCCAGCTGGCGCTGCTGGAGGAGACCAACGACTTCGAGTCCGCGTTCGCCGCCGAGATCGCACCCAATCTGGTGGCGGACCGGCTGGCCGGTCGGGGCATCGTCCTGATTGCGCTGCCGGACGCCGACGACGGGGTCGCGACGGACGTGCGCGCCATGCTTGTCGAGGCGGGTGCCTCGGTCAGCCCGTTGGTGCGCCTCGGCGAAGATCTGCTGGACCCAACGAAGCGGCAGATGGTCGACCAGCTTTCCTCGCAGGTGCTGCCGGCACTGCCGGAGCTCCGCATCGCACCCGAGGCGGCCACGTATGACCGTGCCGGTGCGATCCTCGCCCGTGGGCTGGTTGCGACCGCTGACGCGGGCGCGCCGCTGGACGAGTCGGCCCGCGAGGTGCTGTCTGTGTTCCGAGCCGCGAAGCTGGCCGTTCCGGACGCCGACTTGACCCGGCGCGACAGCTTGGCGCTGATCCTCACGGGGCCGCGTGCCGGCACCGACGCGACGACGGTGGCGCAGGACACCATCGTGGTAGCGCTCGCCGCGGCGTTGGACGGCCGTTGTGACGGTGTTGTCGTCGCCGGTCCGCCCCCCGCCGCTCAAGAAGGCGGCATGGTGGCTGCGGTGCGCGACGACGCTGCAACGGCCGCCGTCGTGTCCACGGTCGACGTCATCACAACGCCAAGCGGTCAGATCTCCGCTGTCTACGCCCTCGCCCAGCAGGCGGAAGGCGACAGCGGGCAGTACGGCGCTATCGGCAACACCGACGGCGCCCTGGCTCGGCTTGACGGTCGCAGCGGGCCATGACCCTAGCCCTCGACATGGGGGCCGCACTGCGCTCGGCTGCAGCGGCGGGCGTAGCCACCCGGTTGGCAGACCAGCTCCAGCGCCGGATGACCACCGAAGCGGCGCACCGCTGGTCTCGCCGCAACTACCGCGGGCAGCTCGTCAGCCTGCGCGAAGGACCGGCCGTGACCGCCGGGCTGCTCGCGGCCAGCCTGTCCAGCCGCACGCTGGACCGGCGCGCCAGGCTGGCGGCCGGGGCAGCCGTCGGCGCCGCGGCGCTAGCCGGCGCGTACGACGACCGCCACGGATCTGCGTCCGCCAAAGGGCT
>DATHBP010000090.1:0-28125 GCA_035296085.1 Nocardioidaceae bacterium | reverse complement strand
GCCAGCGGCGAGCGATGGTCGAGGTAGGCGTCGGCGTAGGCCTGCACGGTGGAGCCGATGTCCCCGCGTTTGGCGTCGAGAATCACGATCAACCCGGCGTCTCGGCCGGCACTGATCACCCGCTCGAGCACCGCGATGCCGCCGGACCCGTGCCGCTCGAAGAACGCCGACTGAGGCTTGACGGCTGCCACCTCGCCGGCCATGGCCTCCACCGTGAGCAGCGCGAAGCTCTCGAGCCCGGCGGGGTCGTCGCCCAATCCCCAGGCGTGCAGCAGCGCCGGATGCGGGTCGATGCCCACGCACAGCTGACCGCGCTCTGCCATGGCTGCCCGCAACCGAGCCCCGAAGGGAACCATCACGAGCGCCGATGCGCGAAGCCGACGGCGTCGCTGGCCTTGGCAAACCCGCGAGCGCCGAGCTCGATGGCAAGCTCACGGAGGATTCGCACCGGGGCACCCGGGTCGGAGAAGATGGTCGTGCCGACCTGGACAGCACTGGCGCCCGCTGCCATCAGCTCCAGTGCATCCCAGCCGCTGCGGACGCCGCCCACGCCGAGAATGGGTACGTCGGGCATCGCGTGGTGCACCTGCCAGACGCACCGCACGGCGACCGGACGGATCGCCGGGCCGGACAGTCCACCGGTAACGCCCCCCAGCGCCGGTCGCAGCGTCTGCGGGTCGACGACCAGCCCGAGCAGTGTGTTGATGAGCGTCAGGCCGGTCGCGCCCGCCTCCATGACCGCCTCCGCGATCGCAACCAGGTCGGTGACGTCGGGAGAGAGCTTGGCGAAGACCGGAACGCCTCGCGGAACCTCTCGACGCACGACTGAGACGACCCTGGCGGCGGAGAACGGGTCGCAGGCGAACACCAGGCCGCGGTTCTCGACATTGGGGCAGGAGATGTTGGCTTCCACTCCGGCGATGCCGACCGAGTTGCCGACCCGGCGGGCGAGCTCGGCGTACTCCGCAAGCGTCGAGCCGGCGACGGACACGATCGGCCGGGCGCCCTGCTGCAGCAGCCAGGGCAGGTCCCGGGCCAGGAACCAGTCGATGCCGGGGCCTTGAAGCCCGATGGAGTTGAGCATTCCGGAGGCCGTCTCCGCCATCCGCGGTGTCGGCCGCCCGGCGCGGGCGTCGAGCATGATCGACTTGGTGACCACCGCGCCCAAGGCCGCGACGTCGAAGAACTGCGCGAGCTCGCGACCGGATGCGGCACAGCCCGACGCTGTCATCACCGGGTTGGGCAGCGAGATGCCCGCCAGTGCGATGGCCATGTCCACGTCACCGGCCGGCACCTTCGGCGGCTCGCCGGCTGTTGTCACCGGCCGACCCTTCTCACTGCGACCCCAACGGGATCGCAGACATCTCGGGCAGAATGGCCCCTACCTCGTCCCAGCGAACGCGGTCTCCCCGAAACACCGGCCCTTCGACACACGAGCGCACCATGCGGGTGATCCCGTCGTCACCGGTGACGGGCAGCACGCAGGTCATGCAGACGCCGATCCCGCATGCCATGGACTCCTCCACAGCGGTCTGGCTCCACACCCCACGTTCGGCTGCGATAGCGCTCACCGCGGCGAGCATCCCCATCGGGCCGCATGCGTAGACGACAGCCGCGCCCACCCGCCGGATGAGGTCGGGCAGCACGTCGGTGACGCGGCCACGGACCCCGACCGACCCGTCTTCGGTGGTCACCAGCACCGACTGGGCGGCACGCTTGGCCTCGAGCGCGCCGAAGACGCGTTCGTGGTTCGCAGCGCCCAGCACCATGTGCACGCCGCAGCCCCGGGCTCGCAGACTCTCGGCGAGCATGAACAGCGGAGCGCTGCCGTAGCCACCTCCGACGAGCACGCACGGCACTGGCTCCAACGGCTGGGAGAACGGCCGTCCCAGCGGGCCCACCACGTCGACCGGGTCGCTCTTGTCGAGCCCCGCCAGCCATGCGGTGCCCTTGCCGGTGACCGCGAACACGACCTCGACGGTGCCGCCGTACGCACCGCGCGGACGTACGCGGTAGATCGAGAACGAGCGGCGCAACAGCATCGACGACTGCTCGCCGCCCACCGCCAGCGCGACGAAATGCCCGGGTCGGGTGCTCTCGGCAATCCCGTCGGCGACGAGAGCGAGCTGGAAGTAGGCACCCACGCGCTTGAGGCTGAGCACCTGTCCACTGACCTGCACCGGGCCACTGACCTGCACCGGGCCGCGGGACGGCGCACCGGGAGTCATGCCGGCACCCGCCCGCCCGCCGCCCATGACTGCAAGGACCGTACGCCCAGCTCACCGTTGCGCAGCGCCTCGATGCCTTGGACGACTGCTGCCAGTCCTTGGACCGTGGTGATGCAGGCGAGGTTGCGCAGGACTGCGGCCGTGCGGATCTCGTAGCCGTCAAGGCGCGGGCTGCCGCCGGCGGTCCAGCCGTGCGGGGTGTTGATGACCAGGTCGACGTCCCCGGCGAGGATGCGCCCGACGATCGTGGGCTCGCCGTCGGCGGACGGGCCTTCGGTGTGCTTTCGCACCACCGTGGCGGCGACGCCGTTACGCCACAGCACCTCCGCGGTCCCTTGGGTGGCGAGGATCTCGAAGCCAAGGTCGGCCAGCCGCTTGACCGGGAAGATCATGTGGCGCTTGTCGCGGTTGGCGACCGAGACGAACACCGTCCCCTTCGCAGGCAGGCCGCCGTGAGCGGCGATGTGAGCCTTGGCGAACGCCGTCCCGAACCCCGAATCGATCCCCATCACCTCGCCGGTGGACCGCATCTCCGGGCCGAGAATGGTGTCGATTCCATGGCCGTCCGCGGTGGCGAAGCGCGCAAACGGCAGGACCGCCTCCTTGACCGCGATCGGCGTGTGTGCCGGCAGGTCGCCGCCGTCGCCGCTAGCGGGCAGCAGACCCTCCGTGCGCAGCGTCGCGACCGGTGTGCCGAGCATGACGCGCGCCGCCGCCTTGGCGAGCTGGGTGCCAGTCGCCTTTGACACGAACGGAACGGTACGAGACGCCCGGGGGTTGGCCTCGAGGACGTACAGCACGTCACCGACGAGGGCGTACTGCACGTTGAGCAGGCCGCGTACGCCGACGCCGGCGGCGATCAGCTCGGTGGAGCGACGGATGCTGGCGATGTCCTCGCGGCCGAGCGTGATCGGCGGCAGCGCGCAGGAGGAGTCGCCGGAGTGGATGCCGGCCTCCTCGATGTGCTCCATCACCCCGCCGAGGAAGAGCTCGTGCCCGTCGTAGAGGGCGTCGACGTCGATCTCCACGGCATCGTCGAGGAACCGGTCGACGAGAACCGGATGGACCGGCGAGATCTGCGTCGCGCGCTCGATGTAGCCGCGCAGCGCGTCGTCGTCGTAGACGATCTCCATCCCCCGCCCACCGAGCACGTACGACGGACGCACGAGCACCGGGTAGCCGATCTGGTCGGCTATCGCCTTCGCCTGATCGAACGATGTCGCGGTGCCGTGTTTCGGTGCGGGCAGACCGGCCTCGGCTAGCACGCGTCCGAACGCACCGCGCTCCTCCGCCAGGTGGATCGCCGCCGGCGGTGTGCCGAGGATCGCCACCCCGGCGTCCGCGAGCCCCTGCGCGAGCCCGAGCGGAGTCTGGCCGCCCAGCGAGACGATCACCCCGGCAACCGGACCGGCCGCGACCTCCGCGTGCACCACCTCGAGGACGTCTTCGAGCGTGAGCGGCTCGAAGTACAGCCGGTCGCTGGTGTCGTAGTCGGTGGAGACGGTCTCGGGGTTGCAGTTGACCATGACGGTCTCGTAGCCGGCCGCCGACAACGCCATCGACGCGTGCACGCAGGAGTAGTCGAACTCGATGCCCTGACCGATGCGGTTGGGACCGCTGCCGAGGATGAGTACGGCCTCGCGCTCGCGCGGCGCCACCTCCGTCTCCTCGTCGTAGCTGGAGTAGTGGTAGGGCGTCGTCGCGGCGAACTCCGCGGCGCAGGTGTCGACGGTTTTGTACACCGGCCGCAGCCCGAGCGCCCACCTGACCTCGCGTACGACGTCCTCGCGCGTCCCACGCAGCCTCGCGACCTGCGCGTCGGAGAACCCGTGCCGCTTGGCGGTGCGCAGCAGGTCACGGGTGAGCTCCGGCGCCTCGCGTACGTCGGTGGCGATCTCGTCGATCAGCACCAGCTGGTCGAGGAACCACGGGTCGATGCCGCTCGCGCCGTGCAGCTCCACGACCGTCGCGCCCGCGGCGATGGCGTCCATGACGAGGCTGAGGCGGTCCTCGGACGGCGAGCCCACGGCGCGAAGCAGTGGCTCCTTCGGGCCCACGTCCGCCGGCCAGCGCAGGATCGAGTCCGCACGCTCCAGTGAGCGCAGCGCCTTGTTGAGCGCCTCGGCGAAGTTGCGGCCGATGGCCATCGCCTCACCGACGCTCTTCATGTGCGTCGTCAGGGTGGCGTCGGCGAGCGGGAACTTCTCGAACGCGAAGCGCGGAACCTTCACCACCACGTAGTCGAGCGTCGGCTCGAAGCTGGCCGGAGTCTTCGCCGTGATGTCGTTGGGGATCTCGTCCAGCGTGTAGCCGATCGCCAGCCGGGCCGCGATCTTGGCGATGGGGAAGCCCGTTGCCTTGGACGCGAGGGCGCTGGAGCGCGAGACGCGCGGGTTCATCTCGATGACGACGATCCGGCCGTCCGCCGGGTTGACGGCGAACTGGATGTTGCACCCGCCGGTCTCCACACCCACCGCCCGGATCACCCCGAGCGCGATGTCTCGCATCCGCTGGAACTCGCGGTCGGTCAGCGTCATCGCCGGGGCGACTGTGATCGAGTCGCCGGTGTGTACCCCCATCGGGTCGAAGTTCTCGATCGAGCAGACGATGACGACGTTGTCGGCTCGATCGCGCATCACCTCGAGCTCGTACTCCTTCCATCCGAGGACCGACTCCTCGAGCAGGACCTCGGTCGTCGGGCTCGCGGCCAGGCCGGCACCGGCGATACGCCGCAGGTCGGCCTCGTTGTAGGCCAGCCCCGAGCCGGCGCCGCCCATCGTGTACGAGGGGCGCACCACGAGCGGAAGGCCAAGCTCGGCGACAGCCGTCGTGCAGTCGTCGAGCGAGTGACAGATCCGGCTGCGCGCCGACTCCGCCCCCAACGACTCGACGACGCGCTTGAACGTCTGGCGGTTCTCCCCCGCCTCGATGGCC
This sequence comes from Nocardioidaceae bacterium, assembly GCA_035296085.1. Lineage (GTDB taxonomy): Bacteria > Actinomycetota > Actinomycetes > Propionibacteriales > Nocardioidaceae > DATHBP01. The sequence goes on along the minus strand of DATHBP010000090.1, from coordinate 22,963 downwards.
TCGACCGAAGCGCCGATGAGCTCGACGCCGTACTCCGCGAGCACACCGGAGGCGGCAAGCGACATGGCGGTGTTGAGGGCGGTCTGCCCACCCAAGGTGGCGAGCAGGGCGTCCGGGCGCTCCTTCTCGATGACCTTGGCGACGAACTCCGCGGTGATCGGCTCGACGTAGGTGGCGTCGGCGAACTCCGGGTCGGTCATGATCGTGGCGGGGTTGGAGTTGACGAGGATGACACGCATGCCCTCGGAGCGCAGGACGCGGCAGGCCTGGCTGCCGGAGTAGTCGAACTCGCTGGCCTGCCCGATCACGATGGGGCCTGAGCCGATGACCAGGACCGAGGCGATGTCGGTGCGCTTGGGCATCAGCGGCTCGCTGCCATCAGCGCGCCGAACCGGTCGAACAGGTAGGCGGCGTCGTGGGTGCCGGCGGCGGCTTCCGGGTGGTACTGCACGCTGAACGCCGGTGCGTCGAGAAGCCGGAGTCCTTCGACCACGCCGTCGTTGAGACACACGTGGCTGACCTCGACGGCACCGTACGGCGTGGCGGCCGAACCGCCGGGCGGGGGCTGCACCGCGAAGCCGTGGTTGTGGGAGGTGACCTCCACCGTGCCGGTCGCCTTGTCCATGACCGGCTGGTTGATGCCCCGGTGGCCGTAGCGCAGCTTGTAGGTGGAGAGCCCGAGCGCGCGGCCGAGCAGCTGGTTGCCGAAGCAGATGCCGAAGTAGGGGATGCGATGACCGAGGACCTCACGCAGCAGTGCCACGGCGTCGTCGGCCGCCGCGGGGTCACCCGGCCCGTTGGAGAAGAAGACACCGTCGGGCTCGACGGCTCGGACGTCGGCGAGGCTCGCCTGCGCGGGCAGCACGTGTACCGACATGCCGGCCCTGGCCAGCATGCTCAGCGTCTGCGCCTTGATCCCGAGGTCCAGTGCCGCCACGCGGAACCGCTCCTCGCCCACGGCCGGCACGACGTACGCCTCGTCGGTGGAGACCTCGCCGGCCAGGGCGGCGCCGGTCATCCGGGGCTGCTCGAGCACCCTGGCGCGCAGCGACTCCGGGTCGAGGTCGGCGGTGGAGATCCCCACCCGCATCGCTCCCCGCTCGCGCAGGTGGCGGGTGAGCGCACGGGTGTCGATGCCGCAGATGCCGACCACACCGGCTGCGACGAGGTCGCCGTCGAGGCTGCGCCGCGACCGCCAGCTGGACGGGCGCCGGGCCGGGTCGCGTACGACGAAACCCGCCACCCAGATCCGGTCGGACTCCGCGTCCTCGTCGTTCATGCCGGTGTTGCCGACGTGCGGTGCAGTCATGACGACGACTTGCCGGTGGTAGGACGGGTCGGTGAGCGTCTCCTGGTAGCCGGTCATGCCGGTCGCGAACACCGCCTCGCCGAACGTCTCGCCGGCCGCGCCCAGCGACTCGCCACGAAAGTGCCGCCCGTCCTCGAGCACCAGCAGCGCCGGTCCGCGCCGCACCCTCACTGCAGCTTCCCGTCGAGCACCGTCGGGCGGCCGCGCAGGAACGTGGCGACCACGGCACCGGGCAGCGTGCGGCCGGCGAAGGGGTTGTTGCGCGACAGCGACGCGCCGCCGGAGGCTTCGATGTCGCGTCGGGCGCTCGGGTCCACCAGCACCAGGTTGGCCGGTGCGCCCACGGCGAGTGGTCGGCCTTGACCCTCCACACGGCCGATGCGCGCTGGGCGGTGCGCCATCCGGTCGGCCACACCCGTCCAGTCGAGCAGTCCGGTCTCCACCATGGCTGCCTGCACCACCGACAGCGCAGTCTCCAGGCCGAGCATGCCGGAGGCGGCGGCGGACCACTCGCACTCCTTGTCCTCGGAAGGATGCGGGGCGTGGTCGGTGGCTACCGCGTCGATCGTGCCGTCGGCCAGCGCGGCTCGCACGGCCTCGACGTCGTCGGCCGTCCGCAGTGGCGGGTTGACCTTGTAGACCGGGTCGTAGCTGCGCGTGAGCTCATCGGTGAGCAGCAGATGGTGGGGGGTCACCTCCGCGGTGACGTCCCAGCCCTTGCTCTTGGCCCAGCGCAAGATCTCCACCGACCCGGCCGTCGACACGTGGCAGACGTGCAAGCGCGAGCCGACGTGACCGCTGAGCAGCACGTCGCGCGCGATGATCGCCTCCTCGGCGACCGCGGGCCAGCCGGCGAGCCCGAGGACGCCGGACAGGGCTCCCTCGTTCATCTGTGCGCCAGCGGTCAGCCTGGGCTCCTGGGCGTGCTGCGCGATCACGCCGTCGAACGCCTTGACGTACTCCAGCGCCCGGCGCATCAGCACCGCGTCGGCGACGCACTTGCCGTCGTCGGAGAACACCCGGACGCCCGCCGCCGAGTCGGCCATCGCTCCGAGCTCGGCGAGCCGCTCGCCGCCGAGTCCGACGGTGACCGCACCGACGGGCCGGACCTCACAGTGACCGGCTTCGCGCCCAAGCCGCCACACCTGTTCCACCACGCCAGCCGTGTCGGCGACCGGGTCGGTGTTGGCCATGGCATGCACGGCGGTGAAGCCGCCGAGCGCCGCCGCCCGCGTACCGGTCAGCACGGTCTCGGCGTCCTCGCGGCCGGGCTCGCGCAGATGGGTGTGCAGGTCGACCAGTCCCGGCAGGGCGACCAGACCGTCGGCGTCGATGCGCTCGGCGCCCGTAGCCCTCGCTTCGTCTCCGACCGCACTGACGATCCCGTCCGACAACAGCAGGTCGGTCGGCTTGCCGTCGCCCAGCGACGCACCCTTGACCAGGTACGCCGGGCTGGTCCGCTGGCTCACAGCTGCACCTCCTCCAGGTCGGCGTCAGCGTCGATGTCGAGCCCCGCGCCGATGGCCGACTCACGCCCGCCGAGCAGCAGGTAGAGCACCGCCATGCGTACCGCCACCCCGTTGCTGACCTGCTCCACGATCACGGAGCGGTCGGAGTCGGCGACGTCGGCGGAGATCTCCATGCCGCGGTTCATCGGGCCCGGGTGCATGACCACGGCATGGTCGGGCAGCAGCGCGAAGCGGCGGGCGTCCAGCCCGAAGCGGCGGCTGTACTCCCGCGCGCTCGGGAAGAACGCGTCGTTCATCCGCTCCTGCTGGACGCGCAGCATCATGACCGCATCGGACTTCGGCAGCACCGAGTCGAGGTCGTACGAGGTCTCCACCGGCCAGGTGTCGATGCCCACCGGCAACAGCGTCGGCGGGGCAACCAGGGTCACCTCGGCCCCTAGGGTCGAGAGCAGCCAGGCGTTCGACCGGGCAACCCGGCTGTGCAAGACGTCCCCGACGACGGCGATACGCCGACCCTCCAGGGAGCCGAGGTGTCGGCGCATGGTGAACGCGTCCAGCAACGCCTGGGTGGGGTGCTCGTGGGTGCCGTCGCCGGCGTTGACGACGCTGGCGCGAACCCAGCCGCTCGTGGCCAGCCGATGCGGCGCTCCCGAAGCGCCGTGCCGGATGACGACCGCATCGGCCCCCATCGCCTCCAGCGTGAGCGCGGTGTCCTTGAGGCTCTCCCCCTTGGAGAGGCTCGAGCCCTTCGCCGAGAAGTTGATGACGTCGGCGGAGAGCCGCTTGGCGGCGGCCTCGAACGAGATCCGGGTGCGGGTGGAGTCCTCGAAGAACAGGTTGACCACGGTCCGCCCCCTCAGCGCGGGGAGCTTCTTGATGGGGCGGTCTGCCAGGGAGCGCATCTCCTCGGCTGTGTCCAAGACGAGCAGTGCGTCACTGCGGTCGAGGTCGGCGCTGCTCAGCAGGTGGCGGGTCATGGGGCGCTGTCCTCCGTCGAGTCGCTGGCGAGACCTGCGGCGTCGAGGATGACGGCGTCCTGCCCGTCGTACTCCTCGACGAGCACCCGAACGCTCTCGCTCAACGAGGTGGGGAGGTTCTTGCCCACGAAGTCGGCGCGGATGGGCAGCTCCCGGTGCCCTCGGTCCACGAGCGCCGCGAGCTGGACCGCGCGCGGCCGGCCCACGTCGTTGATCGCGTCGAGCGCGGCGCGGACGGTCCTTCCACTGAACAACACGTCATCCACGAGGACGACAACGGCTCCGTCGAGGCCGCCGGGGGGGATGTCGGTGTGGGCGAGGGTTCGGGCCGGGCGCAGCCGCAGGTCGTCGCGGTACATGGTCACGTCGAGGGCGCCGACTGGCACGTCGCTGCCCTCCACCCCGGCGATCAGGGCACCGATCCGGTTCGCCAGCGGTACGCCGCGGGTGGGAATGCCAAGCAGCACCAGGCCGTGGGGGCCTTTGTTGCGCTCGAGGATCTCGTGGGCAATGCGCGTCAGCGCGCGAGAGATCGCCGGGGTGTCGAGGACTACTCGGGCAGACTCACCGAGAACACTGGGCACGGCCGTCACCGCACGGACCTCCTTCCCCGCCTCACTGGACGGGCCGTTAAAGGATGTCGTTCGGGCCGAAGACTACCAGCGGTGGCGTCGCAATACACAAAGTTGCGACACGCGTACACCTGCGGCTTGACTGTAGTTACTAAGAGTAGGTATTGTGACGGACAGTGATCGCACCCGGCGCGCGCTGGAGAGGCTTCAGATGAACGACTACGCACGTGGCTTGGGTAACAAGCTGCGCTCGATCCGCCAGCAGCAGGGCTTGTCCTTGCAGGGTGTCGAGAAGAAGTCCGGCGGGCGCTGGAAGGCGGTCGTCGTCGGCTCCTACGAGCGCGGGGACCGCGCCGTAACCGTCCAGCGGCTCTCCGAGCTCGCCGAGTTCTACGGCGTACCGGTGCACGAGCTGCTCCCTGGCGCCGGCCCGCTCGGCGGTGCCGGTGAGCCACCGCCCCGCCTCGTGCTCGACCTGGAGATGCTGCACAGCCTGGACATTTCCGACTCTTTGCTGCTTGCGCGCTTCGCCGCCACGATCCAGGCTCAGCGCGGCGACTACAACGGCAGAGTGCTGTCGATCCGCCAGGACGACGTCCGCACACTCGCTGTGATCTACGACGAGCCGCCCAGCGACCTGGCCGAGCGCTTCATCAGCTGGGGCGTCCTGCACACCGACGCTCGCCGCCTCGAGCCGGCACCGCAGCCCAAGGACGACTGAGACCGGGCTCAGCTCGCCAGCGACGCTTTGTCCTGCGCCACGCTGGCGAGCAGTCCGTTGAGGAACGCCGGTGAGTTCTCGGTCGACAACATGGCAGCCAGGTCCACGGCTTCGTTGATGGCAACCGGGTCCGACACCTCGTCGACGTAGATCAGCTCGTAGGCGGCGATCCGCAGCAGTGCGCGGTCGACTGCAGGCATCCGGTCCAGCGTCCAGCCCGCCGCGCGCTCCCGCAGCGCAGCGTCAATCGTTTCCAGGTGGCGCGCCACTCCTTCCACCAGCTCGACGGTGTAGGGGTTCAGTGGCGGGTCGGCGTCGGCCAGCCGGTCACGGAGCGTCGCGTCCAGCGCCAGCCCGCGCTGTTCGGCCTCGAAGAGCAGGTCGAGCGCTCGTTTGCGGGCCTTGCGCCGGGAGGTCACGACGACACCCGGCCGAGGTACTCACCGCTGCGCGTGTCGATCCTGATCTTCTCCCCGGTGGTGATGAACAGCGGCACCTGCGCCGAGTGACCCGTCTCCAGCCGCGCCGGCTTCGTTCCCCCGGTGGAGCGGTCACCTTGCAGGCCGGGCTCGGTGTACTCGACGGTCAGCTCCACCGAGGCGGGCAGCTCAAGGTAGAGCGGCAGCCCCTCGTGCAGCGCCACCACCACCTCCTGGTTGTCCAGCAGAAACGCAGCGGCATCCCCGACCACCTCCTTGGTGACGTGCACCTGCTCGTAGGTCGAGGTGTCCATGAACACGAACGACTCTCCGTCGTTGTAGGAGAAGGTCATCGGCCGCTTGTCCACGTTGGCCGTCTCCACCCTGATGTCGGCGTTGAACGTCTTGTCGACGACTTTGCCGGACAGCACGTTCTTCAGCTTCGTGCGCACAACCGCACCGCCCTTGCCGGGCTTGTGGTGCTGGAACCACACGACCGACCACAGCTGGCCGTCCAGGGACAAGATCATGCCGTTCTTGAGGTCGTTCGTGGTGGGCATTCGAGCCGTCGCTTTCTCTTCGTTGCGGGTCCGAGCCGGCGAGCGTCATCCCACGACGAGCAAGTCCTTGGTGGCCGTCGTGAGCAGCCGGGGCGCAGCGGTCGTGACCAGCACGGTGTCCTCTATGCGTACGCCGCCTCGTCCCGGCAGGTAGACCCCCGGCTCGACGGTCACCGCTGCCCGGTCGTCCAGGCTACCGGTGGCGGACGAGCCGATGTAGGGATCCTCGTGTATCTGCAGACCCACCCCGTGCCCGAGACCGTGGGTGAACTGCTCGCCGTAGCCCGCGGCGGCGATGCTGGTGCGCGCCACGGCGTCCAGCGCGACCAGCTCGGCGCCGGCGACCACAGCGGCGCTGGCTTGCCGCTGAGCCTGGGCCACCAGCTCGTAGACCTCTCGCTGCCACTCCTGCGGCTGTCGCGCTACGACGACGGTGCGGGTGCAGTCGGCGTGGTAGCCGGCGTAGCGGGCACCGAAGTCGATCTTGAGCAGGTCCCCCGCCGCGACCGGACGATCAGTCGGCGCATGGTGCGGTATCGCCGAGTTGGGGCCGGTCGCGACGATGGTGTCGAAGCCGATCGCCTCCGCCCCGCACGCAAACATCCGCGCCTCCAGGTCGCGGGCGATCTCCCGCTCGGTACGCCCTTGCAGCGGTCCGGCGAGGACCCCCTCCAGCGCTGAGGTGGAGATCGCGCAGGCTTGCTCCAGCGCGGCGACCTCGGCGTCGTCCTTGGTCCGGCGCAGCCGCTCTACCTCCCGACCGAGGGAGCGCAGCTCGAGGCCGTCGCCGGCGTCGCCCAGTCGCCCGTAGTCGTCCACGCTCAGCGCGTGGGTCTCCACCCCCAGGGCTCGCAGCCCCTGCGCTCGGCCATGGGCCACCAGCTCGGGCAGCAACCGACGCGTGCGGAGTCGGTCGACATCTGGCAGCTCGGTTGCCGCCTGGTCGACGTAGCGGCCGTCGGTGCCGAACGCGTCCGTGCCCTCGGCGCTCACGAGCAGCGCGCCGTTGGACCCGGTGAACCCAGTCAGGTAGCGGACGTTCACCAGATCGGAGATCAAGGCCGCGGGCAGGTCGGCGCTGGCGAGCCGAGCGCGCAGGGCCTCGCGCCGGTGGGCGTACACGGTGGACATCCGCCCAGGCTGCCGCCCCGCAGCCCGACTGGCAAACGTGCGCGTCGGGTCAGGCTCGCCGAGCGCCGATCGCGCGCAGTGCGAGCCGGTAGGAGTCGATGCCGAAACCGGCGATGGACCCCCACGCGACCGCGGCGATCACGCTGGAGTGGCGGAACTCCTCGCGCGCGGCGGGGTTGGTCAGGTGCACCTCCACGAGCGGCACGCGTAGTCCCGCGCAAGCGTCTCGCAACGCGTAGGAGTAGTGGGTGAACGCCGCCGCGTTGAGGACCACTGCGTCAACCTCGTCGTCGGCGGTGTGGAGCCAGCCGACGATCTCGCTCTCGTCGTCGCTGTGGCGGACCTCGACGTCCAGGCCGAGCTCGGTGCCGGTGGCGACGCACGCCTCGACGAGCGCGTCGTAGGGCTCCGACCCGTAGATGTCCGGCTCCCGAGCACCGAGCCGGGACAGGTTGGGTCCGTTGAGTACCAGAACACGCACGCGGACAGGCTATGCGCTGGCCTCTACCGCTGAGTACGCCGCGAGGAGCAGTCCCGGATCGGGAGCGGTGAGGATCGCGGGCTGTGCCAGCGCGTCCAGCACGACGAAGCGCAGCCGCTCGCCCCGCGCCTTCTTGTCGGCTCGCATCGCGGTGGACAGCTCGCTCCAGCGTCCGCGGCGGTAGGACGTCGGCAGGCCCACCAGGCGCAGGACGCGGGAGTGACGATCGGCCACGACCGGCTCGAGGCGCCCGGCCAGCTTGGCCAGCTCGGCGGCGAACACCAGCCCGATGGCGACGGCGTCCCCGTGGCGGAAGCGGTAGCCCTCGACCCGCTCGATGGCATGGGCCAAGGTGTGGCCGTAGTTGAGCGCCTCGCGCCCGATCGGGCCGTTCGTGACCATGCTCTCGCGCAGGTCGGCGGCGACGGCCTCGGCCTTGACCTGGACGGCGCGCTCCACCAGCTCCCGAAGCGCTGAGCCGCCTGGCGACATCGCCGCAGCGGGATCGGCCTCGACCAGGTCGAGGATCGCAGGATCGGCGATGAAGCCGCACTTGACGACCTCCGCCAGGCCGCTGACCAGCTCGGCTGTGGGGAGGCTGGTGAGGTGGTCGAGGTCGCACACCACGCCATGCGGCTCGTGTATGGCTCCGACCAGGTTCTTGCCCGCGGCGGTGTTGACACCGGTCTTCCCACCGACGGCAGCGTCGACCATGCCCAGCAGGGTCGTCGGCAGGTGGACGACCGGCACGCCACGCAGCCAGGTCGCGGCGACGAAACCAGCGAGGTCGGTGGTCGAGCCGCCGCCGACGCCGACCACGGCATCCGAGCGGGTGAAACCGAGGGCGCCGAGCTCGGCCCAGCACCGGTTGGCGACCTCGGCCGTCTTCGCATCCTCCCCGTCGGGCACCTCGATCAGTGCCGGACGCACGCCTCGACCGCTCAGCTGTTCACCGAGCGCCGCAGCGGTGTCGCGCAGGGTTCGGGGGTAGATGACCGCGGCCTGCCGGGCGTCGCCCGGGAGCGCGTCCAGCAGCTCCGCACCGAGGCCGGAACCGATGACGACGTCGTACGGCGCGGCCGAGCGCACCCGGATCCGGGTCGGCGAGTCGCTCATCGGGCTAGACCGGCGAGCACCTCGTCGGCGACCTGGGCGGGTGTCTTGCCGTCAGTCTGCACGGTGAGAGTCGCCACCTCGGTGTAGAGCGGGCGGCGGGCGTCAAGTAGCGACTTGAGCTGTGAGCGGACGTTGCCGAGAAGGAGCGGCCGGGCCCCCGACATGCCAACGCGACGAGCAGCCTCGGCAAGTCCGACATCGAGGAACACAACCCGCCTCGTCGCGAGCAGCGCTCGAGTGTCTGCGTCGACCACAGCGCCGCCACCGAGGGCCAGGACACCCGTGTGCTCGTTGACCGCAGCAACCACAGCAGCTCGCTCCAGCGCACGAAAGTGCGCTTCGCCGTCGTCGACGAAGATGTCCGGGATCGCGCGCCCCGCCGCTGCCTCGATGTCGGCGTCGGTGTCTCGCCAGCGTGCGCCCAGCCGGTCGGCGACCAGCCGGCCCACCGTGCTCTTGCCCGCCCCCGGCGGTCCGACGAGCACCACCAGGTCGCCGTCGGCCGCACTCATGGCGGCGCGCCCAGCATCAGTGGCCCCGCATCAGTGGCTCAACGCCGCGAGGTAGGCATCCCGGTTGCGCCGGGTCTCGGTCAGTGAGTCGCCACCGAACTTCTGCACCGCCAGGTCCGCCACCACCAGCGCGATCATCGCCTCCGCCACCACGCCCGCAGCCGGCACGGCGCAGACGTCCGAGCGCTGGTGGTGGGCGACTGCGGGCTCGCCGGTGGCCATGTCCACGGTGCGCAGCGCCCGGGGGACCGTCGAGATCGGTTTCATCGCGGCACGTACTCGCAGCGCCTCCCCGGTGGACATGCCACCCTCGCTGCCGCCGGAACGTCCGGAGGTGCGAGCGATGCCCTCCTCGGTGCGCACGATCTCGTCCTGGGCCTGAGACCCGCGCATCGCGGCCAGCGCGAAACCGTCACCCAACTCCACCCCCTTGATCGCGGGGATGCCCATCAGCGCAGCGGCGACCCGGGAGTCGAGCCTCCGGTCCCAGTGGGTATGGCTGCCGAGTCCCGGCGGCAGCCCGTGCACCACCACTTCGACGACGCCGCCGAGCGTGTCTCCGGCGGCGTGCGTGCGGTCGATCTCGGCGACCATCGCCGCGCTGGCGGCCGGGTCGAGGCAGCGCACCGGGTCGGCATCCAGCCGGGCGGCGTCCGACAGCGCCGGCAACGACCCTTCGGGCGCGGTCACGGTTCCGATGCGTACGACGTGGCTGAGCAGGCGGGCGCCGTACGCCTGGTCCAGCAGTGCCGATGCCGCCGCCCCGAGGGCCACCCTGGCTGCCGTCTCCCGGGCGCTGGCGCGCTCGAGGACTGGCCGGGCGTCCGCGAAGCCGTACTTCTGCATGCCGACCAGGTCGGCGTGCCCTGGTCGCGGGCGGGTGAGCGGTGCGGCCCGGGCGCCGCGGAGCTGCTCGTCGTCTACGGGGTCGGGCGCCATGACGCTTTGCCACTTGGGCCACTCCGTGTTGGCGATCCGCACGGCGATCGGCCCGCCCAGCGTCGCCCCGTGTCGTACACCGCCGAGAATCTCGACGTCGTCGCGCTCGAAGCTCATCCGCGCACCGCGACCGTGTCCGTGCCGGCGGCGGGCCAGGGCGGCGACCAGATCTGCGGTCGTCAACGCCACACCGGCGGGCATGCCCTCGAGCACTGCGACCAGCGCCGGGCCATGCGACTCTCCCGCGGTGAGCCAGCGCAGCATGGCCGAAGTGTGTCACGCGGACGGGCGCCGTCCGGCTCAGCGGCCGGTGTACCACCCGCCGAGCGCTGGACCCCACAGGACGCCGACCACCGCGCCGAGGAGGAGGAACGGTCCGAACGGGTAGCGCCGCCGGTCGACGACCTTCGCCAGGGCCAGCACACCGCCGACGACCGCGCCGAGGCAGAACGATGCGTAGATCCCGACCACCAGCTCCGCCCAGCCCAGCCATCCCAGGGCGAGGCCCAGCAGTCCGGCCAGCCGCACGTCGCCATAGCCCATGCCCTTGGGGTGGATGAACCACAGCAGGAAGAACAGCCCACCGGCTCCGAGCCAGCCGAGTCCGGCGCGCAGCGCCGACTGCCAGTCACCGGTGACCACGGAGGCGACCAGGACAAGCGCGACGACGACGAGGTACGACGGTGCTATGACGACCGTGGGCAGCAGGCGCGTGCGCGAGTCCACGAAGGCCAGCAGCACTCCGACGACGCTGAGATAGATCCACACCGGCAGGGCCGGCGACCAGCCGAGGCGCCAACCGAGCGTTCCCGCGACCACCGCGGCGACGAGGGCGCAGGCCAGTCCGAGGCCCGGCGTGGCCGCCAGGTCGGCGTACGCCGGCTTGGTCGGGGCAGCGGCCGGCCGAGCGTCCACACTGCCGTCCCCGCCCGGGGCGCCCGCGGAGAGCTCGTCGGGGTCGGGACCGGCAGGCGCCGGTTCGGGAAGCCGGGCAACCAGTGACGGAACGACCAGCCCGCCGGACGCCGCGACCAGCGCTGCGAGCACCACAGCGCCGGTGTCCCCCATGCTCGGAGAGCCTAGTGAGCGCGGTCCTCGCCACGGTGCACCTCGCGCGTCTCCGGTGGATACGCGCCGGCAGGTGGCGGCCTGGCTGCGCGCGCCGCGGCACGCATCGCGGCCCGCGGAGCCGGCCGGCCGGTCATCAGCTCGACCTGCGCCGCCGCTTGTGCGACGAGCAAGTCCAGGCCGGTCACCGTGACCTTGCCGAGCGCAGCCGCACGGCTCGTCAACGGCGTCGGCCACGGGTCATAGGAGACGTCGAACACGACGCGGAAGCGCTCGGCGATGGAGGTGTACGGAGCTGCTGCGGCCGTGGGCAGCGTGGAGATCATCAGGTCCCGTGCGGGGAGCCCGGAGGCGTCCAGTGAGTGGAGGACTACTGACACACCGAGCCGCTCGGCTGCCTCGAGCAGGAGCCCGGCTCGGGCCGGGTCTCGTGCGCCGACGTCCGCCGCTCGCAGCCCGAGCTGGCGGAGCGCGGCGAGCGCCGCAGCGGCGGTCGCGCCGGCGCCCAGCACGAGCGCCGAGTCGAGCCTGGTGACGCCGTGGCCGGCGAGGGAGTCGACGATGCCGGCCACGTCGGTGTTGTGACCGCTGCGACGCCCCCGATCGTCGAGCAACACCGTGTTGGCGGCACCGGTCTGGTCGACCAGGGCGCTGGCGTCGTCGAGCAGCGGCAGCACAGCCCGCTTCAACGGCATGGTCAACGACAGACCGCGCCACGGCGTGGCGAGTCCGTCGAGGAACGAAGTCAGCGAGTCGATGTCCACCTCGAGCGCTTCGTAGGTCCAGTCCAGCCCCAAGGCGTCGTACGCCGCCCGGTGCAGCACCGGCGAGAGCGAGTGCGCGATGGGTCGGCCGAGGACGGCGCACCGGCGGGGCATGCCGCTCAGCAGCGACCTGAATGAGAGGTGCACCAGTCGGCGAGCAGTCCCCGGTTGGCTTCGTGCTGCGCTGCGGTCGTCGCGAACTTGGTCTTGCCGGTGTCCAGGTTGACGGTCACGAAGTAGATCCAGTCACCCTTGGCCGGGTCGAGCGCCGCGCGAAGCGCGTCCTCCCCCGGCGAGTCGATCGGGCCCGGGGGCAAGCCGACGCGGTTGTAGGTGTTGTACGGCGAGTTCACGCCACGCTCCTTGCGGGTGGTGAAGATGTCGCCGGAGCTCTCCACCGCGTAGTGCACCGTGGAGTCCAGGCCCAACGGCTCGTCGATCCGCAGCCGGTTGTAGATGACCCTGGCCACCTTCGCCATGTCCTGGGTGCGGCTGGCCTCCGCTTGCACCAGGCTCGCGATCGTGACCGCCTGCCCCGGGGTGATGCCGAGCTGGCGCGCGCCGGCCACCAGGTCGACGTCGGCGGCTGCCTGGGAGAACCGTTCGACCATCGCTGCCAGCACGTCGCGCACGGGCTGCTTGGGCGAGATCTCGTACGTCGCTGGGAACAGGTAGCCCTCCGGCTCGCCACGGGCGTACGGCGGCAGCGGTAGCGCCCGTGAGTCCTCGAGCGCCGCAGTGATCTCCCTCGGTGTGAAGCGGGTGTTCTGCGCCAGCACGGACACGATCTCCGACAGCCGCAGCCCCTCGGGCAGCGTGACGGTGGTGCCCGCGCGAGAGTCGGGGTCGAGCAGCATGGCCAGGGCGGCCACCGCCGACATCTCGCGGCGCAGCCGGTAGAACCCCACCTGGATCTCGCGGGAGCGGTCGTCGTTGCGGGCCGCGTCGCTGAACGCCTCGCTGGTCTTGACCACACCGGCTTTGGCGAGCCGTTCGCCGATCTTGGTCGCTGTGTCACCGCTTCGGACCTGCACGACGACGGCGCCGAACCCGTCACCGACGTAGTCCTCGGGCGCGGAGGAAAGGATCCGGGACAAGAACCCGCCGCCCTGGACCACCACGAAGGCCGCGCCCCCGCCCAGCAGGGCGAGCGCGAGGAGCACCGCGATGCAGCCGGGTGCCCACCGGAAGCGCTTTCTGGCCCGCGGCTCGGCGACAGGCTCGAGCCCAAGGTCGCTCATCCGCTCCCCCGCTCCAGCACCTCTCCGGGTGCGGCTCCGCTGGACCGCTCCGTATCCAGCGCATTCTGCAAGATGACAACGGCCGCCGCCTGGTCCACGACCGCGCGTCGCTGCCTGCCGGTCTTTCCGCTTGCCTGCAGCACGCGTTCTGCCGTTACCGTGGTCAGCCGCTCGTCGACCAGCCGCACTGGCACCGGCGCCACGGCGTCGGCGAGCCGCCCCGCGAACTCCCGGACGGAATGCGCCGCTGGGCCTTCCCGGCCCGACAGCGAGCGGGGCAGCCCGACGACGACTTCCACGGCTTCGCTGGCGCGCACCAGCTCGTGCAGGCGGGCCAGATCGCCTGCGCCGCGGGGTACGGTCTCGACTGGCACGGCGAGCTGCCCGCGCGGGTCACACCGGGCTACCCCGATGCGCACGTCCCCGACGTCTACGCCGATGCGTACGCCGGCACGGTGCCCGGAGGAGAAGTTCAGGAGCCCGCCTCGGCTGCTGGTGCTGGCCCGCGCAGCGCCGCCTCGATGGTAGCCAGCGCCTCGTTGGCTCGGGAGGCGTCCGACCCACCGCCCTGGGCGACGTCGTCCTTGCCGCCACCGCTGCCGCCCAGGACGCCTGCAGCAGCCTTGACGAGCCCGTTCGCGGACAAGCCCGCCGCCCGGGCAGCCTCGTTCACGGCCACCACGAGCGCGGGTTTGCCCTGCGCCACCCCGACGACGGCTACCACTCCCGGTCGCTCACCGGGCAGCCGGCCGCGCACGTCGAGCGCGAGCCTGCGTACGTCCGCCGCCCCCGCGCCTTCGGCGCGGTAGCCGACGTAGGCGATGCCGGCGACGTCCGTGGCGGCGCTGGCCAGTGACTCCCCGGCGGCCAGCACCTGCGTGAGGCGCCCACGTTCAATCTCCTTCTCAGCGGTGCGCAGTCGCTCGACCAGGTCGTTGACGCGCGCGGGCAGGTCCTGCGGGCGGGCCTTGAGCAGCTCGGCGAGCTGGGCGACCAGTACATGCTCGCGCGCGAGGAAGCGGTAGGCGTCGGCGCCCACGAGAGCCTCGACGCGGCGGACACCCGAGCCGATCGACGCCTCACCGAGGAGCTTGATGACGCCGAGCTGGCCGGAGCGCCCGGCGTGGGTCCCTCCACACAGCTCGCGTGCCCAGTCGCCGACCGAGATGACGCGCACCTGGTCGCCGTACTTCTCGCCGAACAGAGCCACGGCCCCAGCCGCCCGAGCCTGCTGCTGGGTCATCACCTCTGCGTGGACACCCAGGTCTTCGAGCACCAGGTCGTTGACGCGAGCCTCTACGTCAGCCAGCACCGAGGCAGGCACCGCACCGCTGGCGGCGAAGTCGAAACGGAACCGGCCGGGTGCGTTCTCGCTGCCGGCCTGCGTGGCGGTTTCGCCCAGGGCCTCCCTCATCGCCTTGTGCACCATGTGAGTGGCGGTGTGGGAACGCGAGATGGACTTGCGCCGCTCGATGTCCACCAGCGCCCGGGCGTCCAGTCCGTTGGTCACCTCACCGGTCAGCACTCGTGCGGTGTGGACGACCACCCCCCTGGTCGGCGCCTGGACGTCGATGACCTCGACGCGGGCACCGTTGGACAGCTCGACGATGCCGTGATCGGCGAGCTGGCCGCCCCCTTCGGCGTAGAACGGGGTCCGGTTCAGCACCAGCTCGAAGGTTTCGTCCGGCCCCACCCGCTCGACCCGGCCGGTGTTGGCGATGATGCCTGTGACCGTGGCGTCGGAGGCGACCTCGTCGTAGCCGGTGAACTCAACCGCTCGGCCCATCGCGTCGGCCACGTCTCGGTAGGCGCGGGCGTCCGCGTGCGAGCCCTTCTTTGCCCTGGCGTCGGCCTGGGCCCGGTTGCGCTGCTCGGCCATCAGCTGGCGAAAACCCACCTCGTCGACCGCGAGGCCGTGCTCGGCGGCCATCTCGAGGGTGATGTCGATGGGGAAGCCGAACGTGTCGTGGAGCTGGAAGGCTCGAGCACCGGAGAGCTCGCGCTGGCCGGCCCGGGCGGTCTCCTCGACGGCCAGGTCGAACAGTGCGGACCCCGCCTTGAGGGTCTGACGGAACGCCTCCTCCTCGGAGTAGGCGACCGTGGAGATCCGCTGCCACCCGGCGTCGAGCTCTGGATAGGACAGTCGCATCTTGGCCAGCGACAGCGGCAGCAGCTCCGGGAGCACGGGGTCTTCGACGCCGAGCAGCCGCATGGCGCGCACCACCCGGCGCAGGATTCGGCGCAGGACATAGCCGCGGGCCTCGTTGCCCGGGGTCACGCCGTCACCGATCAGCATCAGCCCGCTGCGCACGTGGTCGGCGACGACGCGCAGCCGTACGTCGTCTCGGTGGCTGCGGCCGTAGGTCCTCCCGGCCATCTCGGCCGCTCGCTCCAGCACCGGAGCGACCTCGTCGATCTCGTAGATGCTGCCTTTGCCCTGCAGCAGCATCGCCATCCGTTCGAGCCCCATGCCGGTGTCGATGTTCTTGGCCGGCAGGTCCCCGAGGATCTCGAACGTCCCGTCGTCTCGGCTCGGACCCCGCTGACTCTGCATGAAGACGAGGTTCCAGAACTCCATGTACCTGTCGCCGGCCTTTTCGATGTCACCGTCTGGGCCGTGCTCCGGCCCCCGGTCGAGGAAGATCTCGGAGTCCGGTCCGCAAGGGCCGGGGATGCCCATCGACCAGTAGTTGTCGGCCATGCCGAGCCGGTGGATCCGGTCGTCGGGCAAGCCGGCGATCTTCTTCCACAAGGCAACCGACTCGTCGTCGTCCAGGAAGACCGACACGTGCAGGTCGGCCTCCGGGAACCCGTAGCCGCCGTCTGCCTGGCTCTTCGTCACGAGCTCCCAGGCTGCCTCGATCGCGCCTTCCTTGAAGTAGTCACCGAACGAGAAGTTGCCGTTCATCTGGAAGAACGTGCCGTGCCGGTCGGTGTGACCGACCTCCTCGATGTCGATGGTCCGTACGCACTTCTGGACACTGACGGCTCGGCCGTACGGTGCCCGCTCTCGGCCGAGGAAGTAGGGGACGAATGGCACCATGCCCGCGTTGACGAAGAGCAGGTTGGGGTCGTCGAGGAGCAGCGAGGCGCTCGGCACCACCGTGTGGTCGAGTCCCTCGAAGTGCGCCAGGAACCGGCGCCGGATCTCTGCCGTCTCCATCAGGCGACGTCCGAGAAGGGCTGCCCAACCGCACCGGCCAGCATCGGCGGCCGGCGCGGCGGCTCAGCCAGGTCAGCCAGCTCAAGGCTGTGGCGCAGCTCGGCCTCACGCTCGGCCGTTGCGACGCGTACGTCGTCGACGAAGACACGCAGTCCGGCGCGCCAGGCGAGCATCTGGTCGGCGAGACCAGGGGGCATCACCCGCTCGCTCGCGCGTCTCACCTTGCGGCTGACGTAGACAGCGGTCGCGGCTCCAGCGCCGAACCAGAACGTACGCCTCATCGAGCGCGGACCGCGCTTCGCCGCGCGCCTAACGCTGCCGTCCGCCGTCGACGCCGCGCGGCTCGCAGCTCGGCGTCGACAACCCGTGAGATGTGGCGCCGGTGGTCGGCATCCAGCGCGCGGCGGAGCCCGAACGTCAAGGCGGCCAGCTTGATCAGCGGCACACCGAACAGCGCGGTAACGAGTGAGGGTTGAGCCGGTGTGACTGCAGGAGGTGAAGCGACGGGCAGCGGCTCCAGGGCCGCCGACTCGGAAGGGGTAGCGGGCTTGGCGCTCTGGTCGGCAAGCCGCTCGATAGAACGACGGACAGACTCAATGGTCTTGCTCTGTCGCCGGACGACGACGAGGAGAGCGAGGCTCAGCGCCGCCAACGCGAGGGCGACAAGAGTAAGCACCACCTGGCCTGCGGTCATGGCAGCGCAGCACCGTCCGTTCCCCGCGTCGTCGCCTGCCTAGCGGTGCCGACCTTAGCAACGACCCTTCCTTGACGCCGCCGGCTTGCGCGTCGGCCGGTGGCCTGCGCACCGGGCGGCTGGTCAGGCCTCGCCGCGCAGGATGCCGCGGATCCGTGCCAGCCGGTCGGCCAGCTCGGCTTCCGCGCCGTGCGGTGTGGGGTGGTAGTAGTCACGGTCGCCGACCTCGTCCGGGGCGAAGCGCTGCGGTGCGACCCCGCGCGGGTCGTCGTGGGCGTAGCGGTATCCCGAACCATGCCCTAGCTGCCTGGCACCGACGTAGTGCGCGTCGCGCAGGTGCGGTGGCACCGAGCCGATCCGGCCCGCTCGTACGTCAGCCACCGCCGCGTCGACCGCGTTGATCACAGCGTTGGACTTCGGCGCCAGCGACAAGGCGATGACGGCGTGGGCCAGGGTGATGCGGGCTTCCGGCAGCCCGAGCAAGGCGGCGGCATTGGCGGCGGCCACCGCCAGCGGCAGCGCGGTGGGTTCAGCCATGCCGACGTCCTCGCTGGCCAGGATGACCAACCGGCGGGCGATGAAGCGCGGATCCTCCCCCGCCTCCACCATCCTGGCCAGGTAGTGCAGTGCGGCGTCCACGTCAGAGCCGCGCACCGCCTTGATCAGTGCGCTCGCGACGTCGTAGTGCTGGTCGCCCTGCCGGTCGTAGCGCACCGCCGCCCGGTCGACGGCGGTTTCCAACGTTTCGATGTCGACCGTGGCCAGGCCCTTCGTATCCGCCCCTCCGGCGGCCGCCTCCAGGTAGGTCAACGCGCGCCGGGCGTCACCACCTGCCATCCGGACGAGGTGCTCCTCGGCGTCGGCGGCGAGAGCCACGGTGCCGGCCAGGCCGCGCTCGTCGCCGAGCGCCCGACGTACGACCACGCGGATGTGCTCGTCGGCAAGCGGCTCGAGCGTGAGCACCAACGAGCGGGACAGCAACGGGGAGATCACGCTGAAGTAGGGGTTCTCGGTGGTCGCCGCGACCAGGGACACCCAGCGGTTCTCCACGCCGGGGAGCAGCGCGTCTTGCTGGGCCTTGGAGAACCGGTGCACCTCGTCGACGAAGAGCACGGTCTCCCGGCCGCCGTTTACGAGCTCGCGGCGGGCGGCGTCGATGATCGCTCGCACCTCCTTGACGCCGGCGGAGACAGCCGAGACCTCGACGAAGCGTCGGTTTGTCTGCCGGGACACGATGGCGGCCAACGTGGTCTTGCCGGTGCCGGGTGGTCCCCACAGCAGCAGTGACATGGGCTGGTCGCCCTCGACCAGCTGGCGCAGCGGCGAACCGGGCGTGAGCAGCTGGTCCTGGCCCACCAGGTCGTCGAGTGTCTCCGGGCGCATGCGCACCGCCAACGGCGACGCGCGGTGCTGCGGGTCGGTGAGGCTGCCACTGCCCAGTCCCGCGGCCGGCGGCGCAGGCACGTCAAACAGCGCGTCCGCGTTCATCCGGCGACCCTAGCCACGGGTCACCGTCTGCTGCGCGGAGTGGTCAGCCGCCCGGCGGTGGGACCGGCGACGGGATGAACGGCATGTCCGTCTCCGTCAGCGGAGTCGTGCGCTCCTCACCGGGAGGTGCGGCGAAGTGGCAGGCGACGTGGTGCCCGTCGCCGAAGTCGTACAGCGGCGGAACCACCTTGGCGCACACGTCTTGGGCCTTCCAGCAGCGCGTGCGGAACCGGCACCCAGACGGTGGGTCGACCGGGCTGGGGACGTCGCCGGTGAGCCGGATGCGGTCGTGCTTGTCGCCCCGCACGGCTCGCCGGATGTCGGGGACGGCGGACAGCAGCGCCTGCGTGTACGGGTGGTGCGGCCGCGTGTAGACGGTAGTGCGGTGACCGATCTCCATGATCTTGCCGAGATACATGACGGCAAGCTCCGGGCAGAAGTGCCGGACGACGGCAAGGTCGTGGGCGATGAACAAGAAGGCGATGTTGAACTCTTTTTGCAGGTCACCGAGCAGGTTGACGACCTGCGCCTGGATTGACACGTCGAGCGCTGACACCGGCTCGTCCGCGACGATCAGCTTGGGCTGCAGCGCCAACGCCCGGGCGATACCGATGCGCTGGCGCTGGCCACCGGAGAACTCGCTGGGATAGCGGTTGTAGTGCTCGGGGTTGAGGCCTACGACCTCCAGCAGCTCCTGCACCCGCGGGAGGATCCCGTTGTTGGGCACGACCTTGTGCACCCGCAGGGGGCTGCCGACGATGCTGCCGACGGTGTGCCGCGGGTTCAGCGAGGTGTAGGGGTCTTGGAAGATCAGCTGGATCTCGCGCCGATAGGGCATGATCTGGCGCTGCGAGAGGTTGCCGAGCTCGTTGCCCTCGAACTTCATCGAGCCGCTGGTCGGGTCGAGCAGCCGGGTGATCAGCCGCCCCGTCGTGGTCTTCCCGCAGCCGGACTCCCCTACCAGCCCCAGCGACGCACCCGGCTTCAGCGAGAACGTGACACCGTCGACGGCGCGCACCTGGCCGATGGTCCGCCGGATCACGCCACTGGACTTCACCGGGAAGTGCTTGACCAGATCGGTGACCTCGAGCAGTGGCGTCGTGGTGCCGTTGGACGTCGTCGCTGGGCTGGTCGTGGTAGCGGTCACTTCGCCCCGATCTCGTGTCGAAGCTCGGTCTGGAAGATGGCGTCAGCGGCTTCTTCGAGATGACATCGCTTGAGATGGCCGATCCCCCGGCTGCCAGGCGAGAGCTTCGGCAGCTCCTCGACGCACAAGTCTCCGGGCACCCGGTCACGATAGGTGCAGCGAGGGTGGAACGGGCAGCCGCTCGGCGGTGCCAGCAGGCTCGGCGGCGTGCCGGGGATGGGGATGAGCCGCGTGTCACCCTCGCTCGCGACCTCCGGCACACTGCCCAGCAGACCCCACGTGTAGGGCATCTCCGGGTGGGTCAGCACTTCCTTGCAGCCGCCCAGCTCGACGCAGCGGCCGCCGTACATGACCAGGACGTCGTCGGCGACCTCGGCGATCACGCCGAGGTCGTGGGTGATCATGATGATGGCCGATCCGAACTCCCGCTGCAGGTCCTGCAGCAGGTCGAGGATCTGCGCCTGCACCGTGACGTCGAGGGCCGTGGTCGGCTCGTCGGCGATCAACAGCTTCGGGTCGTTGATGAGCGCAAGCGCGATCATGGCGCGTTGGCGCATACCCCCGGAGAACTGGTGCGGGTAGTCGTTGAGCCGGCGGTCGGGCTGTGGGATCCCCACCCGCTCCAGCATCTCCAGGGCGCGAGACTTCGCCTGCTGCGTCGAGTCCTTCGGGTGGTGGACCGCGTACGCCTCGATCAGCTGGTTGCCGACGGTGTAGAAGGGGTGCAGCGAGGCCAACGCGTCCTGGAAGATCATGGCCACCTGGGAGCCGCGGATGCGCCGCATCCTGGCGTCCGGCAGGTTGATGATCTCTTCACCGTCGAGCCGGATCGAGCCGCTCATCCGTGTCCGCTTGGGGTCGTGGAGCCCCATGATCGCCATGGAGGAGACGCTCTTGCCGGAGCCTGACTCCCCCACGATGCCGAGCGTCTTGCCCAGCTCGACCTGGAAGTGCATGCCGGAGACCGCCTGCACCAGCCCGTCGGCCGTGGGGAACCTGACCGTCAGGTCCTCGACGACGAGAAACGCCTCGTCATTCGGCGCAGTGACAGCGGCTGACGCGCTCACGGCATCCCCCTGCTCGTCACAGTCTCACGCGTGGGTCGAGGAAACTGTAGAGGATGTCGACCGTCAGGTTGGCCACGACGATGAACACAGCACCGATCAGCACCGTGGCCGAGATGATCGGCAGGTCGCCCTTGGTGATAGCGGCCAGCGCGGTGCGGCCGATGCCGTTGAGGCCGAAGATCTGCTCGGTGAAGACGGTGCCGGCAAGCAACGTCGCGAAGTCGATGCCGAAGATCGTCACGACCGGCACCACGGCGGCGCGCAGGGCATGCTTGACCACCACGCGACTCTCGCCCAGTCCTTTGGCACGGGCGGTGCGGACGTAGTCCTCGCTGAGCGACTCGATCATCGAGCCCCGGCTGAACCGGGCGTAGGTCACTGCGTTGTAGACCATGAGAGTCAGCCAGGGCAGCGCCAAGGCACCCGCCCAGCGGATCGGGTTCTCGGTCAACGGGACGTAGGTGGTCTCGGGGAACAGGTCCCAGCGCAACACGAGGTAGAGGTAGGCCAACAGGGCCACCAGGTAGTAGGGGATCGCGCTGAGGACCAGCGTGCTGCCCACCAGCCCCCGGTCGAGGCTGGTGCCACGTTTTCGAGCAGCCAGTACGCCGACAAGTACGCCAAAGCCTAAGTAGAGAAAACCGGCCAGGGCGATCGACAGCGTGATCGGGAACCGCTTCCCGAGGAGAGGAGTGACTTCTTCCTTGCTGATGTAGGAGATCCCGAGACACGGTGCACTGCACTCGACCGAGAAGCCTGGTCCATAGGAGATGTCCCGGCCGACGAAGACACCCTTCGCCCAGGTCGCGTACTGCTCGGTGATCGGCCGGTCGAGGCCCAGTGACTGGTGGATCTGCGCCCGGCGCTGCTCGGTGCACCGGTCCGCGGAGCAGAGAGCCTGCGCCGGGTCGGAGGGGCCGTAGGTGAAGAGGAGGAAGACCATCATGGAGGTGACGACCACGACCAGCACGGAGCTGACGAGACGGCGTGCGATGTAACCGAGCATGCTGTTCCCTCTCGCGTCGTGTCACGGTGGGGCGGATGCCTCTCGGCACCCGCCCCACCGCTGGTTGAGCCGGCTATGCGCTAGCTAGCTCCTTTCGCGCTTGCAACCAGGTCACCCACCGGTGACGTACATGTCCTTCCAGGTGGGCTCGCCGGCGACCTCGTCGTTGTTCATGCCGCCAACCTTGGAGCCGTGCATGGCAGCGACGCCGGCGTAACCAACGACCGGACCGGGGTAGTAGGTCTCGAAGAGGTACTTGTCGAGCTCACCCCACGCGGCTGCCTGCTCATCGATCGGCATCTCCAGGACCTCGTCGATCCGCTGGTCGAACTCCTTCTCCGAGAAGAAGGAGTAGTTGTTCGAGCCGCCGGTCTTGAACAGCGGCGGGAACCACGAGCCACCCGACGGCCAGTCAGAGCACCAGCCGAACGGTCGCACGTTGATCGGGGAGTTCGGGTCGGCCCGGAAGTCGGAGTACTGGTTGATCCCGACTGCCACCGGAGACGCCTTGAACCCGGCCTCCTCGAGGCCCTTGACGACCTGGTCCTTGGCTGCCTCAGCCTGGTCGTCACCCTTGATGTAGGGCCACTTGATCTCGTAGCCCATCTCGCCGGCCTTCTCCAGCAGCTGCTTGGCCGCCGCTGGGTCAGTTTCCTGGCCCTCGTTGCCCAGGACGTCGTACTCGACCCGCCCCGGGATGCCCGGCGGCATGAGCTCACTGCCCGGCTGGCGCGTGACGCCGACGATCAGACCGCCGGCCTTCCACGCGTCAACGTAGGGGTAAGCCAGGCCGATCGCCTTGCGCACGTCGATGTCTTTCACCTGACGGTAGTCCGGTGCGAACATGTAGGTGCACGGCGTGCTGCCGAGAACGACCCGGTCGGAGGCGCTCTGCGAGGCCTCGCGGAACGTCGACGCGGTCAACGCCTCGTCGGTCAACGAGGTCTGACCGGTGCCGGTGTCAGCCAGCAGGGTCTGCTCGGTCTTGGACGTGTCCTCGGTGAACTTCATGTTCCACGAGTCGACGTACTGGTGGCGGCCCGGGTCTGTCTCCGGGTCCCACTCGGGGTTCTTGACCAGCGTCAGCGAGACACCGGGCTCGTACTTGTCGAACATGTA
>DATHBP010000089.1:0-6932 GCA_035296085.1 Nocardioidaceae bacterium | reverse complement strand
GAGTTCGATACGGTTGTCGTCACGACAAGACGACGACAGCCCGGTGCTGCACCACGAGGTGGCCCGGCCCAGTGTGCGAGGGGGTCGACCCGATGGGGCGCGGCCGTGCCAAAGCCAAGCAGACAAAGGTCGCACGCGACCTCAAATACCAGACCTTCGAGACCGACTTCACCCAGCTCCAGCGGGAGCTGAGGGGCGAGCCGGCCGCAGAGGAGGCCGACGTCGTCGAGGACGACTCCGATGACGACTTCGGGATGAACGGCTACTCCGGCCGCTAGCACTTCGGCTAGCCGCACAGCCCGCGCTTCAACGCCGGGCAGGCAGCCACAGGCTCCGCAGCCGACCGACCTCGGCCATCCTTCGTTCCGCGAGACGGTCGGCTGCCACCGCGGGCGGCACTCCCTCGGCGGCGGCAAGCCCGAGGACCCGCCGGGTGGTGTCGTAGATCTGGCCGGCACGTGCCTTCGCCAGGTCCAACGAGAACCCCTGGACCTCTCCCGCGACCTGGATCAGCCCACCGGCGTTGACGCAGTAGTCGGGCGCGTAGATCACCCCCCGGGCCTCCAGAACCTTCTCGATCCCAGGATGGGCGAGCTGGTTGTTCGCTCCCCCACACACGATGCGGGCCTTGAGCGTGTCGGCGACGTCGTCGCTCAGCGCGCCGCCGAGAGCGCAGGGGGCGTACACGTCGAGGTCGCAGCGCACCAAGGTCTCAGTGTCGTACACGACGGTGACCGATGGATGCGCCGACCGCAGCGCCTGCAGAGCCGTGGCGCTGACATCGGTGACGATGACGTCGGCGCCGTCGTCGAGCAGATGGCCGACCAGATGCCGGCCGACCTTGCCGACACCCGCGACCCCGACGGTGCGGCCGCGCAGCGTGGGTTCACCCCAGGCGACTTCGGCGCAGGCGCGCATGCCGGCGAACACGCCGTACGCCGTCAGCAGACTGGAGTCACCAGCGCCACCTTGTTCGACGCTGCGGCCGGTGACGAAGTCGCACTCCTTGGCGATGACGTCCATGTCGGCCGAGTAGGTACCGACGTCGCAGGCGGTCAGATAGCGCCCGCCGAGCGATGCGATGAAGCGGCCGTAGGCACGCAGCAGCGCCTCGGTCTTCACCACCGCCGGGTCGCCGATGATCACCGCTTTCCCACCGCCTAGGTCGAGCCCGGTGAGCGCCGCCTTGTACGTCATCGCTCGCGAGAGGTTCAGCACGTCGTCGAGGGCTTCGGATTCGGTGGCGTACGGGTAGCACCGGGTCCCGCCCAGCGCCGGGCCGAGCGCGGTGGAGTAGATGGCGATGATGGCCCGCAGCCCGGTTGGCGGGTCGGAGCAGAAGACCACCTGCTCGTGACCGCTGAGCTTTGCGAAGACGGATGTGCGGTCGGCGTCGGTGACCGTCCCTGCCCGCACAGTGCCTCCCGTGCCCGCGACGCCTCGGATGCGAGTGCTACGGCCACGATAGGGCGCCGGAATGACCGCTCGGCAACGCGTATCGAACATTTCATTGCAAGCTGGATGCAAACTGGTCCAGTAAGTGACAGAATGTCCACGACGGGCGATAAAGCTCGAGTGGCCTGCGCAGTTGGTCGGTGCCGGGGAGGGCACGCCGAGCGGCGAGGCAGTGACATGCAGTTGACGGGGCAGGGAGGCCACGTATGAGCACGAAACCTAGCGAGTCAGAACAGCTGTTGACGCCGGCGGAGGTTGCCGCGCTTTTCCGCGTCGACCCCAAGACAGTCACCCGGTGGGCGAAAGCCGGCAAGCTGAGCTCCATCCGGACACTGGGCGGCCACCGCCGCTACCGTGACTCCGAGGTGCGCGCTCTGCTGGGCGGCGGAATGATCCCCGAGCAGCGCAGCGCGGGAGACCAACAGCGGTAGCCCGGAGGGAGGCGGCGCGTGCTCGCTGGCGCACCCCTCCCCGAGCGCAGCACATCGGGCGATGACGACCGTACGTCCGGACCACAGCGCTGGCTGACACCGGCGGCACTCGCCGCGGTGACTGCGGTGCTTGTGGTGATTGCCTGGGGTCTTCAGTGGCGGGGGGCCGTGCGGCTCGGCACCACCAGGCCGGACACCGACGTTGTCGCGACCGTCGTGCTGGCCGTCATCGTCATCGGCACGGTCATCGCCGTCCCGCTCGCTGTGCTCGCGTCACGAAGGGGTGAGCGTCGACCGCGGCCCAAGCGGACCTGGCGCGACGTGCTCGCAAGGGTGGTTGTGGTGGCGCTCACGCTGTGGATCGCCAGCCGCATCGACCCGACCCGGCCGCGCCCAGGGTCGACGCAGGAGACGCCGTCTGACGCAGCAGAGAGCGTCAGGCGAGCCAGCCCCGGCACCAGTTGGTCGCTGCTCAGCGGAGCTGTCCTGACGGCTCTGGTCGTGTTGGTGGCGCTGCTCATCGGGTTCGCCGTTCTTCGAGCCCGCTCGGCCGACTACGGTGCAGCGGCGACAGCCGACCCCGAGGCGCCCACGCCTCGCTCGTTCGCCGTGGCAGCCGCGGCTGGCCGCCGTGCCCTCGACATCGGCGACAGCGACCGGGCCGCCGTCATCGCCAGCTACGCGGCGATGCAGACGGCGCTCGCCGGCCAGGGTCTCCCGCAACCGGCGTCCGACACGACCGCCGACTTGCTCGAGCGAGCCCGCGACCTGGGCCTAGTCCAGGGACCGCATGCGGACCGGCTCGGCGACCTGTTCCGCCAGGCGCGCTACTCCAGCGACCCGATGCCACCCGGCGCGCGCGAGCAGGCTCGCGCTGCGCTGCGCGCCATCGAGGCTGAGGCGCTGGAAGCCGGGCGTCCGCGATGAGGCGCTTCCCGCACAGCCTGGTCGTCGCCGGCGTCCTGGCCGGCGGACTGGTGGAGGGCGCGGCGGGGTTCCTGTACGCAGCTATCGTCGCGGCCGTCG
Source organism: Nocardioidaceae bacterium (assembly GCA_035296085.1). Classification (GTDB taxonomy): domain Bacteria; phylum Actinomycetota; class Actinomycetes; order Propionibacteriales; family Nocardioidaceae; genus DATHBP01. Next base: position 4,020 of record DATHBP010000089.1, on the reverse strand, counting down.
TCGAGCTGGCCGTCCTGTGGTTCGGGATGCTCGACCTGCGCAGAGTGCGCCGGCAACGGTCCGCTCCGTCGACCAGTCAGGACGCCCTGCAGCGATCGTTCACGGCGGTCCGCGACGAGCTGGTCGCCGGCAGCCATACGCACCGGGAGTTCGACCGGGCCCTGCGGGGCCGGCTCACTCGCATCCTGGCGGTGATGATGCAAGAGCGGCGCGGCATCGTGGTCGAGCGCGATCCGGACGGGTCCCGAGGCAGCATCGATGCCAGCGTGTGGTCGCTGCTCGACCCGACTCGCCCCGCCGCGTCCGACCGCGACGCTGCCGGAGTTCAGCTGGCCCGGGTTAGGCAAGTCGTCGACGCATTGGAGACGCTGTGAACGTCGCGGAGCCGGCCGCCGTGGCCGCCGGCCAGCCACTGAGCCCGGCCGCGGCGCACGAGCTGGCCAACGCCGTGCTCGACGAGGTGGCCCAGGCGATCGTCGGCAAGCGCCTCGCCCTCGAGCACGTGCTGCTCGGGATTCTCGCCGGTGGTCATGTCCTGATCGAGGACCTGCCCGGGCTGGGCAAGACGATGCTCGCACGCTCTTTCGCCCGCGTGCTCGGCCTGAGCTTCCGGCGCGTGCAGTTCACCCCAGACCTGCTGCCTCAGGACCTCACTGGCGCTGTCGTCTACGACCAGCGCTCCGGCGAGCTGTCGTTTCGCCCCGGCCCCGTCTTCACCAACCTGCTGTTGGCCGATGAGATCAACCGCACGCCGCCGAAGACCCAGGCGGCGCTGCTCGAGGCGATGGCCGAGCGCCAGGTCACCTCCGACGGAGAGACGCGAGCCCTCCCGGCGCCGTTCGTCGTGCTCGCTACCGACAACCCGATCGAGTACGAAGGCACCTACCCATTGCCGGAGGCGCAGCTCGACCGCTTCACCGTGCGGGTTCGGCTCGGCTATCTGGACGCGCCGGGTGAGTCCGCGATGGTGCGGCGGCGGCTCGACCGGGGCGGCCAGGAGCCGGATCTTCGCCAACTGGTCGACGCCGCCCGGCTGGGGGAGATGGTGGCCGCACTGGAACAGGTCGACGTCCATCCCGACGTCCTCGACTACGCCGTCGCGATCGTGCAGGCGAGCCGCGCGCACCCGAAGACGCTGGTCGGTGCCAGCCCCCGCGGGTCGCTGGCGATGGTTCAGCTCGCGCGAGGGGTCGCCGTCCTGGCAGGGCGCGCCTTCGTCCTGCCCGAGGACGTCAAGCGGATCGCCGTCCCGGCGCTCGGGCACCGGCTGGTGCTGCGCCCCGAGCTGTGGGTGACCCGAGTGAGCGGTGACGACATCATCGCCGAGCTCCTCGACGAGGTGCCCGCCCCGCCCGCGCAGGCGACCGTCAGCCGCTGAGTGTCGGCACGGGGCAACGGGTGCAGCCTTTCGGCGAAAGCGGGTCGGCCACCTCGACTGCGCTCGTGCCGCTGCACTGGCGACCGACCAGGCTGGTGGCTCGGCTCGGCACCGTAGGCCTTCTCGGCCTCGCGGTGGCCGTGGCGCTGGGACGGACAGCGCCGCTGTTGGTCGCGGCCGCCAGCCTGGCCGCGCTCACGGTTGCGGTCCGGCGCGGCGCCCGACCCGGCGAGATCGAGCTCAGCCTGCACGTCGATCCGGTCCGCTGCCTCGAAGGGCAAGACGTTGCGCTTCGGCTGGGCGTGCAGGCACCCCAGCGGCTGGGCGAGGTCGTGATGTCCCTCGAGCTCTCGTCGTCGCTCGCCGTCCTCGGTGCCCCACAGGCTCGGCGCTACCACACCGCCGTAGCGCAGCACGAGTGGCTGCTGCGCGCCCAGTCCTGGGGGCGCCGTAGCCTCGGACCCGCCCGGGTGAGCGTCCGCACGCTGGGGCTGGGCTGGTCGGCCACCGCCACGATCTCGCTGCCCGGCCTCACGGTGCTGCCGCCGCCGCTGGACGCCCGCAGCCTGGCCGTCCCTCCCCATCTGCGGGCACGGATCGGCCAGCACGTGGGCCGCCGCCCGGGCGCCGGCGTGGAGTTCCTGAGCCTGCGCGCGTACGCGCCGGGTGACCCGGTCCGTCACGTCAACTGGCGGGCGAGCAGCCGGCTGCGCTCACTGGTGGTCAACGAGTACGCAGGGGAGCGTGCCGCCGAGGTCGTCACGTTCGTCGACACCACGGCCGACGTCCGGCGCGACGGCTCGTCCACCTTGGCGAGCGCAGTGCGGGGCGCGGCGGGCATCGCCCAGGCGTACCTCGCGGCGGGCGACCGAGTCGGCGTGATCGCGTTCGGCGCCCGGATGCGCTGGCTGTTGCCCGACCAGGGCACCCGGCAGTACTACCGCATCCTCGAGCACGCACTCGCCAGCACCGTGGACGAAGGCTTCGTGCCGCCTGCGCTCTCCCGCCTGCCCCGACCGGTGCTGCCCTCCGGCGCGCTGGTGTATGTCTTCAGCCCGCTCCTCGACATCCGCGTCGTGGACGCCATCGCCGACCTCCGTCAGCGCGGGCACCCGATCGTGGTCGTCGACGTTCTCGAGTTCGAACCGGAGGCCACGCGCACCGAGCTCGACCAGCTCGCGCTGCGCATCTGGCGTCTCGACCGAGCAGCCACCGTCCACCGCCTGCAGGACCTGGGAGCGGTCGTCCTGCCTTGGGACCCCGCGAGTGGCGTGCTGGCCGACCGGGTCCGGCTGCAACCGCTGCTCGGTGGTGTCCGGTGATCGGGGGTTGGCTGACCGACGCCCGGCCGGCGCTCGTTCGAGCGGCAACGGTCGGCAGCGGCGCGCTCGTCCTGGTTGTTGCCGTGTCCGAGGTGCGGGTGATGTGGTGGTGGGCGGCGGTGCCGGGTGCGGTCGGCACAGCTGGGGCGGGTTGGCGTCGTACGCGATGGCTGACGGTGCTGGTGCCGCTCAGCGTGGTGGCCTTGAGCGCGGGGACGCGTACGGCGTCGACAGCGGTGCTGGCGGGAGCGCTGCTCGTCGGCTTCCTGGTGTTGGTCGACCTCGCGGAGACCCTGGATGCGCCGGACCGGTCGGACTCCCTGCCCGCCGAGCGCTCGGCGCCCGAGAACGCACCGGCCGACGAAAGCCTCCTGGGCTGGACCCGCTCGGCCGGGGTTCTGTGGCTCACGGGGGCACTGGCGGCGGGCGCTGTCGGGGTGGCCGCCGGGATCGGGCTTCCGCCAGTGGCCGCGCTCGTTGTGGTGACCCCGCTACTGGCCGTGCTCGCCGGCTACCTCGCCCTCGGCCGGCTCAGGATGTGAGCTCTCTGCCGCTGGCCGGGTCGTGAACGGCGGACCGGAGCACCCGGATGCGCGACTCGAGCGTCGGCGGGACGCAACGGCGGTGCTGCAGAGCCGCGCGCAGGTCGGGCAGCGCACCACGAACGCCGGCGCGACCGGGAGCGCCGGCCCGCAGCGCCGACACCACCTCGCTGCCCACCGCGGACCACGGCCGGCGCATGCAGGCGGTCAGGATGGCGCTGCGGGTGACCGCGGCCCTGCGCGCCTCGGGCGAGTGGCGGTGCACGGACGGGTGGTGGTGCACGACCAGCTCGTCGACGTACACCATCGCCCAGCCCTGCATCTCCAAGTCGAGGGCCACTCGCTCCTCCTCCCCCGGAAAGCGCACGACGTCGTCGAAGCCACCCACTTCGGTGAACGCCGCGCTGCGCACGATGGCGGCACACGCCACGAAGCCGAGGATCGACGGGCCGGGCAGATCCGGCTCGCGGCCCAGCGGGGAGTTCTCCATCAGCGCGCAGACGGGGTCCGGTCGCTCCTCGGGTCCCACCAGGATGCGCGCGTTGACGACCGCGACCCGCGGGTGCGCTCGCAGGATCTCGACGGCCCGGGCCAGGGCACCGGGCGCCCACCACGAGTCGTCGTCGGCGAACGCGACGTAGGGAGTCGTCGCCAAGCCGACGCCGAGCGTGCGCGCAGCCGCACCGCGGTTGCGGCCGAGCTCGACCACTTGGACGCTCGGCAGGGCGGCCCGGACCGAGGCGGGCGTGCCGTCGGTGGAACCGTTGTCGAGCAGGAT
>DATHBP010000088.1:0-8774 GCA_035296085.1 Nocardioidaceae bacterium | reverse complement strand
CTGACCGGCGTACGGCTGATGGCGCACGGTGTGCGGATGCACGCAGATAGTCTCGATTTGATAACGATGTGGTTTTGCCGCAAGGTAGGAGCTTCGCGTCCCGACCGCTCAGGGGGAATGCAGTGTCCGCACGACCCGCCGCAGCCGGGCGCCCCGCCCGACCCGGCCGACACAAGCGGCCACGCGCCCTGACCCGAGCTGCTACCAGACTCGGCTCGTATGCCCGCAACCACCCGAGGCCCGCGGGCTCGGCGGCCGGCACCATTGCGGTGAGCCTGGTGGGCGTCGTTGCATTGGCGGGCGCGGCGGGCAGCGAGGACCCTCCCGACGAAGCACACTCCTCAGACCTCGCGGCTGAGGTCAGCACCTCGACCCTCCAATCGGGTCGTACGCCGGCCCTGTCGCGATCCGCGGCCCGATCACGACCCGAGCCCAGCGCCGTGCGCCTTGCCGACCAGCGGGCGCAAGCGCGCCGAGAGCAGGTTCGCCGCGAGCGTCAGCGCAGCCAGCGCCAGGACGTGCGCGCCGAACCGCGCCAGCAGCGGCTTGCGCGAGAGCGCCGAATGGCGGCACGGTCGCAGCCCGCGGCGGTGCCGGGCGACCCCCGCCAGATCGCCGCCGCGATGTTGCCGGCGTACGGCTGGGACTCCAGCCAGTTCAGCTGTCTCGATGCGCTGTGGGTCAGCGAGAGCGACTGGAACACGTACGCGGAGAACCCGACGTCGGGCGCGTACGGCATCCCGCAGTCTCTGCCGCCGGAGAAGATGGCCTCCGCCGGTGCCGACTGGCGGACCAACCCCGCCACCCAGATCAGCTGGGGCCTGAACTACATCCGGCTCAGCTACGGAACCCCGTGCAGTGCCTGGTACTTCAAGCAAGCCAACAACTGGTACTGACCGCAAAGGAGACAAGGGGCCCGCCCCCCGGGGCTGCCGGCCTTACGGGTGCGTCATCCGCAACACGTCGAGCGCCTCGTCGAGCTGGGCTTCGCTGATGTCGCCGCGCTCGACATAGCCGTGTTCGACGACGACCTGGCGGATCGTCTTGCGCTCGGCGAGCGCCGTCTTTGCGACGGTGGCGGCGTTCTCGTAGCCGATATAGCGGTTGAGCGGCGTGACGACCGACGGTGAGGACTCGGCGTACTCACGACAGCGCTCGACGTCGGCCTCAATGCCGGCCACGCACCTGTCGGCCAGCAAGCGCGTCGAGGTGGCGAGCAGCCGGATCGACTCGAGCAGGTTGCGGGCCATGACCGGCAGCGCCACGTTGAGCTCGAAGTTGCCGGCAGCCCCGGCGAAAGCGACCGCGGCGTCGTTGCCGACCACCTGCGCGCAGACCATGACGACAGCCTCGGGAATGACCGGGTTGACCTGGCCGGGCATGATGCTCGAGCCGGGTTGCAGGTCCGGCAGCCGGATCTCGGCGAGGCCGGTGCGCGGGCCGGACCCCATCCACCGCAGGTCGTTGCAGATCTTCACCAGGCCAACCGCAATCGTGCGTAGCTGCCCGCTCAGCTCGACCAGGCCATCGCGCGCCCCCTGTGCCTCGAAGTGGTTGCGGGCCTCGGTGAGCGGCAGTCCGGACTCCCGTGCCAGCGCCTCGATGACGAGGGCGGCGAAACCCGGCGGGGTATTGATGCCGGTGCCGACAGCGGTTCCGCCCAGCGGGAGCTCTGCCACGCGGGGCAGAGTCGTCTGGAGTCGTTCGACGCCGTAGCGGACCTGGGCGGCGTATCCGCCGAACTCCTGGCCCAACGTGACCGGGGTCGCGTCCATCAGGTGGGTGCGACCGGACTTGACCACGTCGGCGAACTCCACCTCCTTCGCCTCGAGTGCGCCGGCGAGATGCTCGAGCGCCGGGACGAGGTCCGCGGTGACCGATCGGGTTGCCGCGATGTGCATCGACGTGGGGAACGTGTCGTTGCTCGACTGGCTGGCGTTGACGTGGTCGTTGGGATGGACCGGACGCCCAAGGCGCTCCGAGGCGAGCTCTGCCACGACCTCGTTCATGTTCATGTTGGACGACGTGCCAGAGCCGGTCTGGAAGACGTCGATCGGGAAGTGGTTGTCGTAGCCGCCCGCGGCGACCTCGAGCGCGGCGGACCTGATGGCGTCCGCCACGTCGCTGGGAATGACGCCAAGGTCGGCGTTGACGGACGCTGCCGCGGCCTTGATGAGTGCAAGGGCGCGGATGTGCTCGCGTTCGAGCCGCACGCCGGAGATCGGGAAGTTCTCGACCGCCCGCTGCGTCTGCGCCCGCCACTTCGCCCAGTCGGGGACGCGTACCTCGCCCATCGTGTCGCGCTCGACCCGAAAGCCAGGGTCCGCCGAGCCGCTCATGTGGCGAGTCTAGGGTCGGCCGACGCGCGTCGAGACGAGCTCCCGCACGCCAGCTCCGAGCGCCATCTCGCTACGCTCCCGGTCGTGGACCCGGCCGACCCGCACGCGTACCGCATCTCCGACGCCGACCGCGAAGGAGTCGCGGAGCGGCTGCGCCACGCCGCAGGCGAGGGGCGGATCAGCATCGACGAGCTGGGCCAACGGCTCGAGGAGACCTACGCGGCTACGACGTATGGCGAGCTGGTGCCGATTACCGCTGACCTCCCCGAGCGCAGCGAGCAACCAGTTCAGCGACCTGTGCCCAGCTCGGGTGCGAAAGCCGTACGGGCGGGCGGCGCGCCGACGTCGAGCACCTCGGTGGCCATCTTCGGCGGCGCGCAGCGCAAGGGTCTGTGGGTCGTCCCCGACACCTATACCGCGTTCGCCATGTTCGGCGGGGTGGAGCTCGACCTGCGCGAGGCGCAGCTCGCCGCGGGCGAGGTGACCATCAACGCGGTGGCCATCTTCGGTGGTGTAGACATCATCGCCCCGCTGGACGTCCAGGTGGTGTGTGACGGCGTAGGCATCATGGGCGGCTTCGACCAGACCGGCGACCACGCCAGTACGCCACCGCCGGCCGGCGCGCCGGTCGTCCGCGTCAAAGGTGTTGCCTTCATGGGTGGGGTCAGCGTCAAACGCAAGAGCGGGCCCAGGGCGCAGTAGGCGGCGCTCGACCCTTCAGCCAGACTGGGCGGCATGCAGCAGCTGAGCGCTCTGGACGCGCAGTTCCTCCACCTCGAGTCGCCGACGACGACCGGCCACGTGGGCGCACTCGTGGTGCTCGAGGCGGTCGGCTCACCGGCTGACCAGCTGCGTCTGGAAGACCTGCGTGACCTGCTCGAGCAGCGACTGCACCTCGTCCGACCGCTGCGTCAGCGGCTCCTGGAGGTTCCCCTCGGGCTTGGCCTTCCGTACTGGGTCGACGACCCCGACTTCGACCTGGAGTTCCACCTGCGCGAGATCCGTCTCGCCTCGCCCGCCAGCGACGAGCAGCTCGCCGAGCAGCTGGCCCTCGTCCATGCGCGGCCGCTGGACCGCAACCGACCGCTGTGGGAGATGTACCTCGTCCACGGGGTCGGCGAGGGTCGCCAGGCGCTCTACACGAAGGTCCACCACGCTGCGATCGACGGACTCACCGGCGCGGAGATCCTGTCTGTGCTGATGGACTCGACCCCCGAGCCTCCGCTCGTCGAGCCACCAACCCACCCATGGCATCCGCCGGCGCTGCCGGGTCGCGCGGAGATGCTGCAACGCGGGCTCGCCAGCCTGCTATTGCAGCCCGGCGAGATTCTGCGCACTTTGCCGCAGACGCTGCCGCACTTGATGGACATCCCTGGCGCTGCGAACGTCCCTGGCGCGCAGATGATCTCCGAGCTCGCCGACGCGGCGTTGCGCAGGGCTACCGGCTCCGGGCGCGAGGAGGAGCCTCGGCCACTGGTCGCCCCGCGTACGCCACTGAACGGCGCGATCACCGCACATCGCCGCTTCTCGTTCGGCTCGGTGCCGTTGGCCGACGTCAAGCGGGTCAAGGACGCGTACGGCCTCACTGTGAACGACGTGGTGCTGGCGTTGTGTGCGACGACGTTGCGCCGCTGGCTGCTCGACCACGACGCACTGCCCGCCATCCCGATCGTCGTGGCGGTTCCGGTCTCGACCCGGCCCAGCCCGCCGGATCCCGACGGCGGCCACGGCAACCAGATCTCGGTGATGTGGGCGCAGCTGCCGACCCACGAGGCCGACCCCCTGAAGCGACTGGTGCTCGTCCAGCAGTCGATGATCGAGGCCAAGCAGCACTACGAGGCAGTGCCCGCGTCGATGCTGGCAGACCTCAGCGCGGTGATCCCGACGGCGCTGTCCGGACTCGCGGCCCGGGCGCTGTTCCGGCTCGTGACGGCGCCGGGGCCACCGTTCAACCTGTACGTGTCCAACGTGCCCGGACCGCAGCTGCCGCTGTATATAGCGGGGGCGCGCGTTGAGGGCGTCTTTCCGTTGTCGCCGGTGACCCATCTGACCGGCGGGTTGACGGTCACCGCTTTCAGCTACGACGGAGCGCTCGACTTCGGGCTGATCGCCTGCCGGGAGCTGGTCCCCGACGTCTGGAACCTGGTCGGCTATCTCGGCGAGGCGCTGACAGAGCTGCTCGAACTCAGCGCCGCCCCGGCCGGCTAGCGAACGAACGCTCCGGCCGCTCGGCCGTCAGGGCGCGGAGCCGACGGGCCGTCGCGCCGAGCGTGCGGCCGTCCGGTCGATCGCATCGACGAGCTGGGGCCAGATCTGTGGCGGCAGGTCGTGGCCGACGCCCGGCAGGACCACGAGCTCCGCGCCCGGGATAGCGGCTGCCGTCGCGCGGCCGCCCGAGACGTGGACCAGCCGGTCTGCGCTGCCGTGCACGACGGCCGCCGGCAGGTCGAGCCGGGCGAGCTCGGGCGTACGGTCCCGGGCGGTGAGGATCGCGAGCAGCTGCCGGGTGACCCCTGCACTGCTGACGCCGCGGTCCCAGGTGTCGCCGGCCCGGTCGCGGAGCTGCTCCTGGTCGGTCCGGTACGCCGGTGAGTCGATCAGCCCCCAGAACCGCTCGGCGTTGCTGACGTAGTCTGCGCGGCTGCGCTGCCGCGGCGTCGACAGCCGGGGCAGCAGCCGGGGGTCCTGCCAGCCCACCGTCCGACGGCCGGTCGTCGACATGATGGACACCAGGCTCAACACCCGGTCGGGCTGGGCGATCGCCATCGTCTGAGCGATCATCCCTCCCATCGACACCCCGACGACGTGCGCCTGGTCGATCCCGAGGCGGTCGAGGAGCCCAAAACCGTCGGCGGCCATGTCGCGCAGCGAGTACGGCGCCACCGTCTGGTCGCCGAGCGCGGCCCGCAGGATGGACTGCCGAGACACCGGAGCGCTCCGGACGCGCGACGAGCGCCCCGCGTCGCGGTTGTCGAACCGGATGACGAAGAAGCCGCGCGCGGCGAGGAGCTCACAGAGCGCGGGATCCCACCAGGTCAGTTGGCCGCCAAGGCCCATGAGCAACAGCAGGGGCCGCTGCGCCGGGTCACCGATCGTGTCGTAGCAGATGTCGACTCCGGTGCCGACGGCGACCACCGCCTCACCCATGGCAGAAGTCTAGTGACGTGCCGGGGTGCTCGCAGCCGCTACGAGGGGCGGTACGGCCAGTGCGGCCCAAGCTCGGTGCGGCGGGGCGGGTCGGCACCTCGCCGGGCACAGGTGAGCGCTGCTGCCGCGGCGGCGCTGCGCAGCAGGCCCTGCAGATCTGTCTCGCCGAGGGCACGCTGGGGTTCCCCCAGCCAGCCCAGGTCTGCCAGCGCGACCAGCAGGGCCGCCATGAACGAGTCGCCCGCTCCCACCGTGTCCACCACGTCCACCGCCGGGGCGGCGACCCGCGCGCCGGCAGCTTCGCAACGGGCCAACGCGCCGCCGCGGCCCAGCGTGCAGACCGCGAGTGCCGTACGGCCACGCCCCACGAGCTCGTCGAGCACGTCGGAGACGTCTCGCCTCGGCTGCAGGTGGTCGAGGTCCTCCTCGCTCACCTTGACGACCAGGCTGAGCTCCGCGACCCGCCGGACGGCGCTCCAGGTCGCCGGCCCGTCCGGGCAGATGGCCGGGCGGATGTTCGGGTCGTAGCTGAGCGGGATGCCGCGGCTGGCAGCCTCCGCGGCGATGGCGCGAACCGTCGTAGCGCCGGGCTCCAGCACGGTGCCGAGCGAGCCGACGTGCACGACGAGCAGGTCGTCGTCAACGGCGGGGCGCGCCAGCTCCCAGTGCAGCGCGAAGACGTACGCCGCTGCGCCGCCGGGGTCCAGTCGGGCAGTCGCGGTGCCGGTCGGGTGACGGCCCACCGAGCCGGGCGTGATCGTTACGCCGCTGCCGGCCGCGTGGCTGCGGACCAGTGCGCCCAGTTCGTCGTCGCCGAGGCACGTCGCCAACGTGGTCGGCACGCCGAGTCGGGCGAGGCCGACGGCCACGTTGAGCGGTGAGCCACCTGCCGCACGATCGAGCACCTCGCCCGCCGGGTCGGTGACGACGTCGACCAGCGACTCTCCGACGACGAGCGCACCGCGCGCGGGCGTGCTCACCGGCGCCCCATGTCAGCGGGCGCGTTCGAAGTCCACGATCGAGTAGGAGCGCAGCTTCGAGAGCCGGTGGTGGCTCACGATGCTGCGGATCGTGCCGCTGCGGGAGCGCATCACCAGCGAGTGGGTGGTAGCTCCGCCGGCGCGGTAACGCACGCCCTGGACGAGCTCACCTTCGGTGATGCCGGTCGCGACGAAGAAGACATCGTCACCGGAGACGAGGTCGTCGGTGCTGAGCACCTGGTCGAGGTCGAGACCGGCGTCGAGGGCCTTGTTGCGCTCGTCGTCGTCGCGCGGCCACAGCCGGCCCTGGATGACGCCGCCGAGGCATTTCATCGCACAGGCGGTGATGATGCCCTCAGGCGTGCCGCCCACGCCGAGCAGCATGTCGACTCCGGTGTCTGGCCGGGCTGCCATGATGGCCCCGGCCACGTCGCCGTCGGTGATGAACCGGATGCGCGCCCCGGTCTCCCGGATCTCGTCCACCATCGGTTCGTGACGCGGTCGGTCCAAGATGACCACCGTGACGTCGTCGGGCGCGCTGCCCTTGGCCTTGGCGATCCGCGCGATGTTCTCGGCGATGGGCATTCGGATGTCCACCACGTCGGCGGCCTCCGGCCCGGTGGCCAGCTTCTCCATGTAGAACACCGCAGACGGGTCGTACATGCTTCCCCGCGGTGACACCGCCAGCACCGAGACCGCGTTGTTCATGCCCTTGGCGGCGAGCGTCGTACCGTCGATCGGGTCGACGGCCACGTCGCATTCGGGGCCGACCCCGTCGCCGACGATCTCGCCGTTGTAGAGCATGGGCGCGTTGTCCTTCTCGCCTTCCCCGATCACCACGACACCGCGCATGCCGACTGTGCCGATGAGCTGGCGCATCGCGTTGACCGCCGCGCCGTCAGCACCGTTCTTGTCCCCGCGGCCAACCCAGCGCCCGGCTGCCATCGCGGCCGCCTCGGTGACGCGGACGAGCTCTAGGGCAAGGTTGCGGTCCGGAGACGCGGCGGCTTGGGCCAGCCCGGGTTCGGTTTGCAGGGCGTCGGTCACGGCGGCCTCTTCCTCCCGAGCCTGGCGGGCGAGCGGACGCCGCGATCGTAACGGAGCGCCGGCTCAGGCGGGGTAGACCGAGACCTCGGTCGCCTTAACGCTGGCCCAGAGGTGCTCGTCGACTACGAGATCGAGCCCGGTCAGAGCGGCGGACGTGATGTCGGCGAGCAGCGGGAAGCCCGCATCGAGCTGCACCCGAAACGATGCGCCGTACGGCACCACGGCCTTGACCACGACTGGCCAGACGTTGCGGGGGCTGCCGCTCGGCCGTTCGCGGTGCAACGCCACCGCTGTCGGTGAGAAGCATGCGAACGCCGCACCGGCCGCATCCGACGCCGACACCACCGAGACCGCCGGCGCGATGTCCACCACGCCGTTGTCGGCCATTCCGCGCACGAGGTTGAGCCCGGCGAAGCGAGCGACGTACGGCGTACGCGGGGTCGCCGCGACCTGCGCGGTCTCGCCGGCTTGGACGACCCGGCCCTGCTCGAGAACCACGAGCCGGTCGGCGAGCATCTTCGCGTCGAGCGCGTCGTGGCTCACCAGCACGGTTGCCCCGGCGAACGTTCTCAGGTGGCGTCCGAGCAGCGCCCGCAGCGACGACCGGCTCTCGGCGTCCAGCGCCGAGAACGGCTCGTCGAGCAGCAACACCTCAGGCTGACCGGCGAGGGCGCGGGCGAGCGCCACGCGCTGGGCTTGACCGCTGGAGAGTGCCGCGGGCCGCCGGGTGGCCAGCCCCGCGATGCCCAGCCGTTCGAGCCAGTGCGTGGCCGTCTCCCGGGCCACCCGAGGGGTGGCGCCACGAGCGGCAAGCCCGAAGGCGACGTTGTCGCGGGCGCTCAGGTGCGGGAACAGGAGCGGGTCGGCGAACACCACACCGACGCGCCGGTCCGCGGCAGGGAGCCGGACGTCAGCGGCAGGGTCCTCCACGGTCACATCGCCGATCCGAACCGATCCGGCGTCCAGCGGGCGCAATCCCGCCAGCGCGCGCAGGCAGGTGGTCTTGCCCGCTCCGTTGGGTCCAAGCAGGCCCAGCACCTCGCCAGCGGCACAGTCCAAGGCGACGTCGACGTTGAGCGCTGGATGACGCACGACGACATGGGCGTCCAGCGTCATCCGTGCGGCCCGCCGAGCCAGCGCTCCCGCATGCCCGCGAGAATGGCGACGCACAACAGCAGCAGTACGACGCTCAGCGCGACGGCTGCCTGCGGGTCGCCGCCTTGCAGCTCGGCGTAGATCGCCAGCGGCATCGTTCGGGTCG
>DATHBP010000087.1:0-10191 GCA_035296085.1 Nocardioidaceae bacterium | reverse complement strand
ACCTCCCGCCGCGACGTCAGCAGCGGCTGCCAGCCGGAGCCGGTGTCCGCGAGTGCGGTTACCTGGTTTTCGCAGACGGCAAACGCGAAGCGAAAGGCACCGGCGAGCTCTGCCGCCTTGCGTCGCACCACTGTGGTTCGCCCGGCTATCTCCACCTCGATCGTCACCTGCCGGTGCGCGGAGTCGTACGTCGCCAGCACCTGCTCGTCTGGCCCCACCGAGAGCCCGGCGACGACGGTCGCTCCGCGCGGCTGGTCCACGTCGAGCTCAACAGCCGCGAACGGCGCGGCCGGGGTGTGCGGTGTACGCGCGACACCGTTGACCAGCCCCTGCGGCGGGTGCAGATCTACGTCGACGAACCCCGGCGCAACGAGTGCGAAAGGTCGAAACTGCGCGAGCGGTCTCAGCCGTGGGCCCAACGTCGGCAGCTCGCCGGGCATCGTGGCACGGTGGCGCCGCGCGAAGCCCAGCGCGCGGTGAAGCATGGCGGTCGCGTTCTCCTCGGCGTCACGCACAAGTCGTAGCGGCGGACAGCGTAGTAATCGCTGTCTGGGCCGACAACGTCGCCGGTCCGAGCTGGTCACCGCCGTGACCACGCCGCGGGCCGCCTCGGGGTCTACCGACTTGTCAGGCCCTCGACGGCGTATACGCCGTCGCCGCCCTGACAACTCCCGTCGGTCTACGCTGGTCAACGCCATGACCAGCCCCCAGGAGGACCGCCAGGTCGCCTACCTCGACCACGCGGCGACGACGCCGATGCTGCCCGAGGCGGTGGCCGCGATGGCCGAGCAGCTGGGCCGGCTGGGCAACCCGTCGTCGCTGCACGCATCCGGCCGTGCCGCCCGCCGTGTCGTCGAGGAGTCGCGGGAGACCGTCGCGGGCGCGCTCGGCGCACGGCCCAGCGAGGTGGTGTTCACCTCCGGCGGCACCGAGTCGGACAACCTCGCCATCAAGGGCATCTACTGGGCGCGCCGAGCGGCCGACGACCGCAGGCGACGCATCCTGGCTAGCGCAGTCGAGCACCACTCGGTCATCGACCCGCTGCAGTGGCTTGCGGCCGAGCAAGGCGCCGAGCTCGAGATAGTGCCCGTCGACGGCGACGGAAGGCTGGACGTTGCGGCGCTGCGGGCAAGCCTCGAGGGCAACCCGGACGACGTCGCGCTCATCTGCCTGATGTGGGCCAACAACGAGGTCGGCACCGTGCAGCCGGTCGCCGAGGTGGCCGAGCTCGCGCGCGAGTACGCGATACCGCTGCACACCGACGCCGTCCAGGCCATCGGAGCGCTGCCCGTCGACTTCGCGGCTGTCGGGGTGGATGCCATGTCCGTGTCCGGTCACAAGGTGGGCGGGCCCTTCGGGGTCGGCGCTCTGGTCGTCGGCCGCGACCTGAGTGTCGTACCCCTGCTGCACGGCGGGGGGCAGGAACGCGACATCCGCTCCGGCACGATCGACACCCCTGCCGTCGCCGCGTTCGCGACCGCTGTCGAGCTGGCCGTCAAGCTCCAACCGGAGGCGGCGAGCACGCTGGCTGGTTTGCGCGACGACCTCGTACACCGCGTCCTCGCCGCAGTACCGGACGCCGAGCTCAACGGTGCCCCGGTCGGAGCCGTCGAGGACCGGCTGCCCGGCAACGCGCACTTCAGCTTCCCCGGCTGCGAAGGCGACTCCCTGCTGATGCTGCTGGACGCGAACGGCGTCGAGTGCTCGACCGGGTCCGCCTGTTCGGCCGGCGTACCGCGGGCCAGCCACGTTCTGCTCGCGATGGGCAGCTCGGAGTCACGAGCGCGTGGGTCACTACGGTTCTCGTTCGGCCACACCTCGCGAGCTGCCGATGTGGACACCGCCGTCGCGGCGATCGGCCCCGCCGTCGAGCGGGCGCGTGCGGCCGGGCTCAGCTCCCCGGTCGAAGGGCGCTGAGCATGCGCGTCCTGGCCGCCATGTCCGGCGGCGTGGACTCCGCCGTTGCCGCCGCCCGGGCGGTCGAGGCGGGCCACGACGTCACGGGCGTGCATCTGGCGCTGGCCCGGGACCCGCAGTCGCACCGCACCGGTGCGCGTGGCTGCTGCACGCTCGAGGACGCCCGCGACGCTCGTCGTGCCGCAGACGTGATCGGGATCCCGTTCTACGTCTGGGACCTTGCGGAGCGGTTCGCCGCTGACGTCATCGACGACTTCGTCGCCGAGTACGCCGCCGGTCGTACGCCGAACCCGTGCATCCGATGCAACGAGAAGGTGAAGTTCGCCGCGGTGCTCGACCGGGCGCTCGCGCTGGGCTTCGACGCCGTGTGCACCGGCCACTACGCGCAGGTGCTGCCCGGCCCCGACGGCCGACCCGCCCTGCACCGATCCGTAGACGCGGCGAAAGACCAGTCGTACGTGCTCGGCGTCCTCACCGCCGACCAGCTCGCGCATGCGATGTTCCCGCTCGGTGCCTCGACGAAGGACGCCGTACGCGCCGAAGCGGCGCAGCGGGGGCTCGCGGTGGCCGACAAGCCGGACAGCCACGACATCTGCTTCATCCCGGACGGCGACACTGCCGGATACCTGCGCCGGCAGTTGGGCGCCTCGGCCGGGCAGGTGGTCGACCAGCGAGGTCAGGTGCTGCGCGAGCACGACGGAGCGTTCGGGTTCACGGTCGGCCAGCGCCGCGGCCTGCACCTCGGCACGCCTGCCGACGACGGCCGGCCCCGCTACGTGCTGGACATCGAGCCGGTCAGCGGGACCGTCACCGTCGGTCCCGGCGAGGCGCTCGAGGTCGACCGGGTCAGCGGCGTGCGGCCGCGCTGGTGCGGTCCCGAGCCGGTCGGCTCCGTCACCTGCTCGGTACAGCTGCGAGCCCATGGGGACGCACTCCCGGCGCAGGTGCACGTCGACGGTGACCGGCTCGTCGTCGACCTTGACCAGCCCGTACGCGGCGTCGCGCCCGGTCAGTCGGTCGTGGTGTACGACGGCACGCGCGTCGTCGGCAGCGCGACCATCGAGTCGGCGGAGCGTACGGCTGCCGCGCAGCCCGCTCGAGTGGCGCGAAGTGGCTGAGTCACCCGTGACCGGCTCGCCGAGTGGCGCGAACTGGTCGCTTTTGCCCCGGCGAACCAGCCACTTCGCGCCACTCGACGGCAGCGGGCGCCGCGGGCGCTGAGCGGCCCGCGAGGCTGTCAGGGCCTCACGGCAGGATGAGCGCATGACCGAGAACCTGGCCGCCGGAGAGCTGGCTGCACCGCAGACTTCAGCCCCCGCCGCGGCCGATCCGGCGGCCCGTGAGCGCCACGCGCAGCTCGCGGAGCGGATCGAGGAGCACCGCTGGCGCTACCACGTTCTCGACCAGCCGACGGTCTCGGATGCGGAGTTCGACGCGCTCATGCGCGAGCTGGAGGAGCTGGAGGGCGAGCACCCGGACCTGCGCACGCCGGACTCGCCGACGCAAAAGGTGGGTGGTGCCGTCTCGACGCTGTTCACCCCGGTCGAGCATCTGCAAGCGATGCAGAGCCTGGACAACGCGTTCAGCGACGAGGAGCTCACGGCGTGGTTCACGCGGGTGGAGCGCTCCGTCGGCGACGCGGCGGAGCTGCTGTGCGAGCTGAAGGTCGATGGACTCGCCGTCAACGTGACCTACCGCGACGGGCGGCTCGTGCGCGGCGCCACCCGTGGCGACGGGCGCAGCGGTGAGGACGTCACACCCAACGTCCGGGCGGTGCAGGGCATCCCCGACCGGCTGACCGGGTCGGCCGAGCACCCTGTCCCCGCCCTGCTCGAGGTGCGCGGCGAGGTGTTCTTCCCCGTCCGCGGGTTCGAGGAGCTCAACGCGTCCCTCGTCGAGGCGGGCAAGCCGCCGTTCGCCAACCCGCGCAACGCGGCGGCTGGCTCGCTGCGGCAGAAGGACCCGCGCGTCACCGCCTCCCGGCCGTTGCGGATGATCTGCCACGGGCTGGGCGCCCGGGAGGGGTTCGAGCCCATGCGGCAGTCGCAGGCGTACGCGGCGCTCGCCGCCTGGGGGCTGCCCGTCAGCGACCGGGTTCGCGTGCTCGGCGACCTGGCGGCTGTGCGCGAGTTCATCGGCTACTACGGCGAGCACCGCCACGACGTGGAGCACGAGATCGACGGCGTGGTCGTCAAGGTCGACCAGCTGGACCTGCAGCGCCGGCTCGGCTCGACGTCGCGCGCGCCGCGTTGGGCGATCGCGTTCAAGTACCCCCCGGAGGAGGTCAACACCAAGCTGCTCGACATCTCGGTCAACGTCGGCCGCACCGGCCGGGTCACCCCGTTCGGGGTCATGGAGCCGGTACGAGTCTCCGGGTCCACCGTGGAGCTCGCGACGCTGCACAACGCCTCCGAAGTCGCCCGCAAGGGGGTGCTGATCGGCGACACCGTCGTCGTGCGCAAAGCCGGGGACGTGATCCCCGAGATCGTCGGTCCCGTCGTCGACCTGCGCGACGGTTCCGAACGGAAGTTCGTGATGCCGACGCAATGCCCGGTCTGCCAGACCGAGCTGCGCCCGGCCCGCGAGGGGGACGCCGACATCCGCTGCCCCAACACAAGGTCGTGTCCCGCCCAGCTGCGCGAGCGCATCTACCACGTGGCCGGGCGAGGGGCGTTCGACATCGAAGCCCTAGGCTACGAAGCGTCCGTCGCGCTGCTCGACGCGGGAGTCGTCCGCGACGAGGGCGACCTGTTCGATCTGGACGAGAAGGCGCTGCTCGAGGTCGGGCTGTTCACCAACAAGGACGGACGCCTGTCCGCCAACGGAGCCCGGCTGCTCGCCAACCTCGAGACAGCCAAGGACCAACCGCTGTGGCGGGTGCTCGTCGCACTCTCGATCCGACACGTCGGCCCAACGGCGGCGCGCGCGATGGCCCGAGCATTCGGCTCGCTGGACACCATCGCCGACGCGCCGACCGAGGCGCTGGCCGCGGTCGACGGGGTCGGCCCCACGATCGCCGAGGCGGTACGCGAGTGGTTCGCCGTCGACTGGCACCGCGACGTCGTCGCGAAATGGCGAGCAGCCGGCGTCCGCATGGTCGACGAAGCCGACGACACCGTCCCGCGCACGCTCGACGGGCTGACCATCGTGGTCACTGGCTCGCTGACGGGGTTCTCCCGCGACCAGGCCAAGGAGGCGATCACCGCCCGTGGCGGCAAGGCGAGCAGCTCGGTGTCGAAGAAGACCGACTTCCTCGTCGCCGGCGAGGCCGCCGGCAGCAAGCTCGACAAGGCGCACAGCCTGGGCGTTCCGGTGCTGGACGAGGAAGGCTTTGCGGTGTTGCTCGCCGATGGGGCCGACGCCGCGCTGGAGCGGGCGGTCACCGCGGCCGACGCGGCGACGGCGGTCTCGTAGCCCCATTAGGATCTGACCCGGATAACCCTCACCTGCCAGGAGCGAGCCCCGCCATGTCCGACCAGCCGCCGGCGATCACGCGTGAGCAGGTGGCCTACCTTGCCGGGCTGGCCCGCATCGACCTCACCGACGCCGAGCTCGACCATCTCGCCCCGCAGCTCGCGCTGATCGTGGAGTCGGTCGCGACGGTCGGCGAGGTGGCCGCCGACGACATCCCGCCGTCCTCACATCCGCTGCCGCTCACCAACGTCTTCCGCCTCGACCGGGTGGTCCCAGGGCTGAGCGCCGCGGACGCGCTGGCCGGGGCGCCCGAGGCAGCGCAGCAGCGCTTTCAGGTGCCGCGCATCCTCGGGGAGGACGCGTGAGCGGCGACCTCACCCGGCTGAGCGCCGCCGAGGTCGCCGTCGCGATCGCCGGGGGCGAGGTCTCCTCGGTCGAGGTCGTCGACGCCTGCCTCGAGCGCATCGCGGCCGTCGACACCGACGTGCATGCCTTCCTCCATGTCGACGCCGAGGGAGCCCGAGCGGCCGCCCGGGCAGCCGATGACCGGCGAGCGGCGGGTCGGCCAGCGTCGGTCCTGGACGGCGTACCCGTCGCCGTCAAGGATCTGATGGCCACCCGCGGCATCCCCACCACCTGCGGGTCGCGCATCCTCGCTGGCTGGGTTCCGCCCTACGACGCGACGGTCGTGACCCGACTGCGCGAGGCGGGGATGCCGATCCTGGGCAAGACCAACATGGACGAGTTCGCGATGGGTTCTTCGACCGAGCACTCCGCGTTCGGCCCCTCGCACAACCCCTGGGACCTCGAGCGCGTCCCCGGCGGCTCCGGTGGCGGCTCGTCGGCGGCGGTCGCGTCGTACGAGACGCCGCTCGCGCTGGGCACCGACACCGGTGGGTCGATCCGCCAGCCGGCCGCGCTGACCGGCACGGTCGGCGTCAAGCCCACGTATGGGGGAGTGTCGCGCTACGGCATCGTTGCCCTCGCCAGCAGCCTCGACCAGGTGGGACCGTGCGCGCGAACGGTGGTCGACGCCGCGCTGCTGCACAGCGTGATCGCCGGCCACGACCCGCGTGACTCCACCAGCATCGACGCGCCTGTGCCGGCCCTCGTCGAGGCCGCGCGCCGAGCCGACGTACACGGGCTGCGGATCGGGGTCGTCAAGGAGCTCGGCGGCGAGGGCTACCAGGCGGGCGTGCTGGCTCGGTTCCAAGAGGCCGTGCAGCTGCTCACCGCCGCCGGGGCGGACGTGCACGAGGTGTCCTGCCCGCACTTCGAGCATTCGCTGGCCGCCTACTACCTGATCCTGCCGAGCGAGGCGAGCAGTAACCTCGCCCGCTTCGACGCCATGCGATTCGGCCTGCGGGTCGCTCCGGACGGTGTGGACTACCCCAGCGCCGAGCAGGTGATGACCGCGACGCGCGAAGCCGGGTTCGGCGACGAGGCCAAGCGCCGAATCATCCTCGGGACATATGCGCTCTCCAGCGGCTACTACGACGCCTACTACGGCCAGGCGCAGAAGGTGCGCACCCTGATCTCCCGCGACTTCGAGGCCGCGTTCCAGCAGGTCGACGTGCTGGTGTCGCCGACGGCGCCGACGACCGCGTTCCCGATCGGCGAGAAGCTCGACGACCCCCTCGCGATGTACCTCAACGACATCGCCACCATTCCGGCCAACCTCGCCGGCATCCCGGGGCTGTCCGTGCCGAGCGGGCTGGCTGACGAGGACGGCCTTCCCGCCGGCCTCCAGGTCCTCGCCCCCGCCATGGCCGACGACCGGCTCTACAACGTCGCCGCCGCCCTCGAGGCGATGCTGCACGAGCGCTGGGGCGGGCCGCTGCTCGCCAGGGCGCCAGCGCTGGAGGCGATGGCATGACGCTCACGACCCCCGCCGAGCTGCTGACCTACGACGAGGCGATGGAGCGCTTCGACCCGGTGATGGGGCTCGAGGTGCACGTGGAGCTCGGCACCGCGTCCAAGATGTTCTGCGGCTGCCCCACCGAGTTCGGCGCGACGCCCAACAGCCAGGTGTGCCCCGTGTGCCTCGGCCTGCCGGGCTCGCTCCCTGTGCCGAACCAGGCGGCCGTCGAGTCGGCGATCCGCATCGGGCTCGCGCTCAACTGCTCGATCGCGTCCTACTGCCGGTTCTCGCGGAAGAACTACTTCTATCCCGACATGCCGAAGAACTACCAGATCAGCCAGTACGACGAGCCGATCGCCTACGACGGCTGGCTCGAGGTCGACGTCGACGGTGCGCCCGTACGCGTCGGCATCGAGCGGGCGCACATGGAGGAGGACACCGGCAAGTCCCTCCACGTCGGTGGGGCGACCGGGCGCATCCACGGGGCCGTGCACTCCCTCGTCGACTACAACCGCGCCGGCATCCCTCTCGTCGAGATCGTCACCCAGCCGATCGAGGGCACCGGCGCCGCGGCGCCCGAGGTCGCGAAGGCGTACGTCACGCAGCTGCGCGAGCTGCTGCTGGCGCTCGGCGTGTCCGACGTACGCATGGAGCAGGGGTCGCTGCGCTGCGACGTCAACCTTTCGCTGCGGCGCAACCCGTCCGCGACGTACGGCACCCGCACCGAGACCAAGAACGTCAACTCGCTGCGCTCGGTCGAGCGGGCGGTGCGCTACGAGATCCGCCGGCAGTCGGCGGTGTTGGAGGCCGGCGGGCGCATCGTGCAGGAGACCCGGCATTGGCACGAGGACACCGGCGTCACCACGTCCGGGCGTAGCAAGGAGCAGGCCGAGGACTACCGCTACTTCCCCGAGCCGGACCTCCTGCCCATCGCCCCGTCCGATGGCTGGGTCGAGGAGCTGCGGGCCACGCTGCCGGAACCCCCGCGGGCGCACCGCGCGCGTCTGCAGCAGCAGTGGCGGATCAGCGACCTGGAGATGCGCGACATCGTGGCGGCGGGCGTGCTCCACCTCGTCGAGGCAACGGTCGCAGCCGGTGCCTCGCCCCAAGCGGCCCGCAAGTGGTGGCTCTCCGAGCTGGCCCGCCGGGCCAACGGGCAGGGCGTCGCCGTAGACACCCTGCCGATCACACCCCAGCAGGTCGCGGAGATCCAGGCGCTCGTCGAGTCCGGCCGGGTCAACGACACGCTGGCCCGCCAAGTCTTCGAGGGGGTGCTCGCCGGTGAGGGCTCGCCCGAGCAGGTCGTCGCGGCTCGGGGACTCGAGCTGGTGTCCGACGATGCAGCGCTGTTCGCGGCCGTCGACGCTGCGATCACGGCCAACTCCGACGTGGCAGCCAAGATCCGCGCCGGGAAGGTCGCGGCGGCCGGGGCGTTGATCGGAGCGGTGATGAAGCAGATGCGCGGCCAGGCCGACGCCGCTCGCGTCCGAGAGCTCATCCTCGAGCGCCTCTCCGACGAGGCCTGAGCCGTGATCACCGTGTCGCGGCTGCAGGTGTCGCCGGTCAAGGGTTTGGCCCTGGTCCCTCGGCACGAGGTACGCCTGGACACAGACGGTGTCGCCGAAGACCGCCGGGTCTTCCTCCTGCGGGCCAACGCAACGGTCGCGACGATCCGCCGGTTCCCGACGCTGCTCGGGGTGACACCTGACCTGGACCTTGACGCCGGCGCGCTGACGGTCACGTTCCCCGACGGGCACACCGTGACAAGCGACCTGGCTGCGGTGGGTCAAGACGCCAGCGCGCGGCTGTTCGGCAAGGATCGGCACGGACGGGTCCTTCCGGGGGCGGTAGCCGACGCACTCTCCGACTACGTGGGCGAGCCCCTGCGGGTGGTCCTCGCTGACCGGACCGGTGTTGGCTGGGACGAGGGGCCGGTGTCGCTCATCGGCCAGGCCTCGGTCGCGGCGGTCGAGACGCCGCAGGTGCCCGACGGGTCGGGTTCGGCCCGATACCGCATGCTCATCGAGGTCGGCGGCACCGAGCCCTACGAGGAAGACTCCTGGGTCGATCGGGACGTACGCCTGGGCGAGGCGCAGCTGACGATCACCCAAGCCTTGGAGCGCTGCGTCGTGATCACCTACAGCCCCCGGGACGGAGGCAAGGACTGGGCGGGGCTCCAAGCCCTCGCCGACCACGGACGCGGGCAGCTGACGCTGGGGGTCATCGCCAGCGTCGGTGCCCCCGGCATGGTCCGGGTCGGCGACCCCGTCGAGGTCGGGAGCCGGCGTCCGTAGCGACCCGGAAGTGCAGCAGGAGTGGGTGTTCAGGGCACGGTGATGCGCAAGATCCGGTCATCGCCCGGTGCGGGGTCGCCGCGGCCGTCGGTGTTGCTGGTGGTGAGCCACAGCGACCCGTCAGGTGCGGTGGCGACCGTACGCAGCCGGCCATAGTCCCCGATGAAGTGAGCCTGCGGCTGACCAGCCACCCGGCCGCCTCGCACCTCGACCTGCCACAGCCGCTCGCCCCGGAGCGCAGCGACCCACAGCGAGCCAGCCGCGTACGCGAGCCCAGACGGTGACGCGTCCTCAGGCCGCCACTGCACCATCGGGTCCACGAACCCGGCGGTGCCTGCGTCGCCTTCGGCGGCGGGCCAACCGTAGTTGCGTCCCGCGCGCACGAGGTTGAGCTCGTCCCAGGTCTGGTAGCCGAACTCCGCCGCCCACAGCCGCCCGTCGTTGTCGAAGGCGAGCCCTTCGACGTTGCGGTGCCCAAGGCTCCAGACCGCTGAGCCGGGATCGGGGTTGCCCGGGGCGGGCTCGCCATCGGGGGTGACCCGGAGCACCTTGCCGCCGAGCGAGGTGCGGTCCTGCGCCAGGTCCTCGTTGCCGGTCTCCCCGGTCGCGACGTACAGCATCCCGTCCGGCCCGAACGCGAGCCGGCCCCCGTCGTGGATCTCGCCACGTGGGATCCCGGTCAGCACCGGCTGCGGCGAGCCCAGC
>DATHBP010000086.1:0-3441 GCA_035296085.1 Nocardioidaceae bacterium | reverse complement strand
AGCGCTGCCACCGAGCCTGGCTGCGACGCGTCAGCGACTTCGACGCGCCACTCGTCAGCCGCTGACAGCCGCTCGCGAAGTCTGGACAGCCGCTCGGCGTCACGACCGGCCAACGTCACCGGGAGACCACTGCCGACCATTGCCTCGGCGACCAGCGCACCGGTGTACCCGGTGGCGCCCCACAGCACGATCCGCTTCACCGGTGTCCTCGCTCGTGGATCGCTCGGACCGTGTCGACAGTGTCCGCCTCCTCTGCACGTTTGTCTTCCCGGTAGCGCAGCACCCGTGCGAACCGCAGCGCCATGCCACCTGGATACCGCGTCGAGGTCTGCACACCGTCGAACGCGATCTCCACGACGAGCTCGGGTCTGACCTCGACGACGTAGCCGCCCTCGCTCGTCGACAAGGCGAGCAGCCGCTCGGTCTGCCACGCGAGCATGGCGTCGGTGAGGCCTTTGAACGTCTTCCCCAGCATCACGAAGCCGGCGCCGTCACGGGCGCCCAGGTGCAGGTTGGACAGCCAGCCGCGCCGGCGTCCGTGGCCCCACTCGGCAGCCAGCACGACGAGGTCCAGTGTGTGCCGAGGCTTGACCTTCACCCAGGCGGCGCCCCGCCGCCCCGCTTCGTACGGCGCGTCCAGCGCCTTGACGACGACGCCCTCATGACCCTGGCGGACCGCATCGGCGAAGAAGCCGCTCGCCTCGACCGGATCAGTGGTCACCCGGCGTGGAACCCGGAACTGCGACGGGACGACGTCTGTCAGCCGGCGTGCCCGCTCCAGCGCTGGCGCGTCCAGGAGATCAGTGCCGTCGAGATGGAGAATGTCGAAGAAGTACGCCGACAGCGGGACGGCGCGAGCGGTACGACGTGCCTCGGTCTGGCTGGCGGTGCGGGCAGCCGTCTGTTGGAAGGGGAGCGGCACGCCGTGGCCGTCGAGCGCGATCGCCTCACCGTCGAGGACGACCGACGAGCAGGGCAACCCGGCCGCCGCTGACACGACCTCGGGGAGGCGGTCGGTGATGTCGTCGAGGCTTCGGGTGAAGATGCCGATGTCGTCGCCGCTACGGTGCACCTGGACACGAATGCCGTCCAGCTTCCACTCCACAGCGACCGGAGCACGACCGGCCTGGCCGGTCGCCTTGGCCATGGCCGCGAGCACGTCGGGCTCGGTGGACGCCAGCATCGGCCGGACCGGTCGGCCGACCTCCAACCGAAAGCGTTCCAGGCCAGCCACGCCGTCAATCAGGGCCACCGCAGCTACCGGGCCGGCCGCGCCGCGCAGCATCGCGGCTCGCCGCACCAGCGTCGCCGGGACATCGGCGGCTTTGGCGACCGCGTCGAGCATCACACCGTCCAAGGCGCCCTGACGCAGCTCACCGCCGACGAGTGCGGTGAGGAAGGTCTGCTCTGCGTCGGTCGCCCGCCCCATCAGCGCGCGCAGCGTCTCTCGCTTCGCGGACTGCGACCCACTGCCGCTCATCGCGGCGATGCGGTCGAACGCCTCGTGGACCTCCAGCACGCGCAAGGTCGGATGCGTGGCAGGTGGTGGTGCTTCCGCAAGCGACTTCCAGCTGACCCCGATGCGCCGCTGACGCAGCTCTCCGGACAGGTACGCGACCACCGTCTCGACCTCTGCGGCCGACGCTCGGCGCAGTGCGGCTGCGATGGCCGAGGTCTTCACGGTGCGCGAGCGGGTGTCAGCAACCTCCGCAGACGTAGCGACCAGATCGGCGAGCAGCATCGCCCCATTGTGTGCCAGGGCCGGCGGCGCCAAGACGACGAGCCGCTGGATTACCACCTCGCACCCGGCCGCGTGTCCGCGCAGAGCGGCACACTGACTGCGTGCCCACTGCTCCGAGCACGGTCGCCGCCGCGCCAGCTGCTCGATTGTGGCGACCCGCCTGGCCGTGTGCGGTCGCGACGATCCTGTCGTCGATCCGGCGCGGCTCCGGCGACCCCACCTATCGCACCGACGAGAGCGGTGCGTTGTGGCGCTCCTGCAGAACGCCGGCAGGCCCGGTGACACTCCGGGTGCGAGCACGGGCGCCACTCGCGGAGGTCGAGGCGCAGGCGTGGGGAGCCGGTGCCGACTGGATCCTCGATCGGCTGCCTCGACTGCTCGGTGCCGCCGACGACCCGACCGGCTTCGAGCCCCGGCACCCACCGGTGGCGTACGCCTGGCGTCGGCACCCGCATTGGCGGGTGCCGTCCACCGGACTGGTGTTCGAGGCGCTGCTGGCAGCGATCCTGGAGCAGAAGGTGACCGGTCAGGAGGCGTGGACAGGCTGGCGCCGGGTCCTGCGCAGGTTCGGCGAGCCGGCACCCGGCCCGGGTGCGGCGCTGGGCATGCGTGTTCTCCCGGCCCCGGCGGCGGTAGCGCGCATCCCGTCCTGGGAGTGGCTGCGCTGCCACATCGACCCGGCTCGCTCCCGAACCGCAGTAGTCGCGGCCCGGGCAGCTACCTCGCTCGAGCGGACACTCGATCTGCCGCCGGCAGAGGTGGAGAGCCGGCTGCGGTCGCTGCCCGGAGTGGGGGTTTGGACCGCGGCGGAGGTGCGTCAGCGCGCGCACGGCGACGCAGACGCGGTGAGCTTCGGCGACTACCACGTAGCCCGCGACGTGGGCTGGGCACTCACCGGCGTCGAAGCCGACGACGAACAGCTCGCCGAGCTGTTGGCGCCGTACTCACCGCACCGCTACCGCGTCCAGCGACTCCTGGAGCTGACCGGCCACCGGCGACCCCGCCGCGCACCGCGGATGGCGCCTCGCACGCACCTGCCGGGGTAAGCCGTCACCGCGTCCGGGCCGACCCGGCCGGACTGTCGGTGGGCCGCCGTACGGTGTTCGCATGAGGCCAGTGTCCGACCTGGAGCGGCGAGTCGCCCCGTTCGCCGTGCGTGCTGACTACGACCCCTCCGGCGACCAGCCCGAGGCGATCAACGACCTCGAGCGGCGCATCACCGGCGGCGAGAAGGATGTCGTGCTGCTGGGCGCAACCGGCACCGGCAAGACCGCGACGACTGCCTGGCTGGTCGAGCGCGTGCAGCGCCCGACGCTGGTCATCGAGCCCAACAAGACGCTCGCCGCACAGTTCGCCAACGAGCTGCGTGAGCTGTTTCCGGGCAACGCCGTCGAATACTTCGTCTCCTACTACGACTACTACCAGCCCGAGGCGTACGTCCCGCAGACCGACACCTACATCGAGAAGGACTCCTCGCTCAACGAGGAGGTCGAGCGGCTGCGTCACTCGACGACCAACTCGCTGCTCACCCGGCGCGATGTGATCGTCGTAGCCAGCGTCTCGTGCATCTACGGCCTGGGCACACCGCAGGAGTACGTCGACCGGATGGTCCGGCTGCGTGTGGGCCAGCAGATCGAGCGAGACCACCTGCTCCGCCAGCTCGTCGAGGTCCAGTACGCCCGCAACGACCTCGCGGGCAC
>DATHBP010000085.1:0-4212 GCA_035296085.1 Nocardioidaceae bacterium | reverse complement strand
CGCTGGGTCGCGAGCTCGGCGTCACCTGCGCCAGTGAGACGCGCGTCGAGGGCATCGACCGTGACGGATCGCGCATCGCAGTGCGGACAGATCGCGGTCGAGTCTCGGCGGAGCACCTCACTTTGGCCACCGGGTCGTGGGCGGGCGAGCTACTGCGCGACCTCGGTGTCGCCTGGCCCATCACGCTGACCCAGGAGCAAGTGGCGTACTTCGCGCCGGCGCGGGTCCGCGATTTCGCTCCCGACCGCTTTCCGATCTGGGTCTTCCATGGTGAGGACATCCACTACGGCTTCCCCGTCTATGGAGAGGTAGCGGTCAAAGTCGCTCGGGACCTCGGTAAACGCACGATTTCTCCCGCACAACGCACGAACGAGCCCGACCCTGCGGAGTCCGCGAGGCTGCTGAAGTTCCTCACCCGTCACCTGCCGGACGCGGTCGGGCCCGAGGTCCTGTCCAAGGTGTGCGTCTACGACATGCCGCCGGACAAAGAATTCATCGTCGACGTCCTCCCGGGCGATCCCCGCATCACCGTTGCGATCGGCGGCTCAGGCCATGCCGGGAAGTTTGCAGCACTCCTCGGCGAGGTGGTCGCCGACCTCGCGACCACCGGAGCCAGCCGACATCCGGTCGACATCTTCCGGGCCGACCGTGCGGCACTCACCGAACCGGGGTTCCCACCGACCACGCGGCTGAGCGCAGCGCGCTGACGGCTGGGTGGGTGGAGATGCTTAGCCGACCGAGCTCGACGTTGGCTCGGATCGCTGCAAGCTCGCCAACAGGTGCATGTGAGCGCGAGTCGCCGGATACAGCTCGCCGTAGGCTCGGTACAGCCGGTCATACAGTTCTCGAGTGCTCGGATTCGGTGAGACGGTGCGCTCGATGCGAGCCCAGTCAGTTCCGGCTGGCACGGTCCCCGTTCCCATCGCGGCGAGCAACGCATCGCCATAGCTAGCTCCGATTGTCGTCGCCGGGACCTGCTGTTCACGGCCGCAGACGTCGCTCACCACCTGCGTCCACAGCCCACCCTCGGTGCCACCGCCGACGGCGACCAGGCGGGTCGTGACGTCGACGGCTGCGGCGTCGATGATCTCCAGAATCTGCCGGATGCCGAAGGCGATGCCCTCATACACGGCGCGGAACAGGTGACCTCTGCTGTGGCGGAGCGTGAGTCCCGCCACCACTCCCCTCGCCTGAGGGTCGAAGATCGGGCTGCGTTCACCGGCGAAGTACGGCAAGACGAGGAGGCCGTCCGCTCCAGGCGGTGTACGTGACGCCTCCGCCACCAGCTCCTCGTAGGGCGCGCCGCCGGTCATGTCGCGCAGCCAGGAGGTCACGCTGCCCGACGTCGCCATCCCAGCCGCCAGCGTGTAGCTGCCTGGGTCGACGCCAGCGGTCGTCCACAGCTTCGGGCGCACCTGGAGCTTGCGCAGCACCTTGACGAAGAACATCGTGGAGCCGTACATGAGCATGAGATCACCAGGTCGTCGCACCCCTGCACTGACCGCCTCGGCCCAGGCATCGACTGTCCCGGCCGATACGGGCGTGCCGACCGGAAGGCCGGTCGCCTGTGCGGCCGCGGTTGTCACAGTCCCCACGATGTCGCTGGGCCAGACCAGCCGTGGCAGGGCCACCCCCGCTGAGACCTCGGGCGCCCAGTCCGCACACCACTCGTTTGACCGAACGTCGTACAGAGGGTCGCATTGGCTGGCCGTGTGGTGGTCCAGCACGTAGCTGCCGGTCAGCTTCGCCGCAATGTACGAGCTCGAGTTGTACCAACGGGCCGCTCGCGCCCATACCGCGGGTTCGTTGCGCTGAACCCACAACATCTTCGGTCCGACTGCCTGTGTCGACAGGGCCTTGCCGCACCGCTCGAGAATCCTGGCCGACCCGTACCGCTCGGTCAGCTCGGCAATCTCAGCGGTGGCGCGCATGTCGATTCCGTACAGGATGGCCGGTCGCACCGGCTCGTCGTGGGCGTCGCAGAGGACCAGGCAAGGGCCCACGCCACTCACGCATACACCGGCCACGCGCCTGTTAGCTGCCCGGTCGACCAGCTGGCGACAGATCGAGGCGACGTCGCCCCACCACACTGACAGCGGATCGGCCTCCGCCCATCCCGGTCGGGGCAAGGACATGGAATGCGAGCGCGTCGCGGTATCGACGATCGCCCCGTTCGCCGTTGTGAGGACGCCCTTGGTGCTCGCGCTCCCGATGTCGACGCCCAGGAAGAGTTCGTTCACCCCCACCGCAGAGCCACGCACCCGGGCACCCTGCACTGCTCGAGGAAAAGACCGACCCGGCGCGCGGACGCTGTTGTCATGGGATCAGCGTGACTTTGATCGATGTGCGCCCGTCGCTGACGAGGTCAAGTCCCTGCTGGAACTGACTCAACGGCAGCTGATGCGTGCAGATGTGGTCAA
Organism: Nocardioidaceae bacterium; assembly: GCA_035296085.1. Lineage (GTDB taxonomy): Bacteria > Actinomycetota > Actinomycetes > Propionibacteriales > Nocardioidaceae > DATHBP01. Next base: position 1,792 of record DATHBP010000085.1, on the reverse strand, counting down.
GCGGCAGTGCACCGGACTCGATAAGGCGAATGGCGGCTGGCCAGCATCCAGGCCCCAGATGAGCTCCGAGTACGTCGAGTTCCTTGTCGTCGCTGATAATGCTCCAGTCGGCCGACGCCTCGGAGCCGAACACGCCGTACTCGACGTAGGTGCCGCGCTTGCGCAGCAGGTTGAGCCCCTGTGACACCGCCGTTGGGTGGCCGGTCGCCTCGAGATAGACATCTGCGCCACGACCATCGGTCAGCGCTCGGACCGCCTTCACGGCATCCTCATCTTTCACGTTGACGGTAACGGCTGCACCGCACCGCTCTGCAACCGCGAGCCGTGAGTCCGACATGTCCAGAGCGATCACGCTGGCCGCTCCCTTTGCCACCGCACCGACGACCATGCCCAACCCGATCGGGCCGCAGCCGGCCACGACGACGACATCCTCGAAGCTGATGCGGCCACGCTCGACGGCATGGAGTGCACACGAGAGCGGTTCGGCGAAAGCCGCATGCGCGGGCGGCACATCCGCGCTGATCTTGTGCACGAGAGCTCTAGCCGGGAAGACCATGTACGAAGCCATCGCCCCCGGCGTACTGCGCTTGAAGCCGTAGATGTCATGCGGCTCACACAGCCAGTACTGCCCTCGACGGCAGTAGAAGCACACCCAGCAGGGGACGATCTGCTCAGAGACCACCCGGTCACCGGCCTCGACGGCCCAGTGCCGGCGTCCCTCCTCGTCCACTTCGACGATGCGTCCAACGAACTCGTGGCCCGGAACGACGAGCGTCTCCGCCCAGGCCGGTCGGCTCTCGTCACCCCAGAACTTGGGGGCTCCGCCGTAGCACTTCAGGTCACTCGCACAGATACCCACAGCCTCAACCTGGACAAGCGCCTCGCCTGGGCCAGGCATCGGGACGGCTACTTCGTCGAACCGGTAGTCACCTGGGCCGTGACACACGACAGCAGACATCGTCCGCGGGAGATCTGCGGCGATCTCAGCCGCTGCGGCGGTTCCTTTCACGGCACGCTCCTGGTTTTCGTGGCTAGTATCCTCCCCGCAAGCCGAGCCACGGCAACGGATAGAACGGCCCGCCATGCAGGCTGCCACGATGACGCTCGACCGGAACTTCCGCGCCGGCACGGTGAACCCCCGCCTCTTCGGCTCGTTCGTGGAACACATGGGTCGATGTGTCTATACAGGCATCTACGAGCCAGGTCACCCGACTGCTGACGCGAGCGGCTTTCGCCAAGACGTCGTGCAGCTGGTACGAGAGCTGGCGCCCACCATCGTGCGTTACCCAGGGGGCAACTTTCTCTCCGGCTACCGGTGGGAGGACGGCATCGGACCGGTGGACCAGCGGCCGCGCCGCCTCGATCTGGCGTGGCGAGCGATCGAGTCCAACGAGGTGGGCGTCGATGAGTTCGTCGACTGGTGTGCCTCCGCCGGTGTCGAGCCGATGCTGGGCGTCAACCTCGGCACCCGTGGTGTCCAGGAGGCGGTTGACCTGCTTGAGTACTGCAACCACCGCGCGGGAACGGCGCTTTCCGACCTGCGCCGGGCTCATGGCCATCCAGAGCCGCACGGCGTCTCGGTGTGGTGCCTCGGCAACGAGCTCGACGGTCCGTGGCAGGTCGGCCACAAGACCGCCGCGGAATATGCGCGTCTGGCCGCCGAAACGGCGCGAGCGATGCGCATGGTGGACCCGGCGATCGAGCTAGTGGCATGCGGAAGCTCGAACACCGGCATGCCGACCTTCGCTGCGTGGGAAGCCACCGTGCTGGAGCAGTGCTATGAGCTGGTCGA
>DATHBP010000084.1:0-3978 GCA_035296085.1 Nocardioidaceae bacterium | reverse complement strand
CGCCGGCGCAGCTCCTCCATGCGCTCCTCGGTACGCGCCACCTCGAAGCCACCGGACTGGGTGAACACGCCCATCTCCTGGTACTGCCGGACGCTGTCCAGAGTGAGGTCGGTGATCTCACGCGAGTGGTCGACGGGGAAGATGAAGTTCGACGCGTGCCCGGTGGATCCGCCGGGGTTGGGCAGCGGCCCCTTGTCGAGCTGCACGATGTCGCGCCAGCCCAGGTGTGCCAGGTGGTGGACGAGGCTGTTGCCGACGATGCCTGCGCCGATGACGACGACGCGGGCGGTGGGTGGGGCGTCTGCCATAAGCGGTTACCTCTACATCAACATGTTGCGAACTACGGAACGTGAGAGCGCTATCCGAAACGATATCGGATCGCCGGTACGCCGCGGACACCGGCTGGTCCAGCGTCCGCGGCGTACGGCTCAGATCAGCCGAGCCAGGCCTCGACCTTGTCTTTGTTGTCCGTTACCCACTTCGCCGCGGCCTCCTCCGGGGACATCTTGTCGGCGGTGATGTACTTCGCGACGACGTTCTGGTCCTCGTTGGTCCACTCCCACTTCTCGACCAGATCGGCGGCCGGGGAGCCGGAGTCCATGAACTCGGTGGCTGCGACCTTCTTCAGGACTGTTTCGGCGTAGTCGCAGTCGACCTCCGCCTTGTTGGCGTCGCAGCCCTCCTCGTAGGGCGGCAGCTTCACCCGTGAGAACGGGATCTGCGCGTGGATGTAATGCGGCTCCCAGAAGTAGCCGATGAGCCACTCCTTGTTCTCCTGGGCCTTTTCGAACGCCTCGACGGTTGCGGTCTCTCCGCCGGAGAAGATGACCTTGAAGTCGAGCCCGAGGTTCTTGATGATCGCCTCGTCGTACTGCGTGTACGTCGGGTCCGAGCCTAGGAACTGGCCCTGGTCACCTGACTCGGACGTCTGAAACTCGTCGGCGAAGTCGTTGAGGTTCTGCCAGTCGAGGACCTCCGGGTGTTCCTCGCCGAGCCATCCGGGCACGTACCACCCGATGACCCCGACTGCGCCCATCGACCCAAGGTCGACCGCGGTCCCGTCCTTCTCGGACTGCTTCAGCTCGGCCTCGTGCGACCACTCCTCCAAGATGACGTCCCCGTCACCCGACGCGAGCGCCTGGTACGACGGGCCGCCCTCCTTCAGCTCGATGTAGTTGACGGTGCAACCTAGTTCCTCCTCTGCCACGTGCCCGACGACATAGGCGTTGGCGGTGTAGCCGACCCAGGGGTGCATCAAAATGTCGAACTCGCCGCAATCACCGCCGCCCGCCTGTGCCTGGTTCTCGTCCGTCTGCTCCTCCACCGAGCCGCCGCCACAGGCCGTCAGCGCGAGCACAGCTCCCGCGGCGATGACCGTGAGGCGGGCGCCCAGTTTGTGTTGTTGCCGCACTTTCCCACTCCTTCGTTGACTTGTCGTGTCGCGAGATGCGACCCGCGTTGCGTTGTCTGACTTGACGCTCATGAGGCGGCCGCCGCCCGTTGCCTGGAAAACCAGATCCGGCGGCTCTGGCTGCTAGCGCCGGACCCGGCGCGCTGCGCCGCCGCCTTGGTCACCCGGTCGATGAAGATGCCGAGCAGCACGATTGAGAAGCCCGCGGCGATCCCCTTGCCGCCGTATTCGGCGGAGTGCGCCAAGGCGTACACCACGTCGTAGCCGAGCGCTCCCGCACCGACGAGCCCACCTATGACAACCATGGCGAGCACGAAGAGCAGGCCCTGGTTAGTCGCCAGCACCAGGGAGCCCTTGGCCATCGGCAGCTGCACCTTGCGGATCTCCTGCCACCGGGTCGAACCCATGGACCGGCCCGCCTCGACCGCGCTGGGGTTGACGCCTCGGACCCCGTCCGCAACCAGCTTTATAGCGGCCGGTGCGGCGTACATGACACCGGCAACGATCGCGGTGAAGCGCGTCGAGCCGAACAGCGCCAGCACCGGAATGAGGAACACGAACGCCGGGATCGTCTGGCCGGCGTCGAGCACCGGGCGGATCGCCAGGTCCGCCCGCGGGCTGCGGGCCATCCAGACCCCGAACACCACCGCGAGCATCATGACGAGCAGCGTCGCCACCAGCGTCATGTTGAGGACGACCATCGTGTCGTTCCACAGGTCGAGCAGGTAGATGCCGGTCAGGCACACGACGGTCGGTGCTGCCGCCCGGGCTCCGCCGATGGCGACGGCCAACCCTAGGAGGGCCGCGTAGGCGAGCCACCACGGGGATTCGGCCAACAAGGACTGCATCGGGTTGAGCAGGCCGTACGTGACCAGGTCCTTGACGGCCGCGGCTGCCCCGTCGAGCGCCGAGGTGAGCGACTCCATCCACACGTTCGCGCGGTCCGCAACCGAGCGGGTGAGGCCGTTCTCCGGAAACACCGCGGCGTCGATCGCGTAGCGGGAGTACCACACCGCTACCGCGACCGGGATGAGCAGCAGCCCGAGAACGCCGCGCCGTCGCCGCCGGTCCTCCCCACCGCCGCGGGCGACCTTCTCAGAACGCTGGCTTGCCGCGGTCGTGGTGCGGTCCAGCATGATCCCCATGAGCACGATCAACAGGCCCGGCACCAGCCCCGCTCCGAAGTCGTTCTGGGTCAGCGCCGCCAGCACCGGCTTGCCCAGGCCGGGACCGTTGACGTAGCCCGCGATGATCGCGATGGACAGTGCCGCGAGGATCGTCTGGTTGAGGCCCAGGATGATCGTCGAGCGGGCCATCGGGATCTGCACCTTCCACAGCCGCTGCCAGGTCGACTGTCCCAGGGAATCGGTGGCCTCGATGGCCGTCGGCGAGACGTCGCGAATTCCGAAGCCGGCGATGCGGATCAGCGGCGGCAGGGCGTACACCACCGTGCACACGACCGCGTTCGGCGCCCCGATGCCGAACAGGATGATGACAAACATGAGGTAGACGAATGTCGGCATCGTCTGCAGCATGTCCAGGACCGGGGTGACGGCGCGCTCGGCCCGTGGGCTCAGTCCGATCCAGACCGCCAGCGGGAAGCCGATGATGACCGCGATCGCGACGGAGACGAGCGCCACGATCAGCAAATCCATGGAGTCTTCCCAGAACCCGAAGAGGCCGAAGGAGACGAAGGATGCGGCGACGAGAAGCGCGATCCGCCAGTTCGCGACGGCGTACCCGATCCAGGCCGCGATCGCCACGACGCCGAGCCAGCCGACCGTCGGCGCGGGTCGAGGCGGGTTCGGGGTCGAGATCAGCTCCTGGAAGAACTCGACGATGCCGTTGATGCCGTTCGCGATCACCTGGGTGATTGCCGTGCCGCCCAGCCCGTTGGCGACCTCGCCGATCTCCTGGTGCCGGTCGGTCTGGGAGAGCGCCGGCACCACCAGTGTGTCCTGGCCCTTCGTGAAGCTCCACACGACTATCCAGCCCACGAGCACCGCGAGCGCCCAGACCCACCGCGGCACGCGCAGTGGCTGGGAGGCTGGCGGCGGCGGTGCCGATGCCGACCTCGCCGGGCGCTCAACGGTGGTGGTGGCCATTCAGGCTTCTTCCTCCGCGACGACCACGCGCAAGATGTCCTCGTGGGTGACCATGCCGACGATGCGGTCGCCCTGGGATACCCGCACTGGCCCCTGGTGTTTCAGGACGTCGCTGGCGGCGTCCCGGACCACCATGTCGGCGTCCAGGACCGGGCCGTCGACGGGGACCTCGCCGGTCAGCGGGCGCATTACCCACTTCAGGGTGAGCACCTGCGACTTCGGTACGTCGCTCACGAAGCGTCTGACGTAGTCGTCCGCCGGCTTGGCGACCACCTCGTCAGGTGGCCCGATCTGCACCATCTCCCCGTCTCGCATGATCAAGATCCGGTCGCCGAGCTTGAGCGCCTCCTGCAGGTCGTGGGTGATGAAGATCATCGTCTTGCCCACCTCGTGGTGGAGCCGGATGACCTCCTTTTGCATGTCGCGGCGGATCAGCGGGTCGAGCGCGGAGAACGGCTCGTC
>DATHBP010000083.1:0-3512 GCA_035296085.1 Nocardioidaceae bacterium | reverse complement strand
CGTGGCCGACGCCGTACGCCTGGCCGAGGTCTGGCTGGACGACGCGTGCACCTTGCCCGCCGGCTCGACGACCGCCGAGGCGTGGAGCCGCGCGGAGTGGGTCGAAGCCACCATGCCCGTGTGGCAACAGCTGGTCGAGCCGGTCGCCGGCTCGGTCGTCGCGGCCATGCAGCAGGCGATACCTGAGGAGGCCAAGGCGATGGCCGGCCCGTTCGTTGGGCTGCTCGGCCAAGCCGGCGGTGCGATGTTCGGCGCTCAGATCGGCCAGGCGATCGGTGGTCTTGCCGCCGAGGTGGTCAGCGTCTGCGAGATCGGCCTCCCGCTCGGGCCGGCGGGCCGGGCGGCTTTGGTCACGCACAACGTGCGCGAGTTCGGTGCCGGGCTGGGGGTCGAGCACTCCGACGTCGTGCTCTACCTCGCCCTCCGCGAGTGCGCCTACCAACGCCTGTTCGGGCACGTGCCGTGGCTGCGGAGCCACCTGCTGGGGCTCGTCGAGGAGTACGCTCGGGGCATCTCCATCGACATCGAGGCCATTGAGGCTACCATCTCCGGGATCGACCCGACGAACCTGCAAGGAGTCCAGGAGGCGCTGGCAGGTGGACTGTTCGAGCCGCAGGAGACCGCTGCTCAGTCGGCTGCGCTCGGTCGGCTGGAGACAGCGCTGGCGCTGGTGGAGGGCTGGACCGACGACGTCGTCGGCGAGGCGACAGGACAGCGCATGCCGGCTGCGGCGGCGCTGCGCGAGGCCGTACGCCGTCGCCGCGCCGCCGGCGGCCCCGCTGAGCAGACGTTCGCGTCGCTGGTCGGCCTGGAGCTGCGGCCGCGCCGGCTGCGCGACGCCGCCGCGCTGTGGGGGGCTTTGCGGACCGCCGCCGGAGAGCGAGCCCGCGACGCGGTCTGGACCCATCCCGATCTGATGCCCGGTCCGGCAGACCTCGACGACCCGCTGGGGTTCGCCGAGCGCGCCAAGTCCGGCGCCGTCGACACCGACTCGGCGGAGTTCGACGCCGCACTCACCGCGCTGCTGAGCGACGACGTGGCCGCCGACGACGCGGCCCCGAACGACAACCCAGCGGCTGGCGACGACCCGGCCGCCCAGGGCGACTCGGCTGGCGATGACCCGGCCGCCCAGGACGACGACGGGAGCTCCCCCGCACGCTGACCGCCCCCGCGCGGCCCGAGGGGCAACTACCCGGTTGTGTAGGTAGATCCCCACTTCGCTAGGCGGATGTCCCGCGAGACGTGGGTAACTGCCGTGACAAGTACGTTCGCCACGTACCAGCGCCGCGGTGGTGTCCGCGGCGCGCATCGCCGTTTACGCGAGCGCGCTCGCACGGTCCAGCGCTGCACCGAGGTCTGCCCAGAGGTCCTCTGGGTCCTCGAGCCCCACAGCGAGCCGCAGCACATCGGGGAGCGGCTTCGCCTCCGCGGCGACCGGGCGGTGGGTGAGGGAAGCCGGGTGCTGGATGAGGGAGTCCACGCCGCCGAGTGAGACGGCGTGCACGATGAGCCGACAGCTGTTGGCAACCTCGGCCGCCGCGTCGTAGCCCCCCAGGACGGAGAAGGCCAGGACGGCGCCCGCTCCGGACATCTGCCGCCCGACGAGCTGCTCCGGGTCGCAGTCGGGCATGCCGGGATAGAAGACCGCTCGTACGCCAGGGTGGCCCGCGAGTCGATCGGCCAGCTTGCCGGTGCTGACTTGTTGGGCGCGCACCCGTACCGGCAGCGTCTGCAGCCCGCGGTGCAGCAGGTAGGCCGACCAGGGGTGCAGCAGGCCACCGGTGACGGCCCGGACCTGACGCAGCCGGGTCGCCCACTCGCCGGTCGTGGTCACCGCCCCGGCCACGATGTCGCCGTGACCGCCGAGGAACTTGGTGGCCGAGTGCATGACCAGCGTCGCGCCATGCCGGACCGGCTGTTGGAGCACCGGCGTCGCGAACGTGTTGTCCACCAACACCGGCACGTTCCCGGCTTGCGCGCTGACCTTGCGCAGGTCGATGAGCTCCAAGGTGGGGTTGCCAGGCGTCTCGACGACTACGAGCCCGGTGTCGTCGCGAATCGCGTCCCCGATCGTGTCGGGCTCGGCCCAGGTCACCGTGGTCCCGAGGAGTCCCGTCGTGAGCACGTGGTCGCAGCCGCCGTAGAGCGGCCGGACCGCGACCACGTGCGGCTTGCCGGCTGCCGCCGTGGCGAGCAGGCAGGCGCTCAACGCGGCCATGCCGGACGCGAACGCGACCGCCTCCTCGCACTCCTCCAGCTGCGCCAAGGCGCCCTCGAAGCGGGCCACCGTCGGGTTCCACAGCCGCGCGTAGACGAGGCTGTCCTCCGCCCCGGGCCTACCGCCACTCGCCAGCACCTCATACGCGGCGCCGCCACGGTCGACGTCGGGCAGCGGATAGGTCGACGACAAGTCGATCGGCGGGACGTGCACGCCGGCGGCGGTGAGGTCCTCGCGACCGCCGTGCACCGCGGCAGTGTCGAATCGAGTCATATCTGCAGCGTGAACTAATCCAGCCCGCTTGCCAAGAACTTCGTAGGATCGTCGGATTTTCCGCGTTTCAGCAACGATTCGTCACCGATCTGCGGCATCCTGGACGCCATGCCGAACACCGCGCAAGCGACCCGCACAGCTCCGCACGCCGCGCTCGACGACCTCGACCTGGCGCTGGTGGATCTGCTGCGGCGCGATGCCCGCACGCCCAACGCGGCTATGGCTGAGGCACTCGGCGTGGCACCGTCGACCGTCCACGCCCGGGTCAAGGCGCTGCGGGAGCGCGGCGTTCTCCGTGGCTTCCACGCCGAGGTGAGCCTGGCCGCCATGGGGCGACCGGTGCAGGCTCTCATCGCCGTACGCCTGGCTGCCCACACCCGCGAGCAGATCGACAGCTTCCGGCAGAGCATGCCGTCGCTGCCTGGCGTGCTCGCCATGTTCCATGTGTCCGGGGTCAACGACTACCTCGTGCACGTTGCAGTGGCCGACACCGACGCGCTCCGTGAGTTCCTCCTCGACCATGTGACCAGCCAGCCCGGAGTCGCGCACGCCGAGACGAGCCTGATCTTCGAGTACGTCGACGCCCAGGACCCCTTCGCGCCGCGCTGAGTGTCAGTCCGCTGGTGCTTGCGGCGCAGCGTCCGACGCGTTCCTGGGTAGTCGAGCGGCGTCCGCCACGCCGTCGAGGTAGCCGCGGGCGCGTTCGGTCTTGGGATAGCGCCCGACGAGCAGCCAGAACGCCTCGGTGTGCCCGGGCTCGAGCAGGTGCGCGAGCTCGTGGACGAGCACGTAGTCGAGCACCCAGCCGGGCATGTCCTGCAAGCGGGCCGACAGTCGGACGGACCCGTCGGCCGGCGTGCACGACCCCCACCGTGACCCCTGGTTGTCCACCCAGCGCACCGACCTCGGCTGGGCTCGGCCGTCCAGGTAGCGCGCGGACAGCTCCGCCGCTCGTGCCGACACCGCCGCGTCACGGGGCTTGCGCCGACCTTCGCTCCGGGCGAGCCGCTCGAGCATCGAC
>DATHBP010000082.1:0-15287 GCA_035296085.1 Nocardioidaceae bacterium | reverse complement strand
TTCGAGCTCGATGCTGCGCTCCACCAGGTTGTAGAGCGACTGCTCGGAGACCAGACCGAGGAAGTGCCGGGACCGTGCCGCCTCCTGCGCCTGCGCGATGTGCCAGCCGGCGAAGTTGGAGCTGCCGACGTAGAGGATCTTGCCGGCGGCGACCAGCCGCTCCATCGCGGCCCAGATCTCGTCCCACGGCACCCGCCGGTCGACGTGGTGCATCTGGTAAACGTCGATCCAGTCGGTCTGCAGCCGGCGCAGCGACGCCTCGCACTCGCGCACGATGCTGCGGGCGGCCAAGCCGTAGTGGTTCGGCCATTCCTTGTCGTCGCCCATGGTTCCGTAGAGCTTGGTGGCCACCACGACCTTGTCGCGCCGCTGGGGGGAACCGGCGAGCCAGGAGCCGACGATCCGCTCGGTGAGGCCCTTGTCGTCCCAGCCGTAGACGTTGGCGGTGTCCACGTAGTTGATGCCCGCGCTGAGCGCCGCGTCGAGCACCTGATGCGACTCCGACTCCTCGATGACCGGCCCGAAGTTCATGGTGCCAAGGCAGACCCGGGACACCTCGACCCCGCTGCGCCCGAGCTGTGCGTACCTCACGCGACCGGTCCTTTCACTGCTGCGTCGTCCCAGGACGGGTCCCAGCCGTCGACGGCGCTCGCCGAGCGGCTCGCGGGGCCGACGTAGGTCGCCGAGGGTCGGATGAGGCGACCGGTGCGCTTCTCCTCGAGGATGTGCGCACTCCAGCCGCCGGTGCGCGCGCAGGTAAACAGCGAGGTGAACATCTGCGGCGGCACCTCGGCGAAGTCCAACACGATCGCCGCCCAGAACTCCACGTTGGTCTCCAGCACCCGGTCGGGGCGGCGTTCGCGCAGCTCGGCCAGCGCCGCCTCCTCCAGCGCCAGCGCGACCTCATAGCGCGGCGCGGCCAGCTCCTGGGCCGTACGCCGAAGCACCCGGGCGCGCGGGTCTTCGGCCCGGTAGACGCGGTGGCCGAACCCCATCAGCCGTTCACCCTTGTCCAGCAGCTCCTTGACGTACGACGTCGCCTCGCCGCGGCGCTCGACCTCCTCCACCATGCCGAGCACCCGCGACGGAGCCCCGCCGTGCAGCGGCCCGGACATCGCTCCCACGGCGGCGGACAGGCAGGCCGCGACGTCGGCTCCGGTGGACGCGACCACGCGCGCGGTGAACGTCGAGGCGTTCATGCCGTGCTCGGCTGCCGAGACCCAGTACGCGTCGACCGCCTGCACGTGTCGCGCGTCGGGCTCACCGCGCCAGCGGATCATGAACCGCTCGGCGATCGAGAGCGCCTTGTCCACCTCGCGCTGCGGCACCATAGGCAACCCGACACCACGGGCAGCCTGCGCGACGTAGGACAGCACCATCACCGCCGTGCGAGCCAGGTCGGCGCGAGCCTCCACGTCATCCTCGTCGTAGAGCTGATGCATCCCCCAGGCCGGCGCGGTCATCGCGATCGCGCTCTGGACGTCGGCGCGGACGTCGCCGGAGTGAACCGGGATCGGGTACGGCTCCGCAGGTGGCAGGCCCGGCTCGAACCGGCCGTCGACGAGCAGGCCCCAGACCTTCTCGAACGGCACCCGGCCGACGAGCTCTTCGATGTCGACCCCGCGGTAGCGCAGCGCCGAGCCCTCCTTGTCCGGCTCGGCGATCTCGGTCTCGAAGGCGACGACCCCTTCGAGGCCGCGCTGGACGTCAGGCATCCGCGGCTCCCTGCGTTTGTTGGTGTGCTCGGAGTTTAGGGTCAGCGCTGTGGTGGACGAGGAGCTGGCGAGGTTGCGCAGGGAGTACGCCGACCAGGGGCTCGCGGAGTCCGATGTCGACGCCGACCCCATTGTGCAGTTCGCGACGTGGCTGCGCGACGCCGTCGACGCCGGCATCCACGAGCCGAACGCCATGCTCCTGGCGACGGCATCGGTGCCGTCAGTGCCGTCGGCGCGGATGGTGCTGCTGAAAGGGTTCGACGCTCGCGGGTTCGTGTTCTTCACCAACTACGAGTCCCGCAAGGCCGTCGAGCTCGACACCAACCCGCGGTGCGCCCTCGTCCTGCCGTGGCACCCGCTGCAGCGCCAGGTGCGCATCGAGGGTGCGGCTCAGCGGGTCGACGCCGAGGAGAGCGACGACTACTTCGCGGTCCGTCCCCGCGGCGCGCAGCTCGGTGCGTGGGCCTCCCCACAGTCGAAGGCAGTCAGCGACCGCGGCGCCCTGGAGCGCCGCTACGCAGCAGCGGCTCAGCGGTTCGGCGACGGCGTCGCCGTCACCAGGCCGCCGTACTGGGGTGGCTATCGCGTCGTGCCGTCGATGGTGGAGTTCTGGCAGGGGCGCCCGGGCCGGATGCACGACCGGCTTCGGTACCGGCGTACCGACACCGACTGGACCCTCGACCGGCTGGCCCCCTGACCATCGTCGATGCGGTCAGCGCTGGGCGTCTTGTCAGGCGTCTGACGGCGTATACGCCGTCGACACCCTGACAACTCGGCTGCACTGCCACCCGAGCGGCGATTCGGAACACCCCTGGACAGGCAACGCCCCTGGACAGGCAGCGACCCGCGGGCTGCTCCGAAGGGGCGACGTCTGCGTCGCTGACCTTGGGCCGAAGGGACTGTCTTCGGCGCCCGCGGGTCGGGTGGCTGCCTGGGATTCGCCGACCGCCGTCCCGCCATAGACAGGCGGGGTGGCCCGGCCGGAAAGGGGTCGCGCTAGGCGCGGTCCCTCCTCCCAGAGCGGTGGCGGCTAGCTGACAGCCACCTCACAAGTCCGTTTGCTATGCATGCGTTGGACCACCTCCTTCCTGTGTACGCCAAACGCTACGGGCACTCGCGGCGGCGCACAAGCAGGAATGCGCGGGCGTGGCACGCTGGACCGCCGTGACGGTCCGCGACTCGCTGCGCTCCGTCGTCACCGACATCCGGCCACTACGCCACTCTGCGGACTACCGCCGGCTGTGGTTCGGCACGACGGTCTCCCAGCTCGGCCAGCAGATGACCACCGTCGCGATAGCGATCCAGGTGTATGCGCTCACGCACTCGTCGTTCTCCGTCGGTCTCGTCGGGCTGTTCGGGCTGTTCCCGCTCATCGCGTTCGGCCTGTACGGCGGCGCCGTGGCCGATGCCATGGACCGGCGACGCCTGGCGCTGTACGCATCCGCCGGGCTGTGGCTCATGTCCCTCGTACTGCTCGCGCAGGCGCTGCTTGGCCTGCGCCAGGTCTGGCTTCTCTACGCCGTCGTCGCGGTTCAGTCGGCGTGCTATGCGGTCAACAACCCCGCGCGGGCGGCGATCATCCCCCGGTTGCTGCCACCGCAGCTGCTCCCGGCGGCGAACGCCCTGAGCATGGCGTCGTTCAACATCGGCTTCACCGTAGGTCCGCTGGTCGGCGCGCTGCTCATCAGCTGGGGCAGCTTCGCGAGCGCGTATGCCGTCGATGCGGTGACGTTCACGGCCGCGCTGTATGCGCTGTACCGGCTGCCGCCGATCCCGCCCGAGGGCGGCTCCACCCGCGCCGGCCTGCGATCGGTCCTCGAGGGGCTGCGGTTCCTGGGCCGGGCGCCCAACCTGCGCATGACGTTCATCCTCGACCTGTGCGCCATGGTGCTCGCCCAGCCGAGGGCGCTGTTCCCCGCCATGGCAGTGCTCGTGTACGGGGGCGGAGCCGCCACCGTGGGGCTGCTGCAGTCCGCGCCCGCCATCGGGGCGCTGGTCGCCTTCGCCCTGTCCGGGTGGGTGAGCCGCGTACGCCGGCACGGCGCTGCGATCGCCGTCGCGGTGCTCGCGTATGGGGCAGCGGTCGGTCTCGTCGGCACGACGACCGCGCTGTGGGCAGGAGTCGTGTTCCTCGCGCTGTCAGGAGCGGCCGACATGGTCAGCGCCGCCTACCGTTCGACGATCCTGCAGGTCGCGGCACCAGACGCGCTGCGCGGACGGCTGCAAGGTGTCTTCATCGTCGTAGTCGCGGGGGGTCCGCGCACGGGCGACTTCGTCGCCGGGTCGGTCGCGACCGTCACCACAGAGCGCTTCGCGCTCGTCGCCGGCGGCTGCGCGTGCGTACTCGGGGTCGTGCTGGCGGTGTGGTCGCAACGACGGTTCCTTCGCTACGACGCCGAGCACCCCACGCCTTGAGCCCGCCTAGTCCAGCGCTTCGGGGTCGATAGCCGGGGCTGGAGGACAGCTGATCAACCCCAAACGCGCGCTCACGCGCCGGCGAACCAGGCCGCCGTGTTCGCCGCGAGCCGGCCGGCGACGACCGACTCGTCCCCGGCGGACCCGAAGACCAGTCGGCCCACCCCCTCGGGCAGCCGGGCCGGTCGACTTCCGCAGTTCAGCACGCACACCAGCCGAGTCCCGCGCCGAAATGCCAGCATTCCAGGAGAAGTGTCCAGCAGGTCCATACCCGGGCCAAGTCCTGCGGTCAACTCCCGGCGCACGCGCAGAGCGGCTCTATAGAAGCGCAGCGTCGAGCCCTCCGCGTCCTGCTCGTACGCCGCGCTGAGCTGCTGCCAGCCCCTCGGCTGCGGAAGCCAGGTCGCGACTCCGTCGGGGCTGAAGCCGTACGGCGGCGCATCGCCCGACCAGGGAATCGGCACCCGGCAGCCGTCCCGGCCGATCCCGCCTCCGCGCAGCCAGGTGGGGTCCCGCCGGTCGTTGGGTGCAACCTCTGCCTGCGGCAGACCGAGCTCCTCGCCTTGGTAGACGTACGCGGACCCCGGCAGCGCCAGCATGGTCAACGTCGCGGCTCTCGCACGCCGCAATCCGAGCTCCCCACCCCCGTAGCGGGTGACGTGCCGGACCACGTCGTGGTTGCTCAGCACCCACGTCGGCGCGGACGGCAGTTCGACGGCGTCGAGCGTCTCGAGGATGACCCGGCGGAACGCCGCTGCCGACCATGGCGCCTCGAGCCAGTGGAAGTTGAACACCTGCTGGAGCTCGTCGGCGCGGATGTAGCGGGACATGGCATCGGCGTCGTCCACCCACGCCTCCGCTACCGCCATCCGGTCGCCGGTGTAGGAGTCGAGCACCGTGCGCCAGTGCCGGTAGACCTCGTGCACCTCTTCGTTGTCCCAGTACGGGTGCGGGACGGACCGCGTGCTGTCCGGTAGGTCCTCGGGCTTGAGCAGTCCGTGCGCGACGTCGATGCGGAAGCCGTCGACCCCCCGGTCGAGCCAGAACCGCAGGATGGACTCGAACTCCTCGCCGACGTCAGGGTTGCGCCAGTTCAGGTCCGGCTGGGCCCGGTCGAACAGGTGGAGATACCACTCGCCGTCGGGTACGCGGGTCCACGCCGGGCCGCCGAACACGGACTTCCAGTTGTTCGGAGGTTCGCCGCCGTCCGCACCGCGCCCGGAGCGGAAGAGGTAGCGGTCCCGCTCGGCGCTGCCCGGGCCAGCGGCGAGCGCCCCTTGGAACCACGCGTGCTGGTCGGAGGTGTGGTTGGGGACGATGTCGGTGATCAGCCGTAGCCCCAGCCGGGTCGCCTCCGCGCGCAGCGCGTCGAAGTCGGCGAGCGTGCCGAACAGCGGGTCGACGTCACGGTAGTCCGCGACGTCATAACCGTGGTCCGCCTGCGGTGACCGGAAGAACGGCGTGAGCCACACAGCGTCCACGCCGAGGTCAGAGAGGTAGGCCAACCGGGACCGTACGCCCGCCAGGTCCCCGACGCCGTCGCCGTCGGAGTCGGCGAAGCTCCGCACGTACACCTGGTAGCAGACGGCGTCGCGCCACCACGGCAAGTCAGTCACGCCCGGCCCGGCGCACCGAGGACGCCCGCGGCGACCCGAAGGTCGGCCACCAGGGCGGCGTAGGCGTCCTCTCGGTCGGGGCTGCGCAGCACCGACGACGGATGCACCGTGACGAGGAACGGTCGGACTCCGCGCGTCGTCTCGCGCTCCATCACCTGCCCGCGGTCGCGCAGCACTCGGACGCTGGGGCCGAGCAGCGACCGAACCGCGGTCGCGCCAAGGCAGACCGTCAGGTGTGGGTCGACGTCGCGCAGCTCGGCGGCCAGCCAGGGCTTGCACGCTGCGACGTGGACCGCTTCGGGCGTCGCGTGGATGCGGCGCTTGCCGGTCGCGCTGGTCTGGAAGCGGAAGTGCTTGACCGCGTTGGTCACGTAGACGTCGTCGCGGGGGATCTCGACCTCGTCCAGCGCCTTCTGCAGCAGCCGTCCGGCCGGCCCCACGAACGGGATGCCGCGCCGGTCCTCTTCGTCTCCCGGCTGCTCGCCGACGAGCGCCAGCCGGGCGGAGGGAGCTCCGGCGGAGAAGACCACTTGGGTAGCGTCGCGCCAGAGCTCGCAGCCCCGGCACTCGGCAGCGGCCTTGCGCAGCTCCTCGACCGGCGCACCGTGCGGCACCCACTCGGCCGCGCCGGGGCGTTGGATGTCCTCGTTCATCGCGGCGACGTTACTCGGTGGGTGGCAGCGCAAGCCGGTGCGCTCTGCCGGCCGCCCCCGTGGGAGACTTCGCCCACCCAGCTCGAGGAGGCGCCATGACCACGATGCCCACCACACCATCGCCTGGTGACCCGGACGGCCCGGACGAGGTCAACGAGGACTACGACGGCACGGAGACGACGCCCGCCGAGTCCGAGACCCCCGACTCCGAGGGCCAGGTCTGACTCACCCGGCTCAGCTCATACCGGCGCAGGGCCTCACGACGAGCCTCGGCATGGTCGACGATCGGCAGTGGGTATCCGTTCGGCGGCCCGTCAGGCAACCGCCACGGCTCGTGCACGAAGTCCGTCGCCACGTGGGCGAGCTCGGGGACGTAGCGTCGGACGTAGTCGCCGTGGGGGTCGAACTTCTTCGCCTGTGTCGTGGGGTTGAAGACCCGGAAGTACGGCGCGGGGTCGGTGCCGGAGCCCGCTGTCCACTGCCAGCCGTGTTGGTTGGACGCGAGGTCGCCGTCGACGAGGTTGCGCATGAAGTGCCGCGCACCGTGCTGCCACTCGATGTGCAGGTCCTTGACCAGGAAGCTCGCCACCAGCATGCGGGCCCGGTTGTGCATCCAGTGCTCCCGGCGTAGCTGGCGCATCGCGGCATCCACAATCGGATAGCCCGTGCGGCCCTCCTGCCATGCGGTGAACGCCTTGCCCGGGGTGTCGTACTCCAGCGTGGCGAACTGTGGTCGCAGGTAGTCCCGAGCCGAGTCGGGGCGATGCCAGAGCACGTCGGCATAGAACTCCCGCCACCCGAGCTCGGCGCGGAATGCCTCCGCACCTCGGCTGGGACGTGCAGCAAGGTTGGCGAGCAGCGTGCGCGGGTGGATCTCGCCCCACTTCAGATGCACCGAAAGACGCGAGGTGGCATCCATGCCGGGGGAGTTGCGCCGGTCCGCATACGCCGCCAACGCGGTGTCGCGGAAGGCGCGCCAGCGGGCGGCGGCGGCGGCTTCGCCGGCCGCCGGGAGCCGTAGGCCGTCGCCTGCCTCGCGGACGGGCAGCGTGTCGGCGAGCGCGCGCAGCCAGGGTGCCGACGCTACGTCGCCAGCCGGCTGTTGCCAGCCCTGCTCGGTCCACGCCCGGTAGAACGGCGTGAACACCTGGTAGCCCTTGGCGCGCCCGTCGGACCCAAGTCGCTGCACGCGCCCCGGAGCGACGGCGTACGGCGACCCGGTGCGCTGAAAGCCGATTCCCGCTGCGGCCAGCGCGCGCTCGACGGCCTCGTCGCGCTGGCGACCGTAGGGACCGAAGTCGGCCGCGACGTGGACGACGCTGGCCTTGGCTGCGCGGGCGACCTCGAGCACCTCCGAGACCGGCTCGCCGTGCCGCAGCTGGAGCCCACCAACGCGGGTGCCGAGGTCGGCAAGGCTCGAGAGCAAGTAGGCGCGACGCGGTGAACCGGCCGGGCGCCACACGCGCTCGTCGAACACGAACAGCGGCACGACCCCAGCCGGGCCCGATTCCACCGCGGCGAGCAGCGCAGGGTTGTCGGCGAGGCGCAGGTCGCGTCGAAACCACATGACGCTGGTCGAAGTCACAGGCTCAAGCGTTCCATCGATCCGCTCGGGCGCCACTCGAACGGACGCTCCCCGGTCGGACCGTCCCTCGCGCTCGGCACGGCTGATCGGTCCGGAACGTACGCGGTCGCGACCGGTGGGCCACAATGGCAGCACATCGTCGAGCCCGCGCGGGAGCCGCGACCGTGACCGATCTGATCGACACGACAGAGATGTACCTGCGCACGATCTACGAGCTCGGCGAGGAGGGCATCACGCCCATGCGGGCGCGGATCGCCGAGCGGCTGCACCAGAGCGGGCCGACGGTAAGCCAGACGGTGGGACGGATGGAGCGCGACGGCCTGCTCACGCTCGCCGGGGACCGGCACTTGGAGCTCACCGAGGTAGGTCTCCGGCTGGCCACCCGGGTTATGCGCAAGCACCGGCTCGCCGAGCGGCTGCTCACCGATGTCATCGGGCTCGACTGGGAGCTGGTGCACGCCGAGGCCTGTCGCTGGGAGCACGTGATGTCGGAGACGGTCGAGCGGCGGCTGCTCGAGATTCTCGACCACCCCACTGAGTCTCCGTACGGGAACCCCATCCCCGGGCTGGACGAGCTGGGCGAGCTCACGCCCGCAGAGGAGTTCATGACGGGGGTGGAGCCGCTCGACGAGGTGGTCCGCGCCGGCGCTGCGGAGAGCCGCGTGCTGGTCCGACGGATCAGTGAGCCGTTGCAGAGTGACGAGGCGTTGATGGCCGCTCTACGCCGGGCCGGTGCGATGCCGGACCGCGTGGTCACCGCAGCGCCCGGCCCCGAAGGCGTCCTTGTCGGCAGCGGTGGCGAGCTGGCCGAGATCACCTACGCGAGCGCGTCGCACGTCTTCGTGCGCCGGATGTGACAACGCCCGAGGCGGGGCTGGCCGACTGAGCGCAGAGAACACCTCTGATAACTCACTGAGACCGTTATACTTCACACTGTGACGAAGACTTCACTGGTCTGACCCCACTTCCTGTACCTTTTGTCTCCGTTTAGGGGATAATCGAACCAACGAACGCTTTGAGCGGTGGGGAGGGTCGTGGCGGCTGTGCCCACCTCTCAACCAAATGCCAGCCGGGCGTTCGACCTCTGCGTCTTGGCGGCCGGGACGGTCTCCACCGCGTGGCTCGCGGCGGGTACCGCCATTGAGCCGGTGCACGTGGCGATGTTCCTCGTGATCCCGCTCATCATCGTGATCGCACGTTTCCCGCTGGCGCTGGACCGCCACGGCGGTGCCATCGAGATCGGCTTCGACTCCTGTGTCCTAGTGTTCCTGGCCTGCTCGGTTTCGCCCGGCGCAGCAGTGCTGTTGTGGTCGGTCGGTGTCGTCATCACGCAGGCGACCAACGACAAGCGCCTCGAGTCACAGATCTTCAACATGGGCATCGGCATGCTCAGTGGTGCGATCTCGATCTTCGCGATCACCAGCCTCGGCAACACCCAAGAGCTGGTGAGCCTGCGCCAGCTGCTGGCCGTCAGCGCCGGCTGTGTGGCTTATTTCGTCTTCGACTTCGTGCTGTCCGCTGTGTCGGTCGGACTCAGCGAGCAGACGTCGGTCTGGAAGGAGATTTTCCACCGCGACGCCTACGACGCAACCGCCTGCTTCGTCGCCACCGCGTCGCTCGGCTACTTCGCCGCGGTGGTTGTCCAGTCCATGCCGGGCTGGTCGGTCGGGTTGCTGGCCGTGCCGCTGGCCAGCCTGCTGGTCGCGTCCCGGGCCGTTACTCGCGGTCGGGAGCACGCCAGACGACTGGGCGTGCTGTTCGCTGCCGCCGCCCGCGCGCAGACCTTGCACACCGCCCAGGACGTGTTCAAGACCCTAGGGACAGAGGCTCGGGAGCTGCTGCGCGAGGACTCCGTCGACGTACGCCGCACAGCGCCGCGGTCGCTCGAGATCGGCGCCCCGTTCCTCGATGGCCACCATGAGTACTGGATCGTCTCCCGGGTGCAGCACCGGGCGCGCGCCACGATCACCGCTGACCAGCAGGGGTTGGAGGCACTGGCCGCGCTCGCCGGTGAGGCGCTGGGCCGGCTTCGGCTCACCACGCAGATGAGCCACTTGGCCCACCACGACGTTCTGACGGCGCTGCCCAACCGCGCGTTGTTCCTCGACCGGGCTGAGCACGCCATGCTGATGGCGCGCCGGCGAAACTCCAGGCTGGCAGTCCTGTTCTGCGACCTCGACGGGTTCAAGCGGGTCAACGACCGGCTCGGGCACGCCACGGGCGACGAGCTCCTCGTCGAAGTGGCGCGGCGCATCCGAACGTGCCTGCGCGACTCGGACACCGTCGCCCGGCTCGGCGGCGACGAGTTCGCCATCCTGTTGGAAGACCTCGAGGGCGAAGGGCGCGTCCAGACGGCCTGTTCGCGGGTGTTGGCAGTGCTGCGCGAGCGAATCGCACTCTCTGAGCACCTGGTCTCGGTGTCCACCAGTATCGGGGTTGCCTACTCGGAGACCGCAGAGACCGCCGAGGGGTTGCTCCGCAACGCCGATATGGCGATGTACCAAGCCAAGGCGCAGGGCAAGGACCGATGCTTGACCTACGAGCCCGCACTCGGCCGCGCCCGAGTGCGCAAGCTCGAGCTGGTCGAAGCCCTCCGCAACGCCATTGAGCAGCGCCAGGTCGAAGTGGCCTACCAGCCGGTCGTCGAGCTGCACAGCAGGGCCATCGTCGGCGTCGAGGCACTTGCCCGGTGGAGCTACAACGGCGTGCCGATCGCTCCTGACCTCTTCATCGGAGCGGCAGAGGACAGCGGACTCGTCACGGCCCTGGGCGATCTGATGTTCGACCTGGTGCTCGCCGACGCACCACGACTGCGCGATGCTGCCGGGGCCACCTTTGAGATGGGCGTCAACATCTCAGCCCAGCAGCTGCGTGCGGACAACTTCGTCCGCCGGGTTACCGAGGTGGACGAACGGCTTGGCGACGTCTCTCTCCTGCTCGAGGTCACTGAGCGAGACATCGTCCCCAATGACTCCACGTCCCTCGACACGATGTCGCAGCTGGCCGCGCGAGGCATACGTTTCGCCGTCGACGACTTCGGCATCGGCTTCTCCTCGATCGGCTACCTGGGCCAGCTGCCCGTGCACGTGCTCAAGACCGACCGCTCGTTCTCCGCGACGATCGACGAGCATGAGCGTGCGTGCAAGCTCCTGCGGTCGATGGTCATCATGGGCGAGGCGCTGGGTCTCGACCTGGTGATCGAGGGCGTCGAGCGCCCGTCCCAGGTCGACCACCTCATCCGCCACGTCGGTGCCCCGACGGCGCAGGGCTACCTGCTGCACCGTCCGATGAACGCCGACGCGCTCGAGCAGGTGCTGCTCGGCGAGCGCATCAGAGCAAGCGAGCCGGCGGCCTTGTCGTCCTCAGCCGCC
Organism: Nocardioidaceae bacterium; assembly: GCA_035296085.1. GTDB lineage: Bacteria > Actinomycetota > Actinomycetes > Propionibacteriales > Nocardioidaceae > DATHBP01. The sequence continues at coordinate 3,932 of DATHBP010000082.1, read as the reverse complement.
AGGCTCATCTGAGCCGAGGGCTCTGCCGACATAGCGCGGCGGTGGGTAGGTGCCCCGCAGGTCGCCACTCGGCACCGGTTGACCCCAGCGATGTTCGATAGGGATTACCCCGGCCCACACCGGCCAGTCCAAGTCCTCGGCGGCATCCTCGGGATCGCCGGCGGAGACTTTCACCGACCATTCGTCGAGCGGCAGCGATACGACGGTCGTCGCGGCCAGCTCTTTGCGGCTCGGAGGTCTCAGCTGCTCCCAGCGTCCAGGCGTTAGCTGCTCGGTGAGTCGCTGCAGGGCGAGCTCCGCGACGTCGCCGTCGAGCGTGGCCGCACGGCCGAGCACCATCGCGCTGCGGTAGCGCATGGACGACTCGAAGGCGGTCCGCGCCAGGATCAACCCGTCGATCAGCGTGACGGTGAGACACATCGGCGCTCCGCCGGCCAGCGCACGAAAAAGCCGTGAGCCGGTCGAACCGTGCAACAGCACGCGCTCGCCGTCACGGCTGTACGCCACCGGCAGGACGAACGGCTGCCCGCCGTCGACCACCGCGACATGCGCGACCAAGCCGGCGTCCAGGATGGCGTGCAAAGCGGCCCGGTCGTGGACCGCTTTGTCCGGCAGGCGGCGGATCTGGGTGCGGCTCAGGGCTGCTGCTGCCCGTCTTCGAGCAGCACCTCGACCAACGACCGATAGGCCGTCATGGCCTGCCGCAGCTCTTCAGTCGTGGGCTGACCGCGTTCCTGCTCGATCGCCAGGCTGTGAGCGGCCCGGTAGCGCTGGACGACCTCGGGATGGTCGACCGACACCTGAGCCGCACCTTCCTCGAAGTTGTGGGTCGGATAGCCGCGATCGGACATCACGCGCGCCGAGAGTTGCTCCGCATTCTGAACCGCCTGCTCAGGATCATCGACGAACTGCGACTGGATGGCCGACCACCGCGCCCGGTAGCGCTCGAGGTCCGCGGGCGGCAACGGCCGCAGGTCGAGCTGCGCATGCTCCTTCTCGCGCTGGCGGAGCTCGGATACGGCGCGGCGCTTTCCCCGGGTAGTGACCGTGTGGTCGTACTCGGGCCCGAAACGTTCCTGCAGCTGCGCCGTCCGCCGGCGCTGCCAGGCGGCGTAGGCGATCGCCACGAGCACGAGGACCACCACGCCGACGAGCAGGGCGGTCTGGGTCTGGCTCAACGCGCCTCCACGGTGTCGGAACCGCACACTGCGGGCACCCTATCGACCACGGGCGCAGGAGACGGGTCGAGCAACGAAGGGGCCGAGATGATGTCAAACCGATCAGGGTCGAACGGGCAACCGAGGTCTGGCCCCGACTTGCTGTCGATATACCTCAACGACCACCTCGCCGGCGCCACCGGTGGGGTCGAGCTGTTCTCCAGAACGGCAGGGGCGTTGCACGGCTCGCCGGTCGGGGCCGCCCTCGAACGCATGGCTGAGGAGATCAGGGAGGACCGGGCGACGTTGCAGGAGGTGATGCGCTCCTTGGGCATCTCGCAGCGGCGCTACAAGATGTCAGCGGCCTGGCTCGCGGAGAAGGCCGGCCGGCTGAAGTTGAACGGCCATCTGCGCAGTCGCTCTCCCCTCAGCACGTTGGTGGAGCTGGAGGCGATGCTGCTCGGCGTGGAGGGCAAGGCCGCCTTGTGGCGTACGTTGCGCACCTTGGCAGACGAGCACGAGCGGTTGTCCGCCAGCCAGTTCGACGCGCTGCAGGACCGGGCCCGCCAGCAGGCCAGCACACTCGAGGAGCTGCGAGCCCAGGCGGCGGTCGAGGCGCTGGCCACGACCTGACTGACGCGATCGAGGGGCCGTTGGCCTCTGACTGGGGCTCGGCGGCAGACTGTCCACGGTGAACACCAAGAAGGCTCTCGTCGGAGGTCCAGCGGTTGCCCTGGCTGCCGTCGTAGCCCACGACCTCGTGCAGCGCAAGCACGCGCTTCTGCGCAACTTCCCGGTGATCGGGCACCTCCGGTTCTGGCTGGAGGCGATCGGCCCGGAGCTGCGGCAATATATCGTGACCGGCAACGACGAGGAGCGCCCGTTCAGCCGTGACCAGCGCCGGTGGGTCTATGCGTCGTCGAAGCTGGAGAACAACTATTTCGGCTTCGGCACCGACAACGACCTCGAGCACTCGTCCGGCAACGTCATCGTGCACCACCGGACGTTCGGCCGGGCCCACGCGACCCACGGCAAACCTGGCCAAGAGGCGTGGCTGCCATGCGCCAAGGTGCTGGGCGCGGCCCGCGGCCGCCGGCACGCCTTTCGCCCCAACTCCGTGGTCAACATCTCCGGCATGAGCTTCGGCTCGCTGTCCGGCAACGCGATAGAGGCGTTGAACGTTGGCGCGGAGAAGGCTGGCTGCCTCCAGAACACCGGCGAAGGAGGCGTCTCGCCGTACCACCGCAAGGGCGGTGAGCTGATCTACCAGATCGGCACCGCCTACTTCGGGTGCCGTGACGACGACGGCCGCTTCAGCATCGAGCGGCTCAAGCGGCTCGTCGACGGCGCTCCGATCCGGGCACTCGAGGTCAAGCTCAGCCAGGGCGCCAAACCGGGGTTGGGCGGTGTGCTGCCGGCCGCCAAGGTCTCACCGGAGATCGCCGAGACTCGGGGCGTTCCGGTTGCGACGGACTGCATCAGCCCGTCGAGGCACGCGGAGTTCGACTCCGTGGACAGCATGCTCGACTGGGTGGAGATGCTCGCTGCGGAGACCGGGCTGCCCGTCGGGATCAAGTCCGCGGTGGGTGACATCGACTTCTGGGTCGACCTCGCGGATGCGATGGCGACCACCGGCAGAGGGGTCGACTTCATCACGATCGACGGCGGTGAGGGCGGAACGGGCGCTTCGCCGATGATCTTCACCGACTCCGTCTCGCTGCCGTTTCGGCTCGGGTTCAGTCGTGTCTACTCGATCTTCGCCCAGCGCGGCTTGCACGAGCAGATCGTGTTCATCGGGGCCGGGAAGCTAGGGCTCCCCGACAACGCGATGGTTGCGTTCGGACTCGGCGTAGACATGGTGAACGTCGGCCGCGAGGCGATGCTCTCCATCGGTTGCATCCAGGCGCAGCGTTGTCACACCGACAGCTGCCCGACCGGTGTGGCGACCCAGAACAAGTGGCTCTCCCACGGGCTGGACCCCACGTTGAAGTCCGAGCGTGCCGCCAACTACATCAAGACGTTGCGCCGGGACCTGATGAAGGTGTCCGAAGCCTGCGGGGTCGAGCACCCGGCACTGCTTGGACCCTCGGCGGTGGAGATCATCAACCACCTCAGCGACGGGCGCATGCTCGACGAGGTGTACGCGTACGAGCCGGGCTGGGGTTACCCCTCCAAGGCCGACCAGGAGCATCTCGTCCGGCTGATGCAGCAGTCGGACGAGGAGGAGACCCAGACTGAGGGAGCGCCCGAGGTGGCGGTGCAGGGCACGCCAGGCGACGAGATGGAGGGTGGCCAGTCCAACCTCGGATGAACGACTCCTCGAAAGGCCTTCGGCTTCTCGTCATGTCCGACACCCACGTGCCGAAGCGGGCCAAGGAACTCCCCGCCGCCCTCTGGTCCGCCGTTGCCGAGGCAGACGTCGTGATCCATGCGGGTGATTGGGTCGACGCCGCGCTGCTCGACGCGCTCGAGGCGCGCGCGGCGCGGCTGGTCGCGGTCTACGGCAACAACGACGGCCAGCAGCTGCGGGCCCGTCTCCCCGAGGTGGCGACTGCGACGCTGGCCGGTGTGCGGCTGGCCGTCGTCCACGAGACCGGCTCAGCGAAGGGACGCGAGCGCCGGTGCATGGAGCGTTTCCCCGGAGTTGACGTCCTCGTGTTCGGGCACAGCCACATCCCGTGGGACTCCACCGCGGAAAACGGCCTGCGTCTGCTGAACCCGGGCTCGCCAACCGACCGCCGCGCTCAACCGCATCGCACCTACCTGACCGCGACG
>DATHBP010000081.1:0-4923 GCA_035296085.1 Nocardioidaceae bacterium | reverse complement strand
CTGGGAGCGGAGAACACCTACCCAGCAGCCCGAGTCCCGCGAGGTGCGGGCCTTGAATCGTTTAGCTCGAGGAGAGCAAGCACATGGCACAAGGCACAGTGAAGTGGTTCAACGCCGAGAAGGGCTTCGGCTTCATCGAGCAAGACGGCGGCGGCGCCGACGTCTTCGTTCACTACTCGGCGATCGCGTCGACCGGTTACCGGTCGCTCGACGAGAACCAGCGGGTCGAGTTCGACGTCACGCAGGGCCAGAAGGGCCCGCAGGCGGAGAACGTCCGTCCGCTCGCCTGACCCCAGCTCTACCAGCGAGGCCCGTACCCGAAGCGGTGCGGGCCTCGCTGTCTGTCCACCTCGCCAGGCCGAGCGGTCAGCTAGCCCATTGCGGGCGACGGATTTGAGCGCCGATCGCCTGTTCACTCCTGCCCGGATCAACGCGGGACACGCGGCGCAAAACAGACTGTCGGTGGCCTCCGGCACCCTAATGTTCTAAGCGGTAGATCGCCGCGGTGAGCTGCACGATTGGGGTGGCGCGGTGCGCTTCCTGGTCTTCTCCGACCTGCACCTGGACACGCCGTTTCGGTGGGCCGGGCGCGAGGTCGCTGCTGCCCGGCGCCAGGCGCTGCGTGACACGTTGAGCCGCATCTGCGCACTGGCTGAGACACAGGCAGTCGATGCGCTGCTGTGTGCCGGTGACCTCTATGAACATGACCGCTTCACCGCCGACACCGCCCGGTTCCTGCGCGAGTCGTTCGGGCGTCTCGATCCGCTCCCGGTCCTCCTGGCGCCGGGCAACCACGACTGGTACGGGCCGGAGAGCATCTACCGCCAGCAGAACTGGACTCCCAACGTCCACGTCTTCCGTGAGGGGCGGCTGACCCCCTTCGAGCTCACCGACGGGCTGACGCTGTGGGGTTCGGCGCACTGCGCACCAGCCAACACCGATGGCTTCTTCGAGGATGGGTTCCACGTCGACCGAGGCGGGGTCAATCTGGCCTTGTTCCACGGCAGCGAACACTCTGGCATGGCGTGGGAGGATCACGGCAAGGCGCCGCACGCCCCGTTCAAGGCGCAACAGATCCCAGATGCCGGCCTGCACCACGCGTTCTGCGGACATTTCCACTCACCCAAAGACGCCGAGTGGCACACCTACCCCGGCAACCCCGACCCCCTCTCTTTCGGCGAGACCGGTGAACGCGGCGCAGTGGTGGCCGACGTCTCCGCCGCCGGCGAGGTCACCCGCGCCCGGCACCAGGTCTCCGTGTCCGAAGTGCACGACGTCGCGGTCGACCTGACCGGCATCACGCACGCCGACGCCGGCCGCGACCGAGTGGCCGGTGCTGTCGCCGGCCTGTCGGGCGTCGTGCGCGCGACGATGTTCGGCGAGGTCGACCCCGACGTCGACCTGCGTCAGCTCGACGTGACTGGGTTGGGTGGCCATCTGCAGGCGTTGGTGCCGCGGTGGGGCGCGGTCACCTTGGGGTTCGACCTCGAAGAGCTGCGCGACGAGCCGTCCGTGCGGGGGAAGTTCATCCGCGACGTCGAGGCCGACTCCGATCTCAGCGATGAGCTGCGGCGCAAGGTCATCGCGACCGGGCTCCGGGCGCTCGGCGGGCGTCACGACGAGCTCGAGGTGGTGTAGTCGTGCGCATCGAGTCGGTCACCGCCGTCGCCTTTGGCCCTTTCCTGAAGCAGACCCTCGAGCTGGCACCTGGTCTCACCGTCGTCCACGGCGACAATGAGTCGGGGAAGTCCAGCTGGCACGCCGCGACGTACGCCGCTCTCTGCGGCCGGCGCCGCGGCAAGGGCGGCCTGCGCACCGAAGACCGGGAGTTTCGTGACCGGCGCAGGCCGTGGGGAGGCGAGCGCTGGCAGGTGCGCTGCGTCGTGGTGCTCGACGACGGGCGTCGGATCGAGGTGTGGCACGACCTCGAGGGGCAGGTCGACTGTGGCGCCAAGGACCTGACGCTCGGCAACGACGTGAGCGCCCAGATCATGTACGAAGGGGCGCCGGACGGCTCCCGATGGCTCGGACTCAACCGGCAGACGTTCGCGGCCACCGCGGTCGTCAACCAGGCTGACCTGGGCGGCGTCGTCGCCAGCGCCGAGCTCCTGCAACAAGACCTGCAACGCGCCGCTGCCACCGCCGGCAAGGACCAGACGGCCGCCGCCGCGTTGGCGGCGCTGAAGCACTTCCACAGCGACCATGTCGGCCTCGACCGCGCAAACGCCGTACGGCCGCTGCGCACGGCCATCCGGCAGAGCCAGCGGGCAGCCGACGACCTCCATCAAGCCGAGGCTGCGCACGCGTTCTACCTCCAACGGCTGGCGGCGGCGGAGGAGGCCAGGGCCGAGAGCGCCGCGGCAAGCGAGACCCGACGCACGGCGGAGCGGCTGCACCACGTGGCTGCCCGCCTGGTCGAGGCGGCCCGCGAGGCCCGCCTCGCGGCGGAGCGTGCGACCAGTCTCGACCAGCGGGCGAAAGAGCTGACGGCGGTCACCGACACCGTGCGCCATCGATTCGATCGAGCCCGTGCCTTGAGCGCCGAGCTAGGTGACGAAGAGCCGCCCGGCGGTCAGATCGACGACGCGCTCGCTCGTCAGGTGACCGCAGCGGCAGCCGCCTGGCGCTCCGCTCCCGAGGTCGGGCCCCTGGAGGGCAGATCCTCCCAGGAGCTCCAGGACGCGCTCGATGCGTTGCCGGCTGCACCCGCCGGCGACCAACGGCCCGCCGCTGACCTGCAGCGGCTGCGCGAAACACTCGACGACACCGCGACCGTGCTCGACAGCACCGAACGTCGCCGGCCGGTGGAGCCCGATGTCTCCGACGCGCAGTTGGCAGCGGCGCTCGCCGCCGGTCCAGACGTCCTACTCCGGCTTTCCGGCCAGGTGGCCGAGCCGGCGGTGCGCGCTCGCGGTGGCCTGGCGGCAGAGCGCAAGGCGGCGGCCGACGATCTTGTAGCAGCGCGGTCGGTGCTCGCCGCAGCCGAGGATGCGGAGGCGTCGGCGGTTGCGTCGCTGCGCTTGGCCAGTGCTGCCAAACCGACTGCGCCCACCGCTTCATCGGCCGCGGCTCTCGCCGTGATGTCAGCGGGCGTCGTACTCGCTGGCGTAGGCCTGCTGCTCGTCGTCCTCGGAGAGGTGATGGCGGGCGTCGTCGCGCTGGGGTTGGGGCTGACCAGCACGGCCGCCGGCACGGTGCTGCGCCGCAGGCCGGTCAGCCAGCAGGGTGGCGACGCACGGTCGATGGTCGCCGCCGAGCGCGGACTGGCCGAGGCGCGCGGGCACGTGGCGCAGGCTCGCCACCGAGTCGACCAAAGTCTCCGCTCGGATGCGCACGCTCAAGCCCGGGCGGACTCGGCGGCGGAGGACGAGGCACTGGGGGTCGCGCGCCGACAAGCGGCGGTGAACGACGCCGTCGAGCGCGGACTGCCCACAGACGCTGAGTCGTTGCAACGGTTGGTCCGACGCGTGAACGACGTCCTCGCCCAACAAGAGACGTTCCAACGCTGGACCCGCGAGCACGAGGCTGACCGGCGGGCTCACCAGCAGGCTGAGCTTGCGCTTGGCGCGGCGCTGGAGACCCGCGGCTATGCCTGCTCGTCCGGCGTCTCGGCGGCGTACGACGCCTACGCGCGCGACTGCACCACCGCGGCTGTTCAGGCGGAACTGGCAGCGCGCCGGCCAGAGCTGCTACGCCGGTTGGCCGAGCGGCAGGGCGCGGAGCGCCGCCACGCCGCTGCCGTGGCTGCTCGGCGCCGCGCGCTGGACGCACTGCTAGTCGCAGCGAAAGCTCTCGGCATCGACCTGCCGCCAGGCGACCCTGACGATGCGCAGGCCGAGACCCTGCGAGACCAAGTCGAGCGCTGGTTGGACGAGCGCACCGAGAGCCTGCGAGACGCCGATGAACGACGCAGCCGCTGGCATGACCTCATGGCGCTGCTCGACGGGAAGACGCTGCCCGAGATGGCCGCGGCGGCAGCCGCCGCTGACGAGGCCGCGCTCGCTGCGCGCGCCGCCGCTGACGACGCTGCGGCGCTGTCGCGCAGCAAGCAGCAGCAGAAGGTGGCAGCATCCGCCGCCGCCGGCGTGCCCGCCGTGGTCGACGAAGCGGCGGCCGAGCGGCTGCTGGCCGAGCACGCGTCCAGTCTGCAGACGGCAGCCGAGGCTCAGCGCGAAGCGGAACGGCTTGCCGCCGAGCGCACTGGTCAGGTCGAGTCGGCGGCTGCCTGTCTGAGCGTTGCGGAAGCGGAGGAGTCCGTCGAGCGAGCGGCTCGCGAGCTGCAGCGGGTGCACGATCTCGACGAGGTGCTCCGACTCACGACGAGCTACCTGGAGCGGGCGCAAAACGACGTGTTCCTCGACATCGCCCCCGTTCTCGCCGCCACGCTGAACGACTGGCTACCAAGGCTCACCGGTGGCCGCTACGTCGAGGCGCTGATCCATCCGAAGAACCTGCGGGTCCAGGTCCGCGAGGCCGCGACCGGCCAGCTTCGCGATGCCCACCTGCTGAGCGTCGGTACCGCCGAGCAGGTCTACCTGCTGTTGCGGGTAGCACTCGCCGAGCACCTGGCCACCAGCTCGGCGGTGAGCCCGCTGCTCCTCGATGACGTCACCGTCCAGGCAGACCCGACCCGGACCGTCGCCATCTTGGAGATGTGCAAGGCGCTCGCCGACGAAGGTCGACAGGTCGTTTTGTTCGCGCAGGAGTCGGCAGTTGCAGAGTGGGCTGACCAGCACCTCCAGGCGCCGCAGCACCGGGTTGTCCATCTCGAGCCGGTGCCAGTGGCGTGATCCGGCGCCGGGTGGTCGTCCGGGGGCGGGTCCAGGGCGTCTTCTTCCGCGACACCTGCCGACGCGAGGCCCGAAGTCGAGGTGTCAGTGGCTGGGCCGCGAACCGCGCTGACGGGTCGGTGGAGGTCGTCTT
>DATHBP010000080.1:0-2515 GCA_035296085.1 Nocardioidaceae bacterium | reverse complement strand
TGTTGTACGCCCGCTTGAGCGCGACGATGCGACGAGCGGTGGCGCGCAGCTCCGCACCATCGACGTCCCAGCCGGTAACCGGGCGTAGCAGCGCGGCCCACTCGTCGAACGGCTCGGTGAACACCCCGCGCAGGAACTTGCACAGGATCATCGAGTCCATGACAGCGGCGCGGTCCTCGGTCTCGATGGCCGCGGCCACGTGCGCCTGTCCACCGTCGAGCCGGTCGAGGTCACCGGACAGGTCGGCCTGGTAGGCACCGGAGCGGTTGTGGTCGGCACCGCGCGCGTTGACCGCCAGGCCGAGCGCCATGGTGTGCATGGAGCGCGGCTCGTAGCCGGGCATCTCCATCCCCTTGACGTGCGGGGCGAAGTCGGCCGAGCCGCGCCCAACCTGCTCGGCGGCGCGGCGCGACCCCTCGGCCAGCAACGGCCCGATGCCCGTGCCGGCGCCGATCTCGTCGAGTGCGCGCAGCAGCGCGACGCCGTCGCCGAACCGCAGCCACGGGGCGTCGATGAGCCCGCGCTCCGCACACTCCATGGCCCACGCGATTGTGCCGCCGGCCGAGATGGTGTCCAGACCGAGCTCGTCGCAGCGGGCGCTCGCGGCGAGTACGTCGTCGGGGTCCGAGACGCCGCACATGGGCCCGAGCGCGAACACGTTCTCGTACTCCACCCGGGCCTTCTTGCCGCCTTTGGTGGCGTAGATGTGCTCACACCCGATCGAGCAGGATGCGCAGCTGTTGCGGGCCACCTTGCGCAGGTCGGAGATGTCCTCGGCCGCCAGCAGTGGCGCCTCGTCGAAGGTCGCGGCGGTGAAGTTGCGGGTCGGCAGGGTCGACAGCGCGTTGAAGGCGAGCAAGTTGGCCAGGGTGCCGAGCTCGCGGTATTTCTCAGTGGCCTTGCCCAGCGAGCGGGCGCGAAGGTCTCGGGCTGCCGCGAGCACCGCTGTGTGGTCGTCCGGGGCGACCTTGGTGGCGGCGTGTACTGCCACGGCTTTGAGCAGCTTGGCGCCCATGACCGCGCCGAGCCCGCCGCGGCCGGCATGGCGGCCGTCGTGGGAGATCGTCGCGTAGCGGACGCCGCGCTCGCCCGCCGGACCGATGGCGGCGATCCGCCAGCCTGGTCCCAGCCGGTGCTTCAGGGTCTCCTCGGCTGCGGCGGCGGAGAGACCCCAGACGTCGTCGGCCGGCTCGACCCGCGCCCCGTCGCCGTCGACGAGCAGGACCGACGGCCGCCGGCACCCACCGCGTACGACGATGGCGTCGTTGCCGGTGAGCTTGCCCGAGATCGCGAAGTGGCTCGAGGCGAGCGCGTCGGTGAGGAACCCCGTCAGCGGGGACTTGGCCACGACGGCGAACTTCGCGCTAGTGGTGAGTGGGGTCCCCACCAGTGGTGAGAAGCAGAACGCCAGCGGCGCCTCGGGTGCCAGCGGGTCGACGCCGGCGGGTGCGAGCTCGGTCAGCAGCCAGGCACCGAGGCCGACGCCGCCTAGGTGGTCGCGCAGCACCCGGTCGGAGAGCTCGAGGGTGGCTGCCGAGCCGGTGCCGACGTCGACGACCACTGCTCGGCCGAAGTAACCACCCGGCACGGCGGTCTTGGGCTCCGCGATCATGTGCTCAACCACCGGCGTCGGCCGAGACGAACGTGACCGTGTCGCCAGCGACGAGAGGTGTCGAGCCGTCCCGGGTTACCTGGTCCCCATTGACGGCAGCCACGACGTGGTGGTCGAAGACGAGCTCCGCGGCTTGCGCCGCTGACGAGATTGTCGCCGCGCGGACGGTCCGGGCGCCCCGGTGACCGTTGCGCGCTAGCACCCCGAAGCACTCCACCTGCACCGCCGGAGCCGGCCGGGCCTGTGCTTGCTGGTAGTCGGCCGGCTCGTTGACGTTGACCAACGACTCGAGCGTGGGGTCCGAGGCGGCCAGCGCCCGGTCGGCGAGCAGCTCGTCGTCGGTCAGGCGCAGGACCCGGCAGCGGTCGAAGAGGAACGCCGGCTTGAGCTGGCCGGCGGCCAGCAGATCGTCGATGTCGGCGGCCAGCGAGGGACGGTAGGCGGCGGCCAGTGGCTGCCGATGGCCGCGCGCGACGGGAAGGACCACGTCGTAGTCGTCGTCCATCGCCTGCACCACTCTGGCCACGAAGGCGGTGTGCAGGAACGGCATGTCGGTCGAGCAGCAGAACGCCACGTCGGCGACGCCGTTCAGCGCGTGCAGCCCGACTGACAGACCTTGCAGCGGGCCGAGCCCCTCGTGGTCGTCGTCGCGGACCTCCACGTCGACCGGCAGCTGGGGGAGGGGCTGACCGGGAGCTCGTACGACCACCACCGGGCCGGCGACTCCCCGGGCCACGACCCCGACAGTGCGTCGCAGCAAAGTCGAGCCGTGCCAGGCAAGCCCTGCTTTGGACGTGCCCATGCGCGACGAGCGTCCGCCCGCCAGCACGACCCCAGCCGCTAGCACGTTGCGAGGGTAGTCCGGTCAACGCACCGGGGCGGTACCTGCGATGTAGGTCAACG
>DATHBP010000079.1:0-23377 GCA_035296085.1 Nocardioidaceae bacterium | reverse complement strand
GGCCGGGGCCGGGCCGCTGCACCGAACCGAGCAGGTCGCCGACGAGGACTTCGAGGCCCGTCTCCTCCCGCACCTCCCGGGCGAGTGCGCCCTGCTTCGACTCCCCCGGCTCGACCCGGCCGCCCGGCAGCGACCAGAGTCCCTGCCCTGGCGGTCGACCGCGCAGGACCATGAGCAGCCGTCCGTCCGCGTCGCGTACGACAGCCCCGACGCACGGCACCAGCACGCATCGAAGCGTAGATCCGGCTCCGAAGGCCGGTCCCGTGCGCCGTGAGGCGGATAGCCTGACGGCCGTGCGCATCGACCTGCACACGCACTCCAACCGCTCCGACGGAACGGATACGCCAGCCGAGCTGGTGCGCCGCGCCGCCGCGCTGGGCCTGGACGTCGTGGCGCTCACCGACCACGACAGCGCCAAAGGCTGGAGCGAGGCACACACCGCTGCGCAGGCAACTGGCATCCGTCTCGTCCCGGGGGTCGAGATCTCCTGCCGCCATGCCGGCGCGAGCGTGCACCTGCTCGGGTACCTGCTCGACCCCACCCACCCCCCGTTGGCGGCAGAGCTGCACGCGGTGCTGGCCGGGCGCAACACGCGGCTACCGGCGATGATCGATCGCCTGCAGGCGCTTGACGTAGGCGTGGATCTCGACGACGTACGCCGGGTCGCTGGGCCGGCTGCGGCGCTGGGACGGCCGCACGTTGCTGACGCCTTGGTCGACCTCGGACTGGTAGCGAGTCGTGAGGAGGCGTTTGACCGCTACCTGTCGCCGGGCCAGCCGGCGTACGTCGACCGCTATGCCGCGGACCTCGACTCGATGATCCAACTGGTCGGGTCCGCCGGTGGCGTGAGCGTCCTCGCGCATCCGTGGGCGCGGCAGAGCCGCGCCGTACTGACCCCGGCAGCGCTGGCCGAGCTCGCCGCTTCCGGGCTGTGCGGGGTCGAGGTAGACCACCAGGACCATGACCCGTCCACCCGCTCAGAGCTCGGAGAGCTCGCCGACGAGCTGGGCCTGGTGCGCACCGGCTCCAGCGACTACCACGGCACCGGCAAGGTCGACCACGAGCTCGGCTGCAACACGACCGCGCCCGACCAGCTCGCGCGCCTGCTCGACTCGGCCGCGGCCGCCGCGCGAAGCTCCGGCCGGACGGTGCCTGCTCTGGCGCAAGGATGAGCTCCGTCGTCAACCTGACGCTGCTCGGCGAGGTCTTCATCACGCTGTTCGTGATCATGGACCCGCCGGGCACGATCCCGCTTTTCTTGTCGCTCACCAGCGGACGCACGCCCGCGATGCGCAAGCGAGCGGCCTGGCAGGCGGTGCTCGTGGCGTTCTGCGTCATCGTCGCGTTCGCGCTGTTCGGTCGCCAGATCCTGGGCTACCTGAACATCTCGTTGCCGGCTCTCAAGGCAGCTGGCGGCCTGCTGCTGCTCCTCGTCGCCCTCGAGCTGCTCACCGGCAAAGTCGACGAGCCGAGCAGCACCCACGACGTCAACGTGGCCATGGTCCCGCTCGGCACACCGCTGCTCGCCGGCCCCGGCGCGATCGTCGCCATCATGGTGTTCGTCACCCGCATCGACGTGGCGCGCGACCTGCTGGCCGTGGCGCTCGGTGTGATCGGCATCCACGTGGTGCTGTGGCTGACAATGCGGTTCTCCGTCGCGATTCTGCGAGTCCTCCGCGAGTCGGGTGTCACCTTGGTGACCCGCATCTCCGGTCTGCTGCTGTCTGCGATCGCGGTCCAGCTCGTCGCGGACGCCGTACGGGCGTTCGTGGCGGGCGAGGGGTGAGGGCGCCCACACGGGTCAGGGTCGGGGGCGGCGGGCGGCGACTGCGGCGCTGATGCGCCGGGGCGACAGCCGCGCCAACGTCACGATCGCCCGATAGCGCCGGCTCGGTATGCACAGCGCCGACCCGGCATCTAGCGCTGCCAACGCCTCCGCCACGACGTCCTCGGCGTGCAGCCACATCCAGCTCGGGATGTTCTCGGTGCGCCGGTCCATCCGAGCGTGGAACTCGGTGTGCACAAAGCCTGGGCACAGTGCCATGACGCGGCAGCCTCGCTCGCGATAGGAGGCGTCCAGCGCCTGGCTGAAGCTCGTCACCCATGCCTTGGCGGCGGCGTACGTCCCCGAGGGGAAGAACCCGGCGACGCTGGAGACGTTGACGATCGTGCCGGCTCCACGTTCGAGCATCAAAGGCAACGCCGCGTGGGTCAGCCGCAGCACTGCACCGACGAGTACGTCGAGCATCCGTTGCTCGTCCTCGATCGGTCCGGTGGGGAACGGCTCGCGAAGCCCGAAACCGGCGTTGTTCACCAGCAGGTCGACTGGGGCCTTCTGGCGCTGGATCCGCTGCTCGACCATGCGCAGCTGAGCCCCGTCCGCCAAGTCGGCCGGCAGCACTTCGACGTCGACACCCCAGCGGCCGGTCAGTTCGTCGGCGACCTGGCGCAGCCGGCGGGCGTCGCGGGACACCAACACGAGGTCGTAGCCGCGCCCGGCTAGAGCCCGCGCGAACTCGAGCCCGATCCCAGCCGTCGGCCCAGTGATGAGCGCGGTAGGCATCGCAGCTCGGCGGGGGCTAGGTGCCGGTGGCTGCGGCTTCGCCACCGCTGCCGCCGGAGGGCCGGCGACGCCGTCTGCGGCGTGGCGCGGAGCCGGGCGTCGAGGTGGTACCCCCCGTCGCAGGGTCGGCGGTCGAAGCATCACCGCCGGACTGGGCAGGGCGCGCGAGCGGCTGACCGGCCCGGGTGCGGCTGCGGCTGCGCTCGCGGGGAGCACCTGAGCGCCTGGTCTGCGTCGCCACACCACCGCTCGGGGCGGAGCGCTGGCGCGTCGGGGCGGCGACTGGCTCCGGCGGCACTAGCCGACCGGTTGCCGACCGCGGGATACCGAGGTCGTGGTAGAGGTTGTCAGACGTGGAGTAGGTCTCGACCGGCTCTTCGAACGGGAGCTCCATCGCGGTGTTGATGAGCTTCCAGCGCGTCATGTCCGGCCAGTCGACGAAAGTCACGGCGATGCCGGAGGCGCCGGCCCGGCCGGTCCGCCCGATCCGGTGCAGGTAGTTCTTGTCGTCGTCGGGGCAGTTGTAGTTGATGACGTGCGTCACCCCCTCCACGTCGAGCCCGCGGGCGGCAACGTCGGTCGCCACCAGGACGTCGACCTTGCCCTCGCGGAAACGCCGCATCGCCTTCTCCCGCGACACCTGCTGCATGTCCCCGTGCAGCGGCGAGGCGGAGAACCCCCGCTCGGCGAGGTCGTCGGCGATGCGCTGAGCCTGTCGCTTGGTCCGGGTGAACACGATGGTGAGGCCGCAGCTCTCCGCCTGCAGGATGCGCGCGATGATCTCGGGCTTGTCGAGGTCGTGGGCCCGGTAGACGAACTGAGCAGTCGCCGGCACGGTCTGGCTCTCCGAGGGCGACTCGGCCCGGATGTTGACCGGGTGGCGCATGTGGGTACGCGCCAGGCTCACCACCGCTCCCGGCATCGTGGCGGAGAACAGCATCGTCTGGCGCAGCTCTGAGGTGTGGCGCAGGATGCGCTCCACGTCTGGAAGGAACCCGAGGTCGAGCATCTCGTCGGCTTCGTCGAGGACGAGCACCTTGACATGGCTCAGGTCCAGTGAGCGGCGGTCGGCGAGGTCGAGCAGCCGCCCCGGCGTACCCACCACGATGTCCACCCCGGCTGCCAGCGCGTCGAGCTGGACGTCGTACCCGACACCGCCGTAGACGGTGAGTGTGCGGGTCTTGCGCAGAGATCCAGCGACGGCGAGGTCACCAGAGACTTGGAGCGCGAGCTCGCGAGTTGGGGCCACCACGAGGGCCTGCGGCTTGCCCGGGGCGACGAGCTCGAGATAGTCGGGGTCTCCGGGCGCAACGATGCGCTGCAGGATCGGGATGCCGAACGCGAGCGTCTTGCCGGTCCCTGTACGCGCCTGGCCGATGAGGTCGGTGCCGACCAGCGCGATCGGCAGCGTCATCTGCTGGATCGGGAAGGGATGGACGATCCCTACGCGCTCGAGCGCCTCGGCGATCTCGGGGAGGACTCCGAGCTCACGGAAAGTGGTGGTCAGGACCTTCTCGATTCGTCTGCAGAACGGCGCACACTGTCCCGACGACTCTACCGGGGCAGACCAGCCGGCTGCCCTCGATAGAGTTCCGCGCGATGACCGGGTCCGAACTCGCCGGTGGACAGAGCGCTGAGCAGTCCGATGCATCGGCCGCGGAGACCTACCGCGGCGCTGTCATCGACCTGCTCGGCGCGCTGGCGTACGGGGAGCTGTCGGCCTTCGAGCGGCTCGCCGAGGACTCGGCGATGGCACCCTCGCTGGGCGACAAGGCCGAGGTCGCAGCGATGGCGAGTGCGGAGTACGCCCACTTCGAGCGGCTGAGGGAGCGGCTTGTCGAGCTCGGCGCCGACCCGTTCGCCGCGATGCAGCCCTTCGCCGCCCCGATCGACGCGTTCCACGAACACACCAAGCCGGCCGACTGGCTGGAGGGGCTGGTCAAAGCGCACGTCGGAGACGGCCTGGCGGCCGACTTCTACCGGGAGGTGGCGGCGTACGTCGATGCGGATACCAAGGCGCTGGTGCTGGAGACGCTCTCCGACACCGGGCACTCCGCGTTCGCGGTCGATCGGGTGCGCCGGGCGATCGAGGAGCAGCCGGCGGTGAGTGGGCGGCTGGCGCTGTGGGGACGCCGGCTGATGGGGGAGGCGCTGAGCCAGGCGCAGCGCGTCGTGGCCGAGCGGGAGGCGCTTGGCGCCTTGCTTGCCGGCGACGTCGACCGACCGGGCATGGACCTCGCTGCCATCGGCCACATGTTCGCCCAGCTCACCGAGCGCCACGTGCAGCGGATGGCTGCACTGGGGTTGAACGCCTAGTCCGCCCCTGTTTGGTGGGATGGGCCGCCCAGTGGCTCGCCTACCATCCGGCCTCGCTGGCGCTCGGCCTCCCGCCAGACCCGCCACGGCTCGCCACTGGGCGGCCCATCCCTCGCGGCTGCGCGGTGCTCGGCCGACCGCCAGACCCGCCACGGCTTGCCACCCACAGGTCCATCCCTCGCGCGGCCGTCTCAGACAAGAGCAGGGGCCCCGGGAAGACCCGGAGCCCCTGCTTGCGCTGATCGAGTGGCGCTCAGACGCGGTTGCGACCGCTCGTCGTGCCGCTGTTGCGGCCCATCACGGTCGAGGCGATCATGACCAGGATGGCCGCCAGGATGATCGAGATGATCCAGCGGATCCAGTCGATGCCGTTCGTCTCCTTGACGCCGAGCGCGGCAGCCACGTAGTAGCCGATCAGCACCCCAGCGATACCGAGAATCACCGTGAGCCAGATCGGAATGTTGTCTTTGTCGCCGGGAGCGACGAGCTTGCCCAACAGACCGATGATGGCCCCGACGATGATCAGAATGATGATCTCCATCGGCCTTGACCCCTTTCAGTTCCCTCGTCACACGTTGGCTGTGTAACCGTCGGGACTACTCTTACCCACAAAGATCATGGCTCATTCCGATCACATCTGTCACGTTTGCCACGTGCTTCCCGCTGGTGTGTCGCGGCGAGTCTGCGGCGAGACTCGCTGGCGTCAGCCCGCGCGAACGGCGGCTTTGGCGCCGAAGCCGACACGGTGACCGCTCTCGGCGCCTATCTCCACGTAGGCGAGCTTGTCGGTAGGAACGACCACGCGCCGGCCCTTTTCGTCGGTTAGCACGAGAAGCCGCTGGTCCCCGGTGAGCGCCTCTGCGACGACTTTCTCGACGCTGTCGCCGCTTTGTGCGGACTCCAATACGAGTTCGCGGTTGGTGTGCTGAACGCCGATCTTGATCTCCACGTACGCCTCCCGGCCACTGGTCCGTGCCGTACCGCACGGCGCCCAGTCAGGGTAGTCCGCACGGACGGAGGCGGCCGGATCGACGGCTCGTAGGGCCGGGCGGGAAAGATGGCGGTGTGGAGGAGCGGACGCTGGTGTCGTCAGGCCTGGTCTGGGAGTCCGTCGTCGGCTACTCCAGGGCTGTCCGCGTCGGGCCGTGGGTGTCCGTGGCGGGTACGACGGCAGCTGCCGACGGCGGCGGGGCAGTCGGTGGCGACGACATGTACGCGCAGGCGCGCGAGGCGTTGCGCCGGATAGCAGCGGCGCTGGGTCAGGCGGGAGCCGGCATGGAGCACGTCGTGCGTACGCGCATGTTCGTCACCGACATCTCCCGGTGGCGTGAAGTCGCCCGCGCGCACGCCGAGACGTTCGGCTCGATTCGCCCGGCAACCTCGATGGTGGAAGTGGTCAGGCTGATCGACCCACCGCTGCTCGTCGAGATCGAAGCCGACGCCGTCGTCTCGTGACCTGCTGGCGGCGACGCGTCCGCACCGAGTGGCGCAAAGCGTCCCGCTTTCGTTCCTGAGACCAGCCACTTCGCGCCACTCGTCAAGCGACCACGGCCACTTCCGCGCCACTCCGTCCTGCGGAAACCACGGGGGTCACGGCAGGTGCTGGGCGTGCGTACGCATCGGCGTCAGCAGGTCGCCGAGCTGGTCGAGACGGCTACGTACCTCGGCCGGGCCGAACGCCACCTCCGCCGCATCGCGACAGGCAGCGACCTCCTCCCACGTCAAGGGTGTGGACACGCGCGGCTCTTGGACGCCGCGCAGGGAGTAGGGCGCCACTGTCGTCTTCGCGGCGTTGTTCTGGCTCCAGTCGATGAACACCTTGCCGCCGCGCTCCTGCTTCGCCATGCGAGCAACCACCAGATCCTGATGCGCCGCACTGAGCTCCTCGGCCAGCTGCTTGGCGTACGCCGACGTCGCTGTTGCCGGCGTACGCCGCAGCGGCACGTACAGCTGCGCCCCCTTCGAGCCGGACGTCTTCGCCCACGCCGTGAGACCGTCCGCGGCCAGCCGCTCACGCAGCCAGCACGCCACGCGACAGCACTCGACGATCGTCGCCGGAGCGCCCGGGTCCAGGTCGAAGACGAGCAGGTCGGGGTCTCGGATACCACCGCGGGGACCGACCGTCCACTGGGGGACGTGGAGCTCGATAGCGGCCAGGTTGGCCAGCCACACCAACGTGGGCAGGTCGTCGGCTACGACGTAGGTCACGCCGTCGTCGCCATGCTCGGCGATGTGGACCGTGTGCACCCAATCGGGCGTACCCCGCGGCCGGTTCTTCTCGAAGAACGCCTCGCCGTCGACCCCATCGGGCCAGCGCTTGCGCGTCAGCGGACGGTCGGCGAGGTGGGCGAGCAGCGGCCCGGCCACCGCGGCGTAGTAGTCGATCACCTCGCCTTTGGTGAAGCCGGCTGCCGGGTACAGCACCTTGTCGAGGTTGCTCAGGCTCAGCGACCGGCCGTCGATGTCAACGAGCACTTTCGCCCCGGCCATGAGCAGAACCTAGCGAGGCGGGAGCTCCGGGCGAGGAATGAGCCAGGCCGCGCATCGGTTCACCAGTGGCGAACCCCCTGCATACAAAGGACTGCACATGGCACTGCCCCCGCTGGTCGAGCCCGCCGCGAAGCTGAGCATCGACGAGGTACGCCGGTACTCGCGGCATCTGATCATCCCCGAGGTCGGCATGGCCGGTCAGCGACGGCTGAAGAACGCCCGGGTGCTGGTCATCGGCGCGGGTGGACTCGGCAGCCCGGCACTGCTGTATCTCGCGGCCGCCGGTGTCGGCACCCTCGGAGTCGTCGACTTCGACACAGTCGATGAGTCCAACCTGCAGCGCCAGGTCATCCACGGTCAGCGCGACATCGGTAAGCCCAAGGCGGTCTCCGCGCAAGAGTCGATCGCCGAGGTGAACCCGCTCGTCGAGGTGATCATCCACGACGAGCGGCTCGACTCCAGCAACGCGCTGGAGGTGCTGGCGCCGTACGACCTCATCATCGACGGCACCGACAACTTCGCCACTCGCTACCTCGTCAACGACGCCTGCGTGCTGCTCGGCAAGCCGTACGTGTGGGGGTCGATCTTTCGTTTCGACGGGCAGGCAAGCGTGTTCTGGGCCGAGCACGGGCCGTGCTATCGCTGCCTCTACCCCGAGCCGCCGCCGCCGGGGATGGTGCCCTCCTGCGCCGAGGGCGGAGTGCTCGGCGTGCTGTGTGCCTCGATCGGGTCGGTGCAGGTCACCGAAGCCATCAAGCTGCTCACCGGCATCGGCGAGCCGCTGCTCGGCCGACTGATGATGTACGACGCTCTGGAGATGTCGTGGCGGCAGCTCAAGGTGCGCAAAGACCCCGAGTGCGCGATCTGCGGCAAGAACCCCAGCGTCACCGAGCTCATCGACTACGAGGCGTTCTGCGGTGCGATCACATCGGAGGCCGCCGAGGCGGTCGTCGACTCCACGATCTCGGTCCGCCAGCTCGAGGAGTGGCTCGCTGCTCGCGAGCGCGGCGAACGGGACTTCCTCCTGGTCGACGTACGCGAGAGCGGCGAGCGCGAGATCAACGCGATTCCCGGATCGGTTCTGATCCCGAAGGGCGACTTCCAGACCGGCGAGGCGCTCAGCGCACTGCCTGGCGACAAGCAGGCGGTCTTCTACTGCAAGGTAGGGGCGCGCTCGGCGGAGGTGCTGGCCATGGCCAAGGGCGCCGGCTTCGCCAACGCCGTCCACGTCGCCGGCGGTGTGTCGGCGTGGGTCACCCAGATCGACCCGAGCCAGCCGGCCTACTGACCCGCGGCACCGGGCGGCAGTCTGTCGCGATGGACGCCGACGAGTACGTCGAGCGCGTGCTCAGCATCGTGGAGTCGATCCCGCACGGGCGGGTGATGAGCTACGGCGCCATAGCCGATGCGGTCGGCGCCGGCGGGCCGCGACAGGTCGGGCGGGTGCTCGCGCGGTACGGCGGCCCGGTGCCCTGGTGGCGCGTCGTCCGCTCCGACGGGTCGCCACCGACCGGCCACGAAGGCGAGGCAGGGTCGCTCCTGCGGCAGGAGTCGACACCGCTGTGCCGTACGCGCGATGCAACTGTGCGCGTCGACATGGCCGAGGCGCACTGGTGGCCCGAGGAGCCCCCGCCGCTGCCCGAACCGAAGACCGCCCGACAGCGGCTCGACTGGTGAGCAGCGCCGCAGACTGTCGGAGGGCTCTGGTCAAGTGCTGCCATGTCCTCGACCCGCTACCGACTCGTCCGAGCACACCGCGAGTCGGCGCCCGAGCTCGACGAGAGCCAACAAGCGGTCGTCGACTTCGCCGGCGGGCCGCTGCTCGTCCTCGCCGGGCCAGGAACGGGCAAGACCACCACGCTGGTCGAGGCGGTCGTCGAGCGCATAGAGCGGCGCGGACTGCAGCCCGACCAGGTGCTGCTGCTCACGTTCAGCCGCAAGGCGGCCGAGGAGCTGCGTGACCGCGTCACTGCCCGGCTCGGCCGCACGACCGCGACGCCGCTCAGCTCGACGTTCCACGCCTTCTGCTTCGCACTCCTGCGTCGCTACGAGTCGACTGACGATCTGAGCCCGCCGCTACGGGTGCTCTCGGCCGCCGAACAGGACGTCGCGCTCCGCGAGCTGCTCAGCGGCAGCCGAGACTCGAGTCGCGTGCAGTGGCCGCCGAGCCTGCGCGCCGCCCTGCGGACGCGGGGGCTCGCCGAAGAGGTCCGGCTGGTGCTGGCGCGAGCGCGCCAGCTCGGTCTCGAGCCCGCCGACGTCGTACGAGCCGGGACGGAGGCCGGGCGGGCGGAGTGGGCGGCCGTCGGCGCGTTCTTCGACGAGTACCTCGACGTCCTGGACGCCGAAGGCGTGCTCGACTACGGCGAGCTGATCCATCGCGCCGCCGTGCTCGCCGAGCGTCCGGACGTCCGCACCGATCTGCGCGGTCAGTTCGCCGCGGTCTTCGTCGACGAGTACCAAGACAGCGACCGTGGACAGGTGCGGCTGCTCCAGGCGATCGCCGGGGGCGGTCGCGACCTGGTTGCGGTCGGCGACCCCGACCAGTCCATCTATGCGTTCCGTGGTGCCGACGCGCGCGGCATGCTGCGGTTTCCAGACGAGTTCCCTACGTCTGCGGGTGCACCGGCACCCGTAGCGGGGCTGCGTGTGACGCGGCGGTTCGGTTCGGAGCTGCTCGCTGCCTCACGCAGGGTCGCTGCGGGGCTCGGCGTGCCCGGCGTCCTGACCGCCACCGACTTCGCTGCGTTCCGCGACCTGCGCAGCGAGGGCTGTCCCTACGGCCCGGGTGTCGTCCAGGCGTGGACGGCGCCCTCCGAGGGTGCCCAGAGCGCTCACATCGCCGATGTGCTGCGCCGGGCCCGGCTCGAACACGGCATCGAGTGGTCGGAGATGGCGGTGCTCGTCCGCAACGGTGTCACGACACTTCCAGCCCTGCGACGCGGTCTGCAGTCGGTGGGCATCCCGGTCGAGGTGGCCAGTGACGAGAGCCCGCTGGGTCAGCAACCGGCTGTGCGGGTGCTGCTGCTCGCCCTACGGCTGAGCGCAGATCCACGCCTCCTCACCCCCGAGGTCGCGGCTGAGCTGCTGAGCTCCCCGCTCGGCGGCCTCGACGCCGCCGACGTCCGGCGCCTCGCGAAAGACCTACGGCGCGCGGAGCGAGATGCGATCGGCGCGGA
Organism: Nocardioidaceae bacterium; assembly: GCA_035296085.1. GTDB lineage: Bacteria > Actinomycetota > Actinomycetes > Propionibacteriales > Nocardioidaceae > DATHBP01. Next base: position 12,829 of record DATHBP010000079.1, on the reverse strand, counting down.
GTCAGAGGAGCCCCTCCGGTCATCGGGGGAGCTGGTGGCCTCCGCGCTCGCCGACCCACGCGTGCTCGCCAGACAGCGCGGCTACAGCGCCAGACGCGCTCACCGGCTGGCACAGCTGCTGGCGCGCGGGAGAGCGCAGGTCGCCGACGGCGCAACAGCCGAAGACGTGCTGTGGACGCTGTGGTCCGGCTCGGGTTGGCCGTGGCGCCTTCGGGCAGCGTCGAATCGCCGAGGGCAGGCGCCGAGCGCGGCAGCCGCTGACCTGGATGCCGTCTGCGCGTTGTTCGAGACCGCGTCTCGGGCTGAGCAGCGGTCCGGCCACAGCGGAGTGCGCAACTTTCTCGAGCAGGTCAGCGGTCAGCTCGTCCCGGCCAACGGTCTGGCGGAGCACCGCTCCCGTCCGGACGCTGTGCGTCTCCTCACGGCCCACCGCGCAAAGGGGCTGGAGTGGAGGCTCGTCGTCGTGGCCGGAGTCCAGGAAGGCAGCTGGCCAGACCTTCGGCGCCGCGGCACGCTGCTCGACGCCGACCGGCTCTCCGCTGACGGCCTGGCGTGCCCGGCTTCGAGTGCTGCGCTGTTGGCCGAGGAACGCCGGCTGTTCTACGTCGCCGTCACCCGTGCTCGGGAGCGCCTCGTCGTCACCGCTGTCGCCTCCCCGCAGCCCGACGGTGACCAGCCGTCGCGCTTCGTGTACGAGCTCGGAGTCCCGGTCGACGCGATGACCCGCCGACCGGCACGACCGCTCACCCTGCCGGCGTTGGTCACCGAGCTCCGGCGTGTCTGCACCGATCCGGCCGGCTCGCCCGCGCTGCGCAGCGCCGCCGCCTACCGGCTCGCCGCGCTGGCGGGCGAGCGGGACGAAACGGGGGTGGCGCTGGCGCCGCATGCCGACCCGAAGACCTGGTGGGGGCTGCGCCAGACCACCATGGCGCCCGAGCCGATCAGGCCCGCCGCGGCCCCGGTGCAGCTGTCCGGCAGCGCCGTGGCGGGGCTCATCGGCTGCCCGCTGCGCTGGTTCCTGGCCAGCGAGGCCGCGGGTGAGACACCCAGCACCTCTGCAGCCGGGTTGGGCAGCATCGTGCACGCCCTGGCCGACGAGGCCGGGCGAGGCGAGAGCCCACCCGAGGCCGCGGCCATGGACCGCAAGGCGGCGCGAGTGTGGGCGGGGTTACGGTTCGAGGCACCGTGGATAGCGGAGCGCGAGCGGCTCGAGCTGCGCGCCGCACTCGACCGCTTCGTAGCCTGGCACGGGAGCCGGCCCGGTCGGCGTCTGCTCGGCACCGAGGTCGCGTTCCGCGTGGAGGTGCCGGTCGACTCCGACCGTGCGGTGCTGACCGGTGCTATGGACCGGGTGGAGCTGGACGACGACGGCGGAGTCATCGTCGTCGACCTGAAGACCGGCAAGAGCCTGACGCCCTCAACCCAGCTTCGCGAGCATCCCCAGCTGGGCATCTACCAGCTGGCGGTCGCCAACGGTGCTGTGGCTGACTACACGGGACCGGGAGTGGGACCGACGGGCGCTGAGCTGGTAGCGCTGCGTCACGACCGGAGCGGCTTGCCGACGGTGCAGCGCCAGGCCGCCCTCTCGGCCGCGGCTGACGCGGAGGGCCGTACGCGAGCAGAGCTGCAGCTTGCGCAAGCCGTAGCGACCGTCCGCGCGGAGCACTTCCCGGCCCGGCCGTCACCCGGCTGTCGCACCTGCGACTTCGTCGCGCTGTGCCCTGCCCAGCACGCACCCGCACCGCACCTCGGGGGAGGACATCCATGACCGCTGATGTCGACATCAGCCGGTTGCTCGGCGTCGCGTTCAGCGACCAGCAGCTGCGCGCGATCACGGCGCCGCTGGAGCCGGCGGTGGTCGTCGCCGGTGCTGGGTCCGGCAAGACGACCGTGATGGCCGCCCGCGTCGTGTGGCTGGTCGCTACCGGGCAGATCCGTCCCGAGCAGGTGCTCGGCCTGACGTTCACCAACAAGGCAGCCACCGAGCTGGCAGCCCGGGTGCGGGCGGCACTGGCGTCGTTGAACTCCGGACGCCATCCGTACGGTCTAGCCCCTTCGCCCTCGGAGCTCGGTGAGCCCACGATCTCCACCTACCACGCGTTCGCCGGCCGGTTGGTCACCGAGCACGCACTCCGGCTCGGCATCGAGCCCGACCTCCGGCTGCTCGCCGACGCCTCCCGCTTCCAGCTGGCCACGGAGACCGTGCGGGCCGCTTCCGGGCCCTACCAGCACCTCTCCACCCATCTGCCGACCTTGGTAACCGATGTGCTTGCGCTGGACGAGCAGATGTCGGAGCACCTCGTCGAGGCAGCCGACCTCCGCGCCTTCCACGACAGGCTGCGAAGTCAGCTGCCCTCACCCGCGCCGACCAAACGTTTGGTGCAAGTACGCACGACCACCGAGAAGCGCGACGAGCTGCTGTGCCTGGTGGAGGCCTATCGCAGGCGCAAGTCGGAAGGCGGTGTGGTCGACTTCGCCGACCAGATGGCGCTCGGCGCTCGGATCGGTGAGCTCTGCCCGGCCGCCGGTGCCGCCGAGCGGGAGCACTTCCGGGTGGTCCTGCTCGACGAGTACCAAGACACCTCGATCGCACAGCGCCGGATGCTCTCCGGCCTGTTCTCCGGCGCCGAAGCGGCCTCGGGTCGCGGGCACCCGGTGATGGCCGTAGGGGACCCGTGCCAGGCGATCTACGGCTGGCGCGGAGCGTCCGTGGCCAACCTCGAGGACTTTCCCGACCACTTCCCGACTGCCGCGGGGGAGCCGGCTCGCCGCTACGCGCTGAGCGTCAACCGACGCAGCGGGGCGGTGATCCTCGATGCCGCCAACGCCCATGCCGCACCGCTCTACGCCGTGCATACCGGCGTCGAGCCGCTTCGTTGTCCGCCGTCGGCAGCGTCGAGCGGTGTCCAGGTTGCGCTGCACGAGACCTACGCCGACGAGATCACCTGGGTCGCTGGCGAAGTCGCTCGCGTGCACGCGGAGACACCCGGGCTGCGCTGGTGTGACATCGGGATCCTCACCCACGACAACGCCGACGCCGCCGCGTTACGCGGCGGGCTGGACGCGCGGGGCATTCCGGTGGAAGTCGTAGGGCTCGGCGGACTGCTGGCAACACCGGAGGTGACCGAGGTCGTCGCGGTGCTGGAGGTACTGCACGACGTCAACGCCAACGCGGCGCTGCTGCGCGTGCTGACCGGCCCGCGGTGGCGCATCGGCCCGCGCGACCTCGCGCTCCTCGGGCGGCGAGCACGATCGTTGGCCGACCGGCCGGGGCGGGGGAGCACCAACGGCAGCGCTGGGTTGCAGCACGCGGTGACCGGCACAGACCCGGTCGAGATGGCCTGCCTCACCGATGCCGTGGAGAGCCCGGGCGGGCTGGCCTATTCGGAGCAAGCGCGTGAGCGCTTCGCGCAGCTGAGCGCTGAGCTGCGCGCGCTGCGCGGCTGCGTCCACGAGCCACTCGTCGACCTCGTACGCCGCGTCGTCACCTCCATCGGTCTCGACATCGAGCTGGGTCTGGCCGCAGCCCACTCGAGCCGGTCCGGCGACGACAACCTGGACGCGTTCGTCGAGGCCGTGCAGTCCTTCGCCGGCACGGGGAACGACGCATCGCTCGGCGGGTTGCTGGCCTACCTGGCCGCGGAGGACGACTACGCCGACGGCCTAGCGGTGGCCAGTCCGAGCGAAACCGACTCGGTGAAGCTGTTGACGGTGCACAAAGCCAAGGGCCTCGAGTGGGACGTCGTGTTCCTGCCCATGCTCGCCGAAGGGGTCTTCCCGAGTGGGCGCGGGCGGGCGCGCTGGGTGTCTGCGGCGAAGGAGCTACCCGGGCCGCTCCGCGGTGACGCGGCGACACTGCCGTCGGTGCCTGCCTGGTCGGGTCCGGGTCTCGACGCCTTCCAGGCCCAAGCTCGCGAGTGCGAACTCCGCGAGGAGCGACGACTCGGCTACGTCGCACTGACCCGCGCGCGCCGGCTCCTGGTCGCCAGCGGGCACTGGTGGGGACCTACCCAGACGCGGCCTCGAGGGCCGTCGGACTACCTGCGCCAGCTGGCGGCCGGGCTGCCTGGGGGCAGCCGTGCGCTCGCCTGCTGGGTGGACGCGCCGGCTGCTGGCAGCAATCCCGCCCTGGACCAGACCCGGGAGTTCGCCTGGCCGGTGCCACCCGACCCATCCGCTGCGCAGGACCTGGCCGCGGCCGCCGAGCTGGTCGAGAGAGCACGCGCCGACACTGTTGCGCTGGCTGCCCACCGACCGGTCGCCGGGAGTCCGGTCGATGCATCACTCACACCCGCGGAGCGCTCTCTGGTGAACCAGTGGGATCTCGAGCTGGCTCAGCTCGTCGACGGTCTGCATCGAGACGGCGACGGCGTCACCGAGGTGCCGCTGCCGACGGCCTTGTCGACGACTCGGCTCCTGCAGCTGCGCTCCGGCCCCCAGCACCTCGCTGCCGACCTGGCCCGTCCCATGCCCCGCCAGCCCTCGCCGGCCGCCCGCATCGGCTCCCGGTTTCACACGTGGGTCGAGACCCATGCTGGTCAGCAGCGTCTGCTCGAGGTCGACGAGATCCCCGGCGCGGCAGACGTCGGCATCGCCGGCGACGCGGAGCTGCGGATGCTGACCGACGCGTTTCGCGCCGGGCCCTATGGCGATCGGCGCCCGCACCGCGTCGAGGCACCGTTCTCCTTGGTATTGGCGGGGCAGGTAGTTCGTGGGCGGATCGACGCGGTCTACCGCACCGAAGGCGGGTGGGAGGTGCTCGACTGGAAGACGAGCCACCGCACGTCGGCAGACCCACTTCAGCTTGCTGTCTACCGCCTGGCGTGGGCCGAGCTCGCCGGCGTGCCGCTCGAGTCGGTTGCAGCGGCGTTCTACTACGTGCGCACGGGTGTCGTCGACCGACCGGCGCACCTGCCCGGCCGGCTAGAGCTCGAGGGGATGCTGGCGGGAGTCTGACGCCGGCGCCGCCCGTACAGTCGGCTGGTGACCAGCGCCGAGCTCGGGGAGCTGCCCCTTGCCCGCGCCAGCCACGACCGAGCCGCAGCGGTCCGCGGCGACGAGGAGTGGCTCGCGAAAGCCTGGCAAGACCCCTCGACTCGAGTGCTGCTGGTGGCCGAAGGGCGAACCCTCGTCAACGAGTCACGCGACGCGCTGGTCCTCGTCCCACCGGAGCACGCCGATGGTGTCGAGAGGCTGCTGCTCGGGGTTGTCGACGGCTGTGCCTACTTCGCGGCCATGGTGGGCGAGCTGCCGACCCGGTTGCCGGTGGCTTGCACCGCGGCCGGGCTCCGCGAGGTCGGCCCGGTGCTCGATGCCCGCGACGCCGGACTGCTCGTGCATGCGGTCGCGCTGGCCACCTGGCACGCCGGACACCCGCACTGCGCCCGATGCGGCGCCCGCACGGAGATCGCGCAGGCCGGCCAGTCACGGCGCTGTCCGAGCTGCTCCGCTCTGCACTTCCCGCGCAGCGATCCGGCCGTGATCATGCTCGTCACGGACGCCACCGACCGCTGCCTCCTGGGTCGGGGGCCGTCCTGGCTACCGGGCCGGTTCTCCACGCTCGCCGGCTTCGTCGAGCCTGGGGAGACACCTGAGCGGGCGGTCGTCCGCGAGGTGGCCGAGGAGGTCGGCGTCCGGGTGGGAGCCGTGCGCTACGTCGGCAGCCAGCCGTGGCCGTTCCCGTCCAGCTTGATGCTCGGCTACCTCGCCACCGCACTCACGACGGACATCCAGGTGGACGGTGCAGAGATCAGCGAGGCGCGATGGTTCACCCGCGACGAAGTCCGTGCCGGGGTGGCCAGCGGCGCTCTGGGTCTGTCCGGCCGGGTGTCGATCGCGCGGGCGCTGATCGAGAGCTGGTACGGCGCCGAGCTCCCCGAACCCGCCGCTTCTGCTCAGCCGAGCTGAGACTGCACCTGCGCGAGCGATGGATTCGTCAGTGCTGAGCCGTCGGCGAAGATCAGGGTGGGGACCGTCTGGTTGCCGCCGTTGACGCGTTCGACCATCGCGGCAGCCGCGGGTTCCTCGGTGATGTCGACCTCCTCGAACTCGAGGCCGGCCCGCTGCAGCTGGGACTTCAGCCGGTGGCAGTAGCCGCACCAAGGGGTCGAGTACATGGTGAACGGCGACGCGCCCATCGATGTCCTTCCTCGCTACTAGGGTGGCACTCGACGCAACGTCGCGGCCGCAGGGAATCTTCCCGGTCGCCTAGCGGTGCCGAGGAGATGGCATGACAGTGCTGGCCGGGTCGGCCGCGGCCGACGCCGTGCTGGCCGACCTCGACCCCGAGCAGCGCCAGGTGGCACTCGCGCTCGAGGGCCCGGTGTGCGTGCTCGCCGGGGCCGGCACCGGCAAGACACGCGCCGTCACCCACCGCATCGCCTACGGCGTGCACAGCGGGGTCTACTCCCCGGCCGAGGTGCTCGCCGTCACGTTCACCACGCGGGCCGCTGGGGAGATGCGCTCCAGACTGGGGTCGCTGGGGGCGGGTGGTGTGCAGGCCCGCACGTTCCACTCGGCCGCCCTGCGGCAGGCGCGCTACTTCTGGCCACGGGTCTTCGGCGGCGAGCTGCCGAGGCTTACCGCGTCCAAGCTCGACCTGCTGCGGCGCGTCGCCAGCCGGTCGCGGCTGCCCGGCGACAAGGCGATGCTGCGCGACCTCGCCGGCGAGATCGAATGGGCGAAGGTGTGCAACGTACGTCCCGATGGCTACGCGGCCGCCGCCGAGCGAGCCGGTCGTGCCGTCGCGAACCTCGACGCCGCCACCACCGGCCGCGCCTACTCCACCTATGAGGACGTCAAGCGCGAGCTGGGCTGGATCGACATGGAGGACGTGCTGCTGTGCGCCGCTGCGGTGCTGGCGGAGGATGACCATGTCGCCGCCGAGGTGCGCCGGCAGTACCGCTGGTTCGTCGTCGACGAGTTCCAGGACGTCAGCCCGATACAGCAGCGGCTGCTCGATCTGTGGCTCGGTGACCGTGACGACGTCTGCGTCGTGGGCGACGCGGCGCAGACGATCTACTCCTTCGCCGGCGCAACGGCCGACCACCTGCTCGGCTTCGCGCGCCGCTACCCGCGCGCGCAGGTCGTCTCGCTGATCCGCAACTACCGCTCGACACCCGAGGTCGTCGCTGCGGCCAACCAGCTGCTGCTCGCCGCGCAGCAGCGTGCCGGCACTCCGCCCGCCGGCGCCCCGCAGACCCCACTCACGCTGCGTGCCCAGCGGGGGAGCGGCCAGCCGGTCCGCTACACCGAGCATCCCGACGAGGTCGCAGAGGCAAGCGCCATCGCCGCCGAGATCGCCACCCTGCGCGAGCAGGACTTGGCGCTGTCGGAGATCGCCGTCCTGTTTCGCATCAATGCCCAGTCCGAGGTTTTCGAGGACGCGCTCAGCGCCCGGGGTCTGCCCTACGTCGTGCGGGGCGTGGAGCGGTTCTTCGAACGGCCAGAGGTGCGCCAAGCCGTGACCCTCGTACGCGGCGCCGCTCGCGGCCACGACGACGGAGTCGGCGGGCTGGTCTCGGAGCTGACGGCCGTGCTGTCCGGCATGGGCTGGAGCGCGACGCCGCCGCAGGGAGCCGGAGCGGTCCGCTCGCGATGGGAGTCGCTGCAGGCGCTACTGAGCCTGGCCGAGGAGCTCAGCGCGGCCCAGCCTGACGCCGGGTTGTCGGCCTTCGTCGCTGAGGTCGACCGGCGCAGCGCCGTCCAGCACGCACCGGTGGCGGAGGGCGTCACCTTGGCCACGCTGCATGCCGCCAAGGGTCTGGAGTGGGAGGCGGTCTTTGTCGCCGGAGTGCAGGACGGCACCGTGCCGCTCGTCTATGCCGACACGACGGCGGCGATCGCCGAGGAGCGCCGGTTGCTGTATGTCGGAATCACCCGGGCCCGCTCGCGGCTGTCGGTCTCCTGGTCCCGAGCGCGCGCGCCGGGGGGACGCGCGAGCCGGCAACCGTCGAGGTTTCTGGACGGGCTGCGGCCAGCGGACCCGGCCACCGGCGGGTCGGCGGCCGGCCGCGGCGGTGCGTCTGGCCGGCGCCGCCCTAGCGACGTCGCCCGTTGCCGCGTCTGCTCGCGACCGCTCGCCGCGGCCGCGGAGCGCAAGCTCGGGCGCTGCGCGGGCTGCCCGGGGACCTACGACGAGGCGCTCTTCGAACGGCTCCGCGCATGGCGGCTCGTCCAGGCCGGCGCAGAGCACCTGCCGGCGTTTTGTGTATTCACCGATGCGACGCTTGCCGCGTTGGCGGAAGTACGCCCCGCCGACGCCGCGGCACTCGTTCGGATCCCCGGCATCGGCACAGTCAAGGCGGCGAAGTACGGCGCGGACGTACTGGCCATGTGTCAAGCCGGTGACGGCTGACGACGCCGCGAAACGTCGGTCCTGCCCGCGTCTGGACCGACCGGCCGATTAAATACGTTTGCGGCGATCACCGGTCCTCCCGTACCCTCTCGTTGAGCAACTGATGTTGTTGCAGTCGGACCCAAGCGAGAGGAGGTGCCTTGCGATGACCACCACAAGGATCACGACGCAGCCGACGGCTGTTGCGCGTCCGTGCCCGCCCGCAGGCACCGACTACGCCCCAGCGTCCGGCATCGCCGTGTCCGGCCACATCGAGGATGCCCGCTTCCGTGGCACCGGTCTGCCCACCGCCGCCGTGCGGAACGGGTCCGCCGGCACCGCTGCGGACAAGGGCACCACCCCGAGTTCGTGCGCCTGGAGTCCCCCGGTCTGACTCATCTCTGACCGGCACTTCCAGGCCGCGGACCCCGAACTCGGGATCCGCGGCCTTTTCGTTGTCCCGCCCCACGAAGTCCAAGGAGGTGACTGATGAGCACCAGCGTCCTCGAGGCCTATGGCCGCACGGGAAGCAACCCGATCGATCCCACGTTGCTGCCGTGCCGGTCGAACGACCCGGAGCTGTTCTTCGCCGAGTCACCGGCCGACGTCGAGCGCGCGAAAGCGCTGTGCCAGACCTGCCCGATGCGAGTGGCATGTCTGGCCGGTGCCCTCGAGCGCCGCGAGCCGTGGGGTGTCTGGGGTGGCGAGCTGGTCTTGGCCGGCGTCGTTGTCCCCCGCAAGCGCCCGCGCGGCCGACCGCGCAAGTGCGACGTGGCCGCCTGAGCGCACCACTCGGTCCGCACAGGCACCACCCGCATGACCCGCCCGTGCCGTACGCGCGGGTCAGACCCCACAAACGACACATCAAAGGAGTCATTGCCATGCATCCCATGCACGAAGAGGTGGCGCGCGCGCATATGCGGGCGCGCCTCGACGGGGCGCGCCGATCCCAGCAGTCGCGGCAGCTAGCGCGCGTGGCGCGGCGAAACCGCCAAGCCGAGCGCAGCCGCCGGGTACGGCGTGTCCGTGGCGCCGTCCGCAGCTGAGGCTGCCCGGCACCACGTCGGAGTGGTACGTCGCGAAGGAGGGTGGCCTCGGCCGCCCTCCTTCCGGCGTTTGCGGGCTGCGCGGTGCCGAACGAGTGGCCTCAGGCCGGCTCGGCGAAGCCGGGCAGCCACTCGACCAGCAGATCCCGGAACGACGCCTCTGCCTCCAGCTGGCTCAGCACGCCGATGCCGCCGAGCCACACCCGGTGGATGAGCAGATACGACGGAGGCAGGTTGAGCTTTAACGTCAAGGTGTAGCCCGGCTCCCGTGGATCGCCAACCCGGGAGAACTGCTCGCGCATCCAGGCGCGCGTGAACTTGAACCGGTCCGTGCTGGCCGGCTCGATGAACGGCCCGAAATAGTCGCGCAGCTGCTGGGGGTCGACCTGGATGGACGGCTTGAGGAAGCCCTCGACGCGCAGCTGGTCCACGACAGCGTCGTAGTCGTCGGACATCGCGATCCGCAGCAGCCGACCAAGTGACGGGGGCAGGCTGGCGCCGGGCAGGCGGGCTACGGCGCCGTAGTCGACGACGCCGAGGCGCCGGTCAGCAAGGATCCGGTAGTTGCCCGGGTGCGGGTCAGCGTGCAGGAGTCCGCAGCGCGCTGGCCCGGAGAACAAGAACCGCACATACAGCTGGCCATAGTGGTCGCGGTCTTCCTGGCTGCCCTCGGCGATGAGCCTCGCGAGGGAAGACCGGCTGTCGAGCCATTCGCTGACGAGTACGGTGCGCGTGTTGTCGACGACCCCTGGCACCACGATGTCGCGGTCCTCGGCGAACGCCTCGGAGAAGGTTCGCTGAGACTGCGCCTCGAGGTCGTAGTCGAGCTCCTCGGCAACTCTCTCCTGGAGCTCCTGGACGAGTGGCTTGATGTCGATGCCAGGCACCCAACTCCCGAACAGGCGAGCGGCTCGCCCGATCTGGCGCAGGTCGGCGCGCAGTGCCTCCTCGGCACCGGGGTACTGCACCTTCACCGCGACGGCGCGCCCGTCGTGCCAAACGGCTCGGTGGACTTGTCCGATCGAGGCCGCCGCCGCCGGGTCGTCGTCAAAGGAGAGGAACCGTCGCCGCCAGCGGGCACCGAACTGGGACGCGAGCACACTGTGCACCGTCGTCGACGACATCGGCGGTGCGGCGTCCTGCAGCTGGGTGAGCGTCGCGCGAAAGGGCGCGGCCATCTCCTCCGGTAATGCGGCCTCGAGGATCGACATCGTCTGTCCGAACTTCATCGCGCCGCCCTTGAGCTCCCCGAGCACCCGGAACAGCTGTTCGGCGGTCTGCTGCTGCAGATCGGTGGTGACGGCCTCCGCGGACGCGCCACCGAGGCGCTTGCCGAGCCCGATCGTTGCCCGCCCGGCGAAGCCGAGCGGAAGGCTCGCCATGCGGGCGGTGCGGGACACAGCCCGCCGGGGAAGGTCAGTCACCCAGCCATTGTGGCGGCTCGATGCCATCCGCACCCGCAGCCGGGGTGCACTGCCCACTCGCGGCGCTCGGGAACGGGATGCGTCAGCGGGATCTCCACCGTTGCCCCGGTGGTGGCGGTCGCCAGCCCGGAGATGTAGGCGAGCAGCTCAGCGGTCGCCCAAGCGCCGATGAGCGCAGTCAGGGTGCTATCGGCAGCCGGTGCGCTGGGGGGCGCGGAACGGCCGGCGGCGACCAGCTGCGCCAGCAGGGCCGGCCAAGCCGGGTCGGCCTCGGCTCGGGTGAGGTCCAGGCAGCGCAGGCACGGGGTGATCCCGGGCAGCACGAACGGCCCGAGCACCCCGGTTGTCTCCCGCACCAGCGCCACACAGTGCGCCACGCCGCCGCGCATGAGGCCGGCGGCGAGCTCGCGATCGGCTTCACAGGCGACGCTGCCCGAGTAGGGGGCCAGCAGCATGACATCGGGGAAGCTGTCCGCGGTGAGGTCGGCTGTCGCCGTCCACGGTGCGTCGCGGCGCAGCTGGGCGCACACAGCAGCACGTCGCGGGTCGTCGGAGAGAAGCAGCTGGCCGATCCCTGCTGCACCGAGCAAGCGGGCCGCCACACCGCCGACGCCGGCGAGTCCGTGGATAGCCACGCAGGCGCGCCGTCGGCGGCTACTCAGCGCACCCAGCCGACCGGCGCCGCTCGACCCGGGCGCGGCGACCAGCAGGCTTAGAGCGCTGAGGTCGGGCTGCGTCTGGAAAGCGTGGGCGGAGTCGCTTGGTCCGGCGCAGCTGACCAGCTCGTCGGCGTCGGCGAGGACGCCCCACTGCGTCAGGGCGCGCAACGTAGCTATCGCAGCGCGACGGTCGATCCCTGTGCTTGCCGCCGCGTCGACCACCTCGTCGGCGCGGCGAACCCCGTCAAGCGCCCCGAGGACCGCGCGTACAGGTGGGCAGTCCTCCACCACGACCGCCCGGCGAGGGTCCACGCCGATCTGCAGGTTTGCGGAGTCCCGCCGAAGAACAGACAGACCAGGGCACAAGACAGGACGCACGCCGACCCCCTCGTCACAGGTGCGACGAGGCTGCCAGGTATCTAGGCCGGCGCGCTTAGTTCATCCACAGCGCCGGCGGGCTGCCAAGGCCTCGGTCAGGCCTTGCCGAGAATGCGGTTGAGGTTGGTGCCACAGACCGGGCAGACGGCTTTGGCCATGCGCGTGCCCTTGTCGTTTTGGCGCACCTCTCCGCTGGCTTCCCGCTTCTCCTTGCACTTGACGCAGTAGAAGTCACCGCTCCACGTCTCCGCCATGTCGCCTCCTTGCCTCGAGGTCGAGCGCTGGGGACAGGTGTGCCCCTCTGCGGCGACTGTACGCCTGACGGGGCAGCAAAGCGGGTAATCGACGCGCCCGCCTGGCGTTCGGCGGCGGGCCATTCCATCCACCCCTGTGGATAAGTCTGTGGACGCGGTTGTGCGGCTCCAGCAGAAGCTGTGGACGCGAGATCCGGCGGCCGGTGCTGGGGGGTGGTGCTCGCTACCGTGACGACAGTGAGCACCGCACCGCTGCCACCGGCTGTCGAAGTCCGCCGCAGCTCGCGTCGTACCCGGACCGTTTCCGCCTTCCGGGACGGCGACCGGGTGGTGGTGTCCATACCGGCCCGCATGAGCGCCGAGGACGAACGGCGGTGGGTGGCGTCGATGCTCGAGCGGCTCGCCCGGAGCGAAGGCCGGCGCAAGCCCAGTGACGCGGCGCTGTCGGCACGAGCGGCGGAGCTGTCCGCGCGCTACCTGGACGGCCGAGCCCAGCCGAGGTCGGTGCGCTGGGTGGACAACCAGGGGTCACGGTGGGGGTCGTGCACGCCGGCCGACGGGTCCGTGCGACTGTCGGCCCGCTTGCAGGACATGCCCGGCTGGGTGCTCGACTACGTGCTCGTCCACGAGCTCGCGCACCTGCTCGAGCCCGGGCACACCGAGGCGTTCTGGCTGCTCGTCGGGCGCTATCCGAAGACCGAACGCGCCCGCGGCTACCTCGACGGCGTGGCGG
>DATHBP010000078.1:0-3906 GCA_035296085.1 Nocardioidaceae bacterium | reverse complement strand
CGACGGTAACGGGTGGTGGGCGAGGGTGCGCTACAGCGGACTTGAGCTCAGCGTAGGAGGCTGAATCGTTCGGCGTCGGCGATGCGCCCGAAGACGACGATTATGTCGCCGCTGTCTACCACGGTGTCTGCGGTGGCGTAGGTGAACTGCTCGCCTCGCCGGTGCACGGCGACCACTGTGACTCCGTATTTTCTTCGCACTCCGGTGTCGCCGAGCCGCCGACCGCTAATCTCCGCCGGGGCCAGGGTCTTGACCATTGCTGAGTCGTCCTCGAATTGGATGTAGTCGAGCATGGCCCCGCGAACGAGGTGCGCTACGCGGCGTCCCATGTCGGACTCGGGGTAGATGACGTGGTGCACGCCGAGTTGGTCGAGGATGCGTCCGTGTGGCTGGCTGACGGCTTTGGCCCAGACGTTCGTCAGGCCGAAGCCGACTAGATGTGATGCGGTGAGCAGGCTTGCTTCCAGGTCTGTGCCGATGCCTACCACTGCGCGGTCGAACTCAGTTACGTCTAGTTGTCGCAGCGCCTCTTCCTTGGTGGTGTCGGCGCGCACGACATGCGTCAGTTTACCGTTCATCGACTGGACGATCTCCGCGTTGTAGTCGATGCCGAGGACTTCGGTCTTGATGGCCATGAGTTCAAGGGCGAGCGCGCTGCCGAACCTTCCGAGGCCGATGACGACGACCGAGTCAGCGGCTGCGAGTTGAGAGGTTTCATCGGGGCGACGGGGGTGCCGCAGGTTTCTAGCCAATGATGGGTCGCTCCTTCGGTAGTTCATAAAGTCGCGTCTGTTGTCGTAGAGCAAGCGCAGAGCCGAGGGTGATAGGTCCGAGCCGACCGATGAACATCAAAGCGACAAGAACCAGCTGGGCGGTAGCCGGGAGGTCAGCGGTGATGCCGGTAGACAACCCAACCGTGGCAAACGCTGAGATGACTTCGAACAAGACCCGGTCAAGGGTGAACTCGGTGATCGTGACCACGACGATGGTAGAGATCACGACGAAGGCGACGGAAAGCAGCGCGACAGTTATCGCCTGCCGGTGCGTTGACCGCGGCAGCCGCTTGCCGAGCACATTCACAGCGCCCTCACCCCGAAGCTCGGTGTAGATAATGAAGAACAGCACGGCGAATGTTGTGATTTTTATGCCGCCGGCGGTGCTGGCCGGTCCCCCACCGATGAACATGAGCACGTCAAGGCCCAGCCAGGTGGCCGGATCCATCGCGCCTACGTCCACGCTGTTGAACCCCCCCGATCGCGGCATGACTGCGTGGAAAAACCCGGCAAGAAGCCGTCCCCTAGTATCGAGGGTGCCTAGCGTCCGATTATTGCTCCACTCCATAGCAGTCACAAAAGCGGTTCCGGCAAGCAATAGAACCGCAGTGCCCAGCAGCACGATTCTCGTGGTTATCGTCCAAAGGCGCAACTCGCGGAGTTCTCGGCGCAACTGCATCAGAACCGGGAAGCCCAACCCGCCGGCGATAACGGCAACCGCTATAGGCAGGCACATCCAAGGATCGCCCACGAATCCGATCCAGCTGTCACTGTACAGGGCGAATCCCCCGTTGTTGAATGCGGAAACGCCATGGAAAACGCCTAACCAGACAGCGCGCAGCAACGGCTCGTCGTAGCCAACCGCTAACCGCGCGGCGATTAGCAGCGCGGTCACTCCCTCGACTAATAAGCTGATCTTAATGATGCCCACTACGACGGAGCGCACGTCGCCGATCGCGATGCTGTGAGTTTCGGTCGCCGTTGTGATACGTGTCCGTAGACCAAGCCGGCGAGCGACAAGCAAACCAAGTAAGGAAGCAAAGGTGAGGATGCCGAACCCGCCCGCCTGGATCAGCCCGAGAATCACCGCCTGGCCAAACGGGGTCCAAAAGGTCGCAGTGTCCACCACCACAAGCCCGGTGATGCACACCGCCGAGGTGGCAGTGAACAACGCCTCCACAAAGCTCGCGCCACCTGCTTGCCTGCTAGCCGCCGGGAGCAGCAACAGCAGCGTGCCAACCGCCACAGCAGCGGCGAACGCGACAACAATGACTTGGAACGGTTGCTGTGCCCGCGCATGTACCCGTGTGCGCACCGGCAAGCGCAGATGGGGGCCGTGCCGCAACGAGTCCCAAGGCCAAGGCACCGAGCGACGATAGCGCCGACCTAGGCGCCGGTCGTGCCTCGCTCGTGAAGTGAAGGCCGTGGCGGGTGGCGATGAACTCCCTGCTTGGACTCGCCGCGCAGCACTGGCGGCACCCGACCCGCAAACATGGGCATGTGGGGGAGCAGCTGGAAAGATGCGTGGCCATGCAGATGATCGTCGCGACGGTGCTTTTGCTCGTCGGCGTGGCGGCGTTCGCCGTGGCCGCTTTCCGTGAATGGCTCGGACCCTCCCCCCCAAACGCGAAGCTCTGGGAGCGGCCAATGCCCACGTTCCTTCTCGCGATCACGCTGACAGCAGTCGGACTCCTACTGCTCCCATAAACGCCCAGCCATCTCTAGCGGCCTGGACCAGGCGCCGCCGATGCGGGCGATCCAGCACAGCAGCACCAGGAACAGCGCGTCCAGCTATCTGGCCGGGTGCGCTAACCGAACGTTCACCGAGACGGCAGCACCGAGGACGTGACGAACGTCTTAATGGAGGCGGTAGACGCCCCGTGGGCCGCTGCGCCGTTGTGGTCGGCGCCCGGTTGCAGGGTCAGGTAGGCGCATGGCTCGAAGCATCCGCGTCTGCACTTGAGCAGTTAGCCGCTCCTCGCGCATGGCTGCGACGTCGCCTGCCGCTGCCGCAGGAGCCAGCACCTCCAATCGGTCGGCGCAGCGGCATGCCTCCTGCAGGAGCACTGCCTCGACAGGCCCGAGGTTGTAGGCTTCGGCGACGCTGTCCCACACCTGCTCACCGGCTGAACGCATCCCCTCAGGCGCCGTCACTGCACCCCTCGACTGTTTTCAGCTCCGGATACTGCGAGCCGCCTTCCCCACGGTCCCGTTGCGGTGTGCGCCGTTTGGGGTCACCCCCCACCCCCAGGGCGACGAGTTCCCGAGGCGAGGGGGTGACGTGGTGCGTGGCGATCGCGGCGAGGTTGCCCGAACCTCCGTGGACAGGCACCTAGCACCGCGCCCCGCCACGGCTTGGCGCCGCGTGCTCGGGCGCGTCGCAGGCGGGCTTGACGGCGGCCTTGCGAGCCGGTGTGCCTGGCCCTTGCCCTTGCCCTTGCCCGTGCTCGCGGTGTTGATCGTCTCGCCCTAGGTTCCCTCCGTCCCTGACCCGGGAGACGCCATTACATGGCGCGAGCGTGCAGGGTCTTGCAGTGCTCCATGCGCACCCTGGCTCGACTCGTTGCGGCCGGTGAAGTGCCAAGAGGGCCACGCTCGCCACGCTCTTGAGGCACTCCCTGCAGCGATGGGTGTCAGTTGGTCAGCACAGCGTCTAGGTGAATGTTGGGTGACCCGAGGTCGCGCTGCGACGAGCCGTACGGGTGTGCGTCCCGGCGATCAGCCCGCTAGTGGCTGGCTTGAGTCGTGTCGACGTGCCGGGAGGGCTAACGTGCAAGGGGCCGCTTGACGAGGTGGCGGGCGGCAACCCGTTCGTGCCACCGGCAGTCACCTTCGAAGCCGAAGGAATGAAAGGCGCGCCCGACGTGACCGCCCGCTTCGAGATACGCGACGGGGTACCCGAGGTTGTCGACTTCCGCATCACTGCGAAGCTCGACGGACGTGCGGTTCGCACCGCAGAGCCACCCTGTCGCGGACTTCTTGCGGGCTATCTGCGGACTAAACCGACCCCCGCGAGATGTAACCGCAGGTCAGACGGGTGCAAGGGCTAGATGTCGTAGTAGAGCTCGAACTCGTGCGGGTGCGGGCGGAGCGCGATCGGCTCGATCTCGGTCCTGCGCTTCAGGTCGACCCA
>DATHBP010000077.1:0-3558 GCA_035296085.1 Nocardioidaceae bacterium | reverse complement strand
GGCGCTGCCCACCCGCCGGGTCGCCGGAGACGTCGCGGTGGGGGAATACGTTGCCGCGCGCTGCGGCAGCGAGGTGCGCGACCGGCTGGTCGAGCCGCTGCTGGGGGGTGTCTACGCCGGGCGCGCTGACGAGCTGTCCCTCCGCGCGGTCGTACCGCAGCTGAGCCCGGCACTCGACGACGGTCGCTCGCTGCTGGCCGCCGCGGCTGGCGTGCGTCGCGACCAGAGCTCGGACAGCCCGGTGTTCGCCGGACTGGTCGGTGGAGTGGCCCAGCTCGCCCCCGCTGTCGCCGCAGCCGCTGGCGCCGAGGTGCTCACCGGCGTCACCCTGCGATCGGTGGAACTCTTGGCGGCGGGACGCTGGCGGCTCGTGACCGGCCCGGTGCCGGACCCCTGGGCGCTCGAAGCCGACGCCGTCGTCCTCGCCCTGCCGGCACGCGCGGCCAGTCGCGTCCTGCTCGCCGCCTGCCCGCCGGCGGCCGCCGAGCTGGCCGGGATCGAGTACGCGTCGGTGGCGGTCGTGACGCTTGCCTATGACGCGGCGGCGTTCCCGGCCGCCTTCGCCGGCTCCGGGTTCTTGGTGCCGCCCGTCGATGGCCGGCTCGTCAAGGCGTGCACGTACTCGACGAACAAGTGGTCGTGGCTGCGCCGCGCGGCCGGGGACATGGTCGTCGTGCGCTGCTCGGTTGGCCGGTACGGCGAGGTCGGCGAGCTGCAGCGCGAGGACGAGGACCTGGCCGCGCTGGCGGCTGCCGACCTCGCAGATGCGACCGGCGTGCGCGGCCGTCCCCTCGACGCCGTGGTCACCCGCTGGGGTGGCTCGCTGCCGCAGTACGCCGTCGGTCACCTGGACCGGGTTGCGCGCATCCGTGCAGCGGTCGCCAGGCAACCCGGGCTCGCCGTGTGCGGCGCGGCATACGACGGCGTCGGCGTGGCCGCATGCATAGCCTCGGCCCAGCGTGCAGCCGCCGCGGTGCTGCGGTCCTTGGCGGCTCGGGAGAGAATGCAGCCATGACGCCGGCCGGAACAGACGAGATCCGCTACACGATGTGGTCGGTGTTCCGGCTTCAGGACACCTTCGGGGACCAGCCTGACGCACGGGCGTCGGCGGCGACGGAGGTCGCGGATATGTACGCACAGCTGACCGAGAAGGGTGTCGTCGTCCGTGGCACCTATGACGTGGCGGGCCTGCGGGCGGACGCGGACCTGATGGTGTGGTGGCACGCCGCGGCCAGCGACGACCTGCAGGAAGCCTTCGGGCGCCTGCGGCGTACCGAACTGGGGCAGCGGTTGCTGCCGGTCTGGTCCCAGCTCGGGCTGCACCGGCCGGCGGAGTTCAACAAGGCACACATGCCGGCGTTCATGTCCGGTGAAGAACCCCGCGGCTATCTGTGCGTCTATCCGTTCGTCCGGTCCTACGAGTGGTACCTGCTGCCGGAGGCGGAGCGGCGGGAGATGCTTGCCGAACACGGCCGAATGGCTCGCGACTACCCCGACGTACGGGCCAACACCGTGGCGTCGTTCGGGCTCGGCGACTACGAGTGGTTGCTCGCGTTCGAGTCCGACGAGCTGCACCGAATCGTCGATCTGATGCGCCACCTGCGTGGTAGCGCCGCCCGCCGGCACGTCCGCGAGGAGTTGCCCTTCTACACCGGCCGGCGACGCACTGTCGCCGATCTCCTGGCCACCCTCCCGTAGACGGCTGTCCACGCCCCGATCGGAGGCGCTCGCGCCGACGCGGCGGTCAGGTCAAGACGTCCGGCTCCTCCTGCTCGAGCCGCTCGTCCAGCGTCTCACCACGGCGGCGGTCGTCGACGGTGACCTGGTGGTCGGTGGGAGTCGAGGGGTCGTCGGGCGGGTCGTACTCGATGACCTCCTCCTCGGGCCGCAGCTCGTCGGTCACCAGGGCGTCGGACTCGTGCGCGAACTCCCGGGCCGCAAGCACGTCAGGGTCGTCGACGAGCTCAACCTCGTCGGGGAACTCGTCGTCGGGCAGCTCGATGTCAGGGTCTGTGCGCAGCTCGTCGTCCTCGGGCAGCTCCACGTCGCCCAAGTCGTCCGGCACACCGCTGGTCATGCTGTCGCCGCATCGCCGGCGGGCTCGAGCGTCAGGCTCACCGAGTTGATGCAGTAGCGCTGGCCGGTCGGAGTGCCATACCCGTCCCCGAAGACGTGGCCAAGATGCGAACCGCAGTTGGCGCAGCGAACCTCGACGCGCTTGCCGCCGATGGACCAGTCGTCGAGATACTGAACTCGGTCCTCGGCCAGAGGTGCGAAGAACGACGGCCAGCCGCAATGGCTGTCGAACTTCTCGCTCGACCGGAACAGCTCCGCGCTGCACGCCCGGCAGCGGTAAACCCCTTCGGTCTTCGTATCGACGTACTCGCCGGTCCCTGGTCGTTCGGTGCCGGCCTCGCGCAGCACTGCGTACTCTTCGCGACTCAGCTGCGAGCGCCACTCGTCATCGGTCTTGCTCACTGGGTAGGTCATGGTGTTCACCGTACGACGGCGCCACATCTCAGGACTCCAGAACCTGGACACCGCGCCAGAAGGCGATGCGACCGTCAATCTGCCGGGCGGCCTTGGACGGTTCCGGATAGTAGAAAGCCGCATCGGGGTTGCTGGCGTCCCCTACCCGCACGCTGTAGTAGCTAGCCGTGCCCTTCCACGCGCAAAGGGTGTGGGTATCGCTGTCGCTGAGGTACTCGGCTTTGACCGAAGCACGCGGGAAATAGTGATTGCCCTCGACGACGACCGTGTCGTCACTTTCCGCGAGCACAGTGTCGTTCCAAATGGCTCGTACAGTCATGGCGGTTCTCCTCTTGGGTTGCCTTGAGCCTAATGTGGCGTCATGGCGCCGCAAGCGGTCGAGATCGACGCCGCTGGCCGCACCCTGCGCGTCTCCAACCCCGACCGGGTGATCTACCCACCGCACGCCGGGCGCCCCGCCGCGACCAAGCTCGACGTGGTGCAGTACTACCTGGCAGTCGGCGGCGCGATCCTGCGGGCGCTCGAGGAGCGACCTACTACGCTGGAGCGCTGGCCCAAGGGCGTACACCCTGACATCAAGCAGGCGACCCGCAGCGACCCGCACGGCGATGCGTTCTTCCAAAAGCGCCTCCCCAAGGGTGCCCCGGACTGGGTGCAGACAGCGCGGATCGAGTTTCCGTCCGGTCGCTCCGCCGACGAGGTATGCCCGACCGAACCGGCGGTCGCCGCCTGGGCAGCGCAGATCGGCACGATCACGTTCCATCCCTGGCCAGTCCGCCGCGACGATGTCGACCACCCCGACGAGCTGCGCTTGGACCTGGACCCGCAGCCGGGGACCGACTTCGCCGACGCGGTGAGGGTGGCGGGGGAGGCGCACGCGTTGCTCGACCAGCTGGGATACGTGGGCTACCCCAAGACGTCCGGAAACCGCGGGGTCCACATCTATGTGCGCATCGAGCCGCGTTGGACCTTCACCGACGTACGCCACGCCGCGATCGCATTCGGCCGCGAGCTCGAGCGGCAGCTGCCTGGCCAGGTGACGACGAAGTGGTGGAAGGAGGAGCGCGG
>DATHBP010000076.1:0-3611 GCA_035296085.1 Nocardioidaceae bacterium | reverse complement strand
CCCACCAGTATCACCATGCCAACCACACCGACCACGCTGAACACGTCGACGGTGTCGAGCAGCGGGAGCACGCCCACCATGGCTGAGCCGACATACGGGTACACCGGGCAGAAGAAGGCGCTGCTCGCCCGGCTCGCCAGGGCCGAGGGCCAGGTACGGGGTGTGTCGCGGATGGTCGACGACGACAAGTACTGCATCGACATCCTCACCCAGATCAGCGCAGCCCAAGCAGCGCTAGACCGAGTGGCACTAGAGCTGGTCCGCTCGCACGCCAAGCACTGCCTGACCGCCGACACCCCTGACCACGGCAGCACTGACGAGAAGGCCGACGAGCTGGTGGGCGCCATCGGGCGCCTGATCCGCCGATAACTACGACAGGTAAGGAGAACGACCTATGGACACCAAAGCCCTCCTTTTCGGAATCATCGGGTTTCTGCTCGGAGGACTGGTCGTCTCGTTCGCCGCGACACAGCTAGAAGGCACCGCCAGTGCCAGCGAGATGACCATGAGCGCGATGAGCGAAGACCTGGCAGGCAAGACCGGCGACGAGTTCGATGCCGCCTTCATCACCAGCATGATCGAGCACCACCGTGGTGCCATCGACATGGCCGAGCTGGCCGAAACCCAGGCCAAGCACCCTCAGATCAGGACGCTCTCCCAAGACATCATCGACGCCCAAGAGAGCGAGATCACCCAGATGAAGCAGTGGCAGCAACGGTGGGGGTACACAGGCGAGCATGCAGATACGGGGCATTGAGCGACTTCCCGCACACCCCTTGGAAGCTGCTATCCAGTTCGACCAGCGGCATCCCGCGTCCGGCGCGGGGTGTAGATCCGAAACGACATCATGGAGCCATGCAGCTCGAGCCGCCACGTCGCGCGCCGCTCGTCGGCCGTTCCGCGGACATCACTCGGCTCGCCGAGGCCATCGGCCTGCGCAGCGCTGAGCGACGGGCCACCGCGGTCCTGCTGTCGGGTGACGCCGGTGTCGGCAAGACGCGGCTGGTGACCGAGCTCGGGGAGCTGGCAGTCAGCGAAGGCTGGACCGTGCTCGTCGGTCACTGCCTCGATCTCGGTGAAGGAGCACTGCCGTACCTCCCCTTCAACGAGGCCTTCGGCCGGCTGGCCGCGCAGGCCCCAGCCACCGCGGATGCGCTCGTAGCCCAGCGCCCGGTGCTGACCAAACTGATGCCGCGCCGCTGGTCTGCCACTGAAGCGCGGTCCGAGAGTCGTCAGCCTCGTGTCGATCGTGCCGTGCTGTTCGAGGCGTTGGACGCCGCCTTGGGTCAGCTGGCCGAGGAGCAGCCGCTGCTGTTCGTCGTCGAGGACGTCCATTGGGCCGACGAGTCCACCCGAGACCTACTCAGCTTCCTCATCACCAGGACGCACCTCGCCCCTGTCGTGGTGCTCGCTTCCTACCGCAGCGACGACCTCCACCGTCGTCATCCGCTGCGCGCCGCGGTAGCTGCCTGGTCGCGGTTGCCGGGGATCGTCCGGCAGCCGCTGGCGCCGCTGCCCGACGCCGACGTCCGCGCGCTGGTGAAAGCGCTGCACCCGGCGCCACTGTCGGAGGGGCAGCTGCGGTTAATCCTCGACCGCGCCGAAGGCAACGCGTTCTTCACCGAGGAGCTGGTCGCAGCTACCGAGCTGGGCGCCGGGCCGCTTCCCAAGGACCTGGCCGCCTTGCTGCTCGTGCGGCTCGACCAGCTCGACGACGCGGCGCGCCAGCTGGTGCGGGCCGCCTCCGTTGCCGGGCGGCGGGTCACCCATGAGCTTCTCGCCCACGTCGTCGAGCTGGAACCACCAGCACTGGACCGCGCGGTGCGCGCGGCGGTCGAAAGCAACGTGCTGGTGGCCGTCGGCAGCTCGGGGTACGCCTTCCGCCACGCACTGCTGGCAGAGGCGGTGTACGACGACCTCCTGCCGGGGGAGCTGGTGCGGCTGCATGCGGCGTACGCCCACGCAATGTCGGAGCGGGCGGCACTGGGCACCGCTGCGGAGCTCGCCCGGCATGCGCGGGCTGCCAATGACCTGGCGACAGCCACTCGAGCGAGCATCCAGGCCGGCGACGAGGCGATGGAGCTCGCGGCTCCCGCCGAGGCCGCCCGGCACTACGAGGCCGCGCTCGAGCTGCTGGGCGACGAGCCAGGCGACGGCGAGGCCGAGACGGGAGTTGGCACAGTCGAGCTGGTCGTACGAGCCGCCGATGCCTTGTCTGCCAGTGGCGACGTGTTCCGGGCGGTGGCCCTCGTGCAGGACGCCCTTGGTCGACTGCCCGTCGACGCCCTGCCGGAGCAGCGAGCGAACCTGCTGCTGGCGCTGGCCAGGGCAGCGTTGTACGAGGAGGCCAACGCCGGGATCAACGTGGCGAGCCTCACCACGCAGGCCCTCGCTTTGGTGCCGGCCGACCCGCCAACGCCCCTTCGCGCCAGGGTCGTCAACATGCACGCCCGCGCGAAGTCCGACCTCCGCCGAGACGACGAGGCCGCACGGTGGGCGCGGGAAGCCGCGCACCTGGGGCGGTTGCTTCACCTTCCTGACGTCGCTGCGGATGCGGCCACGACGCTGGCGCAGCTCGAGCAGCGGGCCGGCGACCCCGAAGCCGCCCGGCGGCAGCTCGAGGAGACCATCGCCGCGGCTCGGGCGGCTGACCAGCTGTCGGTCGAGCTGCGCAGCCTCTACCACCTCGGTGGCCTGCACTACGAGCTCGGACGGCTCGTAGAGGCGCGCTCGGCGTACGAGCACGCAACGCGCCGAGCCGCAGAAACCGGCCGCCAGTGGGCGCCGTACGGACTGGACGCCCGTGCCATGGCTGCCATCGCCGCACACGTCGCAGGGGACTGGGGCGCAACGCTCGACATGGTCGACGTGCGAGGAGAGTCACCGCCTGGTTTCGCGGAGGCGATGCTCACCGCCGTCGGTCTGTCGGTCAGTGCTGGCCGCGGTGAGATCGGCGCGATCGAGCGTTTGGGAGCGCTACGACGCTGGTGGGACCGGGACGGCATGATGGCGATCCTGGCCGCCGGTGCCGGGATCGACCTGCACGGTGACCGTGGTGACCTCGATGCCGCCCGGCGCTTGCACGACGAAGCCGTACGCCACGTCGGCGAGCTGTGGCAGCAGCCGTGGTTCCAGGCACGGCTGCGCCTCGGGGCCCTGTTGCTCGGGCAGATCGGCAGCGCCGCCGCCCGCTCGCCCACGGCGAGCCGGGCCGCGCTGGCTTCGCTGGCCGACGACGTCTACGTCGGCGTGCGCCAGACGGCCGAGGCGGGCACCCGTTCGGGACGTCCGCGGGGTCCCGAAGGCAAGGCGTGGATAGCACGTGCGGCGGCCGAGCACGCTCGGGTGCGGTGGCTGACCGGCGTGGATCCGCCGAGCGCCAGCGAGCTGGTTGGCGCCTGGGAGGAGGCCGGGGAGGCTTTCGACGCGTTTCCGCACGTCTTCGAGCACGCACGCTCACGCGCCCGGCTCGCGAGCTCCTTGCGTGCCATGGGGCGGACCCAGGAGTCCTCCGATCAGGTTGCCCTGGCCTGGGCCGAGGCCGAGCGGCTGGCCGCGGAGCCGCTGCTCGAGGAGCTCCGCGCCATCGAGGGCGGCCGCGCACACAAAGA
>DATHBP010000075.1:0-4019 GCA_035296085.1 Nocardioidaceae bacterium | reverse complement strand
ACGGGCAAGTCCACGATCGCCGCGCAGTTCTGCGCCGCCGCCTGCGCGCGCGGCGAGCGCGCGCTGTACTTCGCGTTCGAGGAGTCATCGGCTCAGATCTTGCGCAACATGACCTCGGTGGGGCTGGACCTGGCCCGCTGGGTCGACGCCGGGCTTCTGCAGTTCCGGTGCATCCGGCCGAGCTTGCTCGGGCTGGAGGCCCACCTCGCCACCATGCAGCAGCTGGTCTCCGAGTTCGAGCCGGATGTCGTGGTCATGGACCCGATTTCCGACATGCTGCACGCCGGTGGCGGTGAGGAAGTGTCGGCGATGCTCACGCGCCAGGTGGACTACCTGAAGAGCCGCGGCGTAACCGCATTGTTCACGAGCCTCAACACCATCAACGACGCCGAGAACGCCGAACAGCACATCGGTTCGCTGACCGACACCTGGATCATCGCCAAGCTGGCTGAGCACGTCGGCGGGCGCAGTCGGGTTCTCTACGTGCTGAAGTCGCGTGGGATGGCCCACTCTCACCAGATCCGCGAGTTCGTGCTCAGCGAGGATGGGCTGGCGCTCGCCGACCTCTACCAGAACCCGGTGCCGCGATGACGCTCAACAATCAGACAGAGGTTGCAGTAGCCCATGTAGCCATCGTCCCAGGGGTGGACGACGGGGGACCCGACGCTGCCAGCGACGTCATGCGCCTGCGGCTCTACGTCGCCGGCATGTCACCGAAGTCGCTGGAGGCGTTCGCGAACCTCAAGAGCCTCTGCGAGTCTCGGATGACCGAACCCTATGAGATCGAGATCGTCGACCTGCTCGAGCATCCATCACTGGCTCGCAGCGACGACATCATCGCCGTGCCCACGGTCGTGCGTGAGCTGCCGGCTCCGATGCGCAAGATCATCGGCGACCTGTCCGACACCGAACGCGTACTGCTCGGGCTCCAGCTGCTTTCGAAGCAGGCGTGAGCCGTGGGCCAGTTCGACGCCACGCTGGCGAAGTTCGAGCAGCGGCTGGCGGAGCTCGGCCCCGGTGAGTACGTCCTGACGCTGTTCGTTACCGGAGCCTCCGACCTGTCGGGACGGGCCGTCACCAACGTCCGTACATTCTGCGAGACGCACTTGGCGGGCCGGTACCACCTCGAGGTGGTCGACGTCCTCCGCGACCAGAGCCGGATGGTCTCCCGTGACGTGTTCGCCGCGCCGACGTTGATCAAGGAGTCACCGCTGCCCGAGCGCCGGGTCGTCGGCGACCTGTCCGACACGTTGCGGGTGCTGGCTGCGCTGGACATCAAGCAGGCGGCACCAGCGCCGCCAGTGGTGCCGCGCTGATGGCGCGTGCCGCTGGGCGTGGTGCTGTGGCCGTTGCCCGCGCCGATAGGCACCCCGGCAAGAACACCATGGCTGGCGTACGCCTGGAGCTCGATGATGCCCGAGCGCGGCTGGCCAACGCCGAGGAGACCCTTCGCGCGATTCGGAGCGGCGAGGTGGACGCCGTCGTCGTTGCCTCAGCCGCCGGCAACGACCGCGTCTTCACGTTGTCCAGCGCCGACCGGTCCTACCGCAACTTCGTGGAGAACATGTCCGACGGCGCCGCCACCGTATCCGCGACCGGCGTGGTGCTCTACGCCAACCAGGCGCTCGCCGACCTGGTGGCCTCGTCGTGCCCGCAGGTCGTGGGGCAGTCCCTACTGGATCTCTTCACTGTCGCGAGCCACGGACGGCTGCTGGCCATGATCGAGCCCACGAACCCCGGCGGCTCGACTGAGGCGATGTTGCTCACCACCGCCCAGGAGCCGGTGCCGGTGCTCATCGGCGCGTCGTCGCTCGTGGTCAACGGCGAGTGCATGACCTGCCTCACCGTGACCGACCTCACCACCGAACGGCGGACCGCGGCGGTCATGGAGCACTCGGCGCAGCACGACGCGCTGACCGGGCTCGCGAACCGCGCCCTGCTCACCGACCGCATCCAGCACGCGCTGGACCGCAGAGCCACCGGGAACGACTTGCTGGCGTTGCTGTTCTGCGACCTCGACGGGTTCAAGAACATCAATGACGCCTACGGGCACAGCGTGGGTGACGAGACTCTCCGCGTCGTAGCGGCACGGTTGACCGACACGGTCCGGCCCGAGGACACGGTGGCCCGCATCGGCGGGGACGAGTTCGTTGTGATGTGCGAAGGGCTGGTGGACCACACGGATGCCGCCTTGGTGGCCTCGCGGATCCGCTCCGCTGTCTCCGAGCCGTTCACTGCAGGGGCTTCGCAGCTCGATGTCACGGTCAGCATAGGCGTGGCGGTGGCGTCGGTTAACGACGACGCCAACCCGGACACGCTACTGCGCGATGCCGACGAGGCGATGTACAAGGCGAAGCGCCAAGGCCCCAACGTCATCGAGATGTTCGACGAGCCACTGCGTCTGTTGGCATCAGAACGGCTGCAGCTGCTGTCCGACCTGCGCCATGCGGCCGGCGACGGTGAGCTGCGGCTGTTCTACCAGCCGGTGCTCAACCTCGAAGAGGAGAGCGCGGTCGGGGTCGAGGCACTGGTCCGCTGGGAGCACCCGACCCGCGGACGCGTACCGCCGGACGAGTTCATCCCGTTCGCCGAGCGCAGCGGCCTGATCATCGGCATCGGCGACTGGGTGATCCGCGAGGCGTGCCGACAGGCCGCTCGGTGGAAGGACGTGCGTGGGACCCAAGACCTGCACATGTCTGTCAACATCTCCGGTCGCCAGCTCGCCTCGGGGGCCGGCCTCGTCCAGACAGTGCGGTCGGCGATCGACGAGGCGGGCATCGACCCGACGAGTCTGATCCTCGAAGTGACCGAGAGCGCGTTGATGGACGATGCCGAGGCGGCGTTGCGGGTCGTCAACGAGCTCAAGGCGCTCGGCCTGCAGGTCGCCATCGACGACTTCGGCACCGGCTACTCCTCGCTGGTCTACCTGAAGCGCTTCCCTGTCGACATCCTCAAGGTGGACCGCACCTTCGTTGCCGGGCTGGGCAGCGACCATAACGACACAGCGATCGTCCACAGCGTGATCGACCTTGCCCACGCCTTCGGGATCACCGCCATAGCCGAGGGCATCGAGACCGTCGAACATCTGGATCTCTTGCGCGAGCTGCAGTGCTCGTTCGGCCAAGGCTACCTGTGGAGCCCCGCTGTGCCCGCGGACGACCTGAGCCCAAGGCTCATGGCCGCCTCGGCATCGGCGTTGCCACGGGCTTAGGCGGCAACGATACGGTCGTCACGACCGGCTGATCGGCAGCTGCTGACCTCCTAGGTGACCCCATGAGCCTCGAGCGGCCACTGGCGCCGGACCCGTACTCGCTGCTCCCGCCGGTGCCCGCCTTCGCCGTGCGCAGTGATGACGTCTCCGACGGCGAGCGACTCGACGACGCCCAAGCGGCAGCCTGCGACAACCGATCGCCGCACCTGGCCTGGGCGGGTTTTCCCGAGGCAACGCAGAGCTTCGTCATCACCTGCTTCGACCCCGACGCTCCCACGCCATCGGGATTTTGGCACTGGGTGGTCGTCGACCTGCCGGTGTCCGTGACCGACATGACCGCCGGCGCGGGCTGCGAACGCCTGCCGGCAGGTGCCTTCTGCTGCCGCAACGACACGGGCGGCAAGGACTACTCCGGCGCAGCACCGCCACCCGGCGACCGGCCGCACCGCTACTACTTCGTCGTGCACGCGGTAAGCGAAGCCACGCTCGGAGTCAACGACGATGCCAGTGCCGCTGTCGTCTCGTTCAATCTCGCGTTCAAGACTTTGGCCCGGGCGATCGTGGTGGGCACCTACTCCACCTGACGGCGTCACCTCAGCAGGGCGAACACGGCGGCCACTCCCACCGCCACCACAACGGCGCGGAAGGCTGCGTCGGGGAGCACACGTCCGATCCGTGCACCGACCTGGCCACCGACAAGTGATCCAGCGGCAAGCAAGATGGCTGCTGACCAAGCCACGGGGCCGAACAGCACGAAGAGGAGTGCGGCGACGCCGTTCACGATGCCCGCCAGCACGTTCTTAGCCGC
>DATHBP010000074.1:0-1861 GCA_035296085.1 Nocardioidaceae bacterium | reverse complement strand
GCCGTGTTGGGTGTCCTGCTCACGCGCGACTAGCCCGACGCGCTCAGTCCAACCGTTCGACCACGTAGTCGATGCAGGCCAGCAGTGCGTCGATGTCGGCGGGGTCGATCGTGGGGTAGGTCGCGATGCGCAGCTGGTTGCGGCCCAGCTTGCGGTAGGGCTCGACATCGACGACTCCGTGCGCCCGCAGTGCCGCGGCGACCGCGGCCGCACTCACGACGGCGACGACGTCCAGCGTTGCGACGACCGTCGACCGGGCGGCCGGGTCGGTGACGAACGGCCGGGCGCACGTGCTTGCCTCCGCCCACGCGTACAGCCGGGCAGCCGAGTCGGCGGATCGCCGCGCAGCCCACTCGAGGCCCCCGTTGGAGCTGATCCAGTCGACCTGCTCCGCGAGCAGGAACAGCGTGGCGATCGCCGGGGTGTTGTAGGTCTGGTTGAGCCGGGAGTTGTCGATCGCGGTCGCCAGGTCCAACGACGCCGGCACCCAGCGCTGCCCGGTCAGCTCGTACGCCCGCGCGATCGCCGCGGGGGAGAGCAGCGCGAGCCACAACCCGCCGTCGGAGCCGAAGCACTTCTGCGGCGCGAAGTAGTAGGCGTCGGCCGCTGCGACATCGACCGGCAGCCCGCCGGCGGCGGACGTGGCGTCCACCAGCAGCAGCGCGTCCGGATCCGCCCCAGCCACGCGGGCGACACCGCACATCACCCCGGTGGACGTCTCGTTGTGCGGCCAGGCGTAGGTGTCCACGCCCGGTTGGGCCCGCGGCTCGGGCCGGGTGCCGGCTGGTGCCTCGATCACCGATGGCTCGGCCAGGAACGGGGCGCGGCGCGCCGCCGCGGCGAACTTGGCGCCGAACTCCCCGAACGAGAGGTGCTGGCTGTTGCTCTCGACCAGCCCGAACAGCGCCGCGTCCCAGAAGGCGGTCGTACCGCCGTTGCCGAGCACCACCTCGTAGCCGTCCGGCGCGGCGAACAGCTCGGCGAGCCCGCTGCGTACCCGCCCCACGAGCGCGCGTACCGGCTCTCGGCGATGCGAGGTCCCCAACAGCGAGGTGCCGGTGGCGGCCAAGGCATCCAGCGCCTGGCGGCGGACCTTCGATGGTCCGGACCCGAAGCGGCCGTCCGCCGGCAGCAATCCGGGCGGGATCCGCACCGACGGCTCCGCGGCGGTCACCAGGCGTACGCCTCCGGGGCAGGTCCGGGACCGGGGAACAGCTCGTCGAGCCGCGCGCGGGTGGCGTCGTCGAGCTCGAGCTCGACGGCGCGGACGGCCCCGGCGAGCTGGTCAGGTGTCCGCGGGCCCACGATCGGTGCGGTAACGCCGTCTTGGTGCAGGAGCCAGGCGAGGGCGACGTCGGCCGGCTCCTCGCCGAGGTCGGCGCACAGCGCCTCCCACTGCTCGATCTGGTCGCGGTGCCCGGCGAGGTAGTCGGCTGCGCGCCCGCCCGCGGAGCGCCCCTTGTCGGCCTTGGCGAGAATGCCGCCGAGCGCACCGCCGTGCAGTGGGCTCCACGGCACGACGCCCACGCCGTACGCCTGGCAGGCGGGCAGGACTTCGAGCTCGATGCTGCGCTCCACCAGGTTGTAGAGCGACTGCTCGGAGACCAGACCGAGGAAGTGCCGGGACCGTGCCGCCTCCTGCGCCTGCGCGATGTGCCAGCCGGCGAAGTTGGAGCTGCCGACGTAGAGGACCTTGCCGGCGGCGACCAGCCGCTCCATCGCGGCCCAGATCTCGTCCCACGGCACCCGCCGGTCGACGTGGTGCATCTGGTAGACGTCGATCCAGTCGGTCTGCAGCCGGCGCAGCGACGCCTCGCACTCGCGCACGATGCTGCGTGCGGCCAGTCCGTAGTGGTTGGGC
>DATHBP010000073.1:0-9540 GCA_035296085.1 Nocardioidaceae bacterium | reverse complement strand
GCGCACAAGGGCGAGGCCGGCCTGCTCGACGCAATCGCCGACGGCACGTTCGGGCTGATGCGCCGACCGGCCGACCGGGGGAGGGGCCTCGACGGCGTCGCCGCGAAGTCCGGCGCGTACTACAACCCTGCGACTGTCCTGCTCGAGGAAGCTCAACAGGCGCAAGCGCGACCCGAGCCTGCTCGACTGGTCGAGGCGCAACGATGAGCGGGGCGAAGATCGTGCGGCCCTACGGGGACACCACCGGGGACGGCATGGTGCAGGTGTCGTTCACGCTGCCTCTTCCGCACGACAAGCGTGCCGAAGGCGCAGCCGCCCAGCTGGCCGCCAAGATGGGCATCGATCCGGCGCTGGTGGTGCATGCCAAG
Source organism: Nocardioidaceae bacterium (assembly GCA_035296085.1). Classification (GTDB taxonomy): domain Bacteria; phylum Actinomycetota; class Actinomycetes; order Propionibacteriales; family Nocardioidaceae; genus DATHBP01. The sequence continues at coordinate 9,172 of DATHBP010000073.1, read as the reverse complement.
GCCATGGGGCCCGACTTCACGTTCTTCGTCGTCTACGGCCGCAGCAACCATCTCGTCGACGTCTCCGCCGTGACGGTGCTGGAACGTGACTATCCGCTGCTCAGCCCCAAGGAGGCCAACCTCGCGATCCGCAAGGGGCTGCGCCGCCGGCTCGTCGTTCTCGGCGCGTGCATCGGCACCGACGCGCACACCGTCGGTATCGATGCGATCCTGAACATCAAGGGCTTCGCGGGCGAGAAGGGCCTGGAGTACTACCGGGAGCTGCGTGTGGTCAACCTCGGCGCTCAGGTGTCGGTCCCAGAGCTGGTCGCCCAGGCACACGCCGAGCGGGCGGACGCCGTGCTGGTCTCCCAGGTCGTCACCCAACGCGATGCGCATGTGCACAACACCAAGGAGATGTCGGCCGCCTTCCGGGAGGCATACCCCGCCGACCGGCGGCCGCTGCTGATCGTCGGCGGTCCACGCTTCGACGAGTCGATGGCCACCGACCTCGGCGTTGACAAGATCTTCACGCGCGGTACGACACCGGCTGAGGTGGCGAGCTACCTGGTGCAGGCCTTGGTGCCCGCTGCTGCGACCAGTGCGGTGCCGGCATGACGGGTCCTGCGGCCTCAGCCGCCGCCGGCCTGCACGGCCTGACCGTGACTCACCGCCGCTATGTGCCCTACTCTCACGCGCACTACGCGGGCGACCTCGTCGACGGGGCATACGTTCTCGGGTTGTTCGGAGACGTCGCGACCGAAGTGTGCATCCGCACCGACGGCGACGAGGGCCTGTTCGCCGCGTACACGCAGGTGCAGTTCGCCGCCCCGCTGCGGGCCGGCGACGTGCTGGAGGTGACCGCCGTCGTCGCCAAGGTCGGCACCCGCAGCCGCACCCTCGACTTCACCGCCCGGGTGGTCTGTCGCGGCCGGCCCGACCGCTCGGCGTCCAGCGCCGAAGTGCTGGACCCGCCGCTCGAAGTGGTGACTGCGACCGGTGTGGTGGTGGTGCCCGCACCCGATGCGGCTTGACCGGGGCGTGTCTCGGCGACACGCCGCAGATCGCCAGATTCGTCGAGAAACCTTGCGGATACCGATTGTGTGCCTGACCTGCACAGATCGTGAGAACCCGCAGGTCAGCGACCGGTTGACAGCGCCGTGCGGAACGAGAAAAAGTGCCGGAGTTCGCCAAGCAGGCCAGCCATCCGGGCCGGCGACCGGCACCCCGCGTGAGTGGGTCGAGCACCACGTCCGTGGTCTCGCGGAGTGTCGGCCGCGACGGGTACGGATGGGTTGCAACTCGGGAGGGGCTCGGCACCCAGTAGACAACGACCAGTGCGCTCGCAGCCGGCGGGCAGCAGGTCGGTTCGAAGGTTGCGGGCTCCTTCCGGGTTCTGGCCCCGCCGCGCTCTCGCCGTGGCGGCGGGGGAGTGCCCATGGCATGGGTTAGCGGCCGCAGCGTCATCGCGCTGCGCTGCGCCGGCGCCGCCGGGTCGGGCGCGGCCGCGGGGCTGGCTTTCGCGCCGCATCATCTGCTCGCGCTGATGCCGGTCGGGGTGGCGGGTCTCACGTGGGCCTGCTTCGGAGCCAGTCGGCGTTTGGGCGCGGGCGCGGGTGCACTGTTCGGGTTCACGTTCATGCTGGTGCTCGTCCCGTGGCTACGGGTCGTCGGCACCGATGCCTGGATCGCCGTGGCTGCGCTCCAGGCGGTGTTCTTCGCGCTACTCGGCCTCGGTCTCGCTGGCGTCACCCGGTTGCCGGGTTGGCCACTGTGGGCCGCGTGCCTATGGGTGGCGCTCGAGCTGGCACGCTCACGAGTGCCGTTCGGCGGCTTCCCGTGGGGGCGATTGGCATTTGCCACCGTGGACTGGCCGGTGGCGGCGTACTCCAGGGTCGGCGGGACGGCCGCCGTCACCGCCGTGCTCGTCCTCGCGAGCAACCTAGCGTTGTGGGCGGTGCTCAACCTGGCGAGGCGGCGCCGCTTTTCCAAGGGCAACCCGGCACTCGCCGTCGGGGCGAGCCTCGCGGCGCTCGCCGTCGCAGTCGGAGCCGTTCTCGGTGGGTCGCTCGTCTCGCTGTCGGCCAGCCCGAGCGGGCACACCGTGGTCGCCCTCGTTCAGGGCAACGTCCCGCAGGGAGGGCTCCGCGCCTACTCGCAGGCGCGCGCAGTGCTCGACAACCACGCCGACGCCACCGCGGCACTGGCCCGCGCAGTCGCAGCGGGGCGGCAGCGCGCACCGAATCTAGTGATCTGGCCGGAGAGCTCCACCGACATCGACCCGTTCGCCGACGGGTCCGCGGCTCGGCAGATCTCGTCCGCCGTCGGAGCTATCGGTGCCCCGACGCTGGTCGGTGCCGTGATCAGCGAACGGCGTACCGGTGCGCGGCAGAACATCGGCGTGGTGTGGGACCCGGTCGACGGGCCCGGGCAGCGCTACGTGAAGCGCCATGCGGTGCCCTTCGGGGAGTACATCCCGCTGCGAGGTGTGCTCGCCCCCTTCATCGACCGGCTCGACCAGATCGCCCAGGACCAGGCGTCCGGGTCGACGCCTGGGATTTTGCATATGGCCGGTGTGCGAGTAGGTGACGTCATCTGCTTCGAGGTGGCCTACGACGGGCTCGTCCGAGACGTCGTCACCGCGGGGGCGGAGCTGGTCGTCGTCCAGACCAACAACGCGACCTACCTCGACACCGGCCAGCTCGAGCAGCAGTGGGACATCTCCCGGCTCCAGGCGATCCAGACCGGCCGCGTCGTGGCTGTGGCGGCCACCAACGGCATCAGCGGCTTCGCGGCTCCGGACGGGCGGGCGCTGGCACAAGCGCAACCAGGCACCCGGGCGTTGCTGGTGCGCCGGGTGGCGCTCTATGAGCAGACCAGCCTGGGGGTGCGCCTCGGAGAACCACTGGAGGGGCTGCTGGCGTTGCTCGGACTCGGCGCGGCCGTCATCGGCGGTGTCCGGCGACGCTGAGCGGTTACGGTGGAGCGCGCAGGCGACTCGACGTGGGCTCGGCAAGGGCGGAGGTGGCGGCGGGTGTCCCAGACGCCGCACGCGAGCCGGGTGCTCGTGGTCATCCCGACGTTCAACGAGGTGGACAACGTCGCCGGCATCGTGCGCCGGGTCCGCGCCGCAACGCCGCAGGTCGACGTCCTCGTCGTCGACGACGCATCCCCGGACGGCACGGGCGCGTTGGCGGACAAGCTCACCGAAGCCGACCCGCGCGTGCAGGTGCTGCATCGGCTCGGCAAGCAAGGGCTGGGCGTCGCCTACCTGCAGGCTTTCGGGTGGGGGCTGCAGCACGGTTACGACGTGCTCGTGCAGATGGATGCCGACGGGTCCCACCTTCCCGAGCAGCTCCCGCGGCTGCTGAGCCGGCTGGACCAGGCCGACATGGTGCTGGGCTCGCGCTGGGTGCCGGGTGGCGAGGTCGTCAACTGGCCCCGAAGCCGTCAGCTGCTGTCCCGAGCCGGCAACACCTTCACCCGGCTCGCCCTGGCCCTCCCGTTGCGGGACTGCACGGGCGGCTACCGCGTGTTTCGCCGTGCAACGTTGGAAGGGCTCGACCTGGACAGCGTGTCCTCGCAGGGCTACTGCTTCCAGGTCGACATCGCCCGCCGCGCGGTGCAGTCGTCCTTCAGCGTCGTCGAAGTTCCGATCACGTTCGTTGAGCGTGAGCACGGCAGCTCGAAGATGGACGGCGCGATCGTCCGGGAGGCGTTCTGGCGGGTGAGCGGCTGGGGGTTGGCCAGGCTGAGCGCTCCGGTGCTGGCAGCCACTCGGCGCAACATGCGCGCGGTGCTGGCGCGCGCGGGCAGGAGCTGACCCCGATGCTGTGGCCGGTCCTCGGGCTGCTGTTCCTGATCACCCCGATCCTGGAGATCTACGTGATCATCCAGGTGGGTCAGGCGATCGGCGGCTGGCAGACGCTGGTCCTGCTACTCATCGAGAGCGCGCTGGGTGCGTGGATCGTCAAGGGGGAGGGGCGTCGCACCTGGGATGCCCTGCGGGGAGCCGTGACCAGCGGCCGACTGCCCGGTCGCGAGCTGGCCGATGCCGCGCTAGTGCTCGTCGGCGGCACCTTGCTGCTGACGCCCGGCTTCGTGACCGACGTCTTCGGTTTCTTCTGTGTCCTGCCGTTCACCCGACCGTTGGCGCGCCGCCTGCTGGTCTGGCTCCTCTCGCGCCGGGCCGCGTCGGGGCCGATGGGGGTGCGCAGGGTGGACGGCCGGGCGAGCACACCGGCCGGGGCCGAGTGGTGGGGTGGCACCGGGCACAGCCGAGAGGGGCCGGTAGTGCGCGGCGACGTCGTCGACGACGACTGAGGCCGGCCGCTACGAGCGCGTAGCCGCGGGCCTCAGGTCTTGCTCGCCGTACGGCGTGTCGGCCGCTTGTGCAGGTGCGCGGGGCCGATCTCGCCGCCACGCAGCAGCTGGAGCCGCTCCTCGAGCAGCTCTTCGAGCTCTGACATGGACCGGCGTTCGCGCAGCATGTCCCAGTGGGTGCGGACGGGCTTGTCGGCCTTGAGCACCGGGTCGGTGACGTCAACGCGCTGCGCGCGCTGGCCGCAGCGCGCGCACTCCCAGGTGTCCGGGACGTCGGCTTCCTCTGCCATCGGGATGGAGAAGGAGTGCTCCTGCGGGCAGGAGAAGGCGATCTGTTGGCGAGGCGCAAGCTCGACGCCATGGTCGTCCTGCAGGCTCGCTCCGCCGAGGCGTGCCCCGCGCAGCGATCGGTCCGACATCGGTCTCCTCCGAGATGACATGAGTGCGGCGACAGCGCCAGCAACTACCCGCTCCAACGCACGCGGGGCGGCCAGGATTCCCGGTTAATGCGGATTCTCGGGCCACTGCCCACGGCCGGTCAGCACGGTGCGCAGGGTGTCTATGCGGTCGGTCATGATGCCGTCGACGCCGAGCCCGAGCAGGCGCTCCATCGCGGCCGCGTCGTCGACGGTCCAGACGTGCACGTGCTTGCCGAGCTGGTGGGCTCGTTCGACGAAACTCCGAGTGACGAGCGGCAGCCCGGGCACCCGTTCGGGCACCTGCACGCAGGGGACGGGGGCTGAGAGCAACAGCGAGCGCAATCGAGGTGCCGGCACCAGCCGGAGCCCGGCCACGCCCACCGGACCCAGCGCGGTAGCCACGTTCGGACCGAGCCGCCGCCGCACCCCGCGCAGCCGCCGTGCGGAGAAGGAGGCAACGCAGACGCGGTCATGCGCCTTCAGGTCGTCCAGGGTGGCCGCCAGCGGTTCGATTGCGGCGGCGTCTTTGACATCGACGTTCACCCGCACCGCCGGCCAGCTGGTCAGGACCTCGGCCAGCGTCGGGATGGGGTAGGCGCCACCGATGCGCGCGCGGCGGATCTGCGCCTCGGTGAGCCGGCTGATGCGCCCAACGCCGTCCGTGACGCGGTCGAGCGTCGCGTCGTGGAACGCGAGTACGACGCCGTCGGCGCTGGCATGGACATCGGTCTCGAGATAGCGGTAGCCAAGCTTGACCGCCTGCTCGAACGCGTACAGCGAGTTCTCGAACCCGACATTCCCCGCGTAGCCGGCCCCGCCCCGGTGGGCGAATGCGAGTGGGCCAGGATGGTCGAAGAACTGGTAGTCCCGGGCACCGCGCCGAACGCTCATCGCCGTCGTCGCTGTCGCAGCGCCTGCTCTAGATGTCGCGGAACGTCTCGATGTGTGCTCCCAGGGTGGCTAGCCGGGCGGCGAGGTCTTCGTAGCCACGGTTGATGACGTAGACGCTGCGTAGGACCGACGTGCCCTTCGCGGCCAGCATGGCCAACAGGACGACGACTGCCGGACGCAGTGCGGGCGGGCAGATCACCTCGGCCGCCGACCAGTGCGTCGGTCCCTCGACCGACACCCGGTGCGCGTCGAGCAGCTTCACCTTCGCGCCGAGCTTGTTGAGCTCGGTGAGGTAGATCGCGCGGTTCTCATAGACCCAGTCGTGGATCAGCGTGGAACCCTCAGCGCTCGCGGCGATCACGGCAAAGAACGGGAGGTTGTCGATGTTGAGCCCGGGGAACGGCATCGGGTGGATCTTGTCGATGGGGGAGTGCAGGGTCGAGGGGTGCGTGGTCAGGTCGACCAGGCGGGTGTGGCCGTTGGCGGCGAGGTACTCGTCGCTGCGCTCATAGGTAAGCCCCATCTCTTCGAGCAGGGCCAGCTCGATCTCGAGGAACTCGATGGGCGCTCGGCGGATCGTGATGCTCGAGCAGGTCACGATCGCGGCGGCGAGCAGGCTCATCGCCTCGATGGGGTCCTCGGACGGTGCGTAGTCCACGTCGCAGTTGATGTCGTGGACACCGTGCACGGTCAGCGTCGTGGTCCCGATGCCGTCGATCCGGACACCCATGGCGGTGAGGAACACGCAGAGGTCCTGCACCATGTAGTTGGAGCTCGCATTGCGGATGACGGTGACTCCGGGGTGGCGGGCCGCTGCCAGCAGAGCGTTCTCGGTCACCGTGTCGCCGCGCTCGGTCAGCACGATTGGCCGGGTCGGTGAGACCGAGGGGTCGACCTCGGCCTGGTAGGAGCCCTCGGTCGCCTTGACCTCCAGTCCGAAATGCCGCAGCGCCGACATGTGCGGCTGGACGGTGCGGTTGCCCAGGTCGCAGCCGCCGGCGTAGGGCAGCGCGAACTGCTGCTCACGGTGGATGAGCGGCCCGAGGAACATCAGCACGCTGCGGGTGCGGCGAGCGGCTGCGACGTCCATGCTGGCGAGGTCGAGCGTGTCCGGACAGACGATCTCGAGGTCGTTGGCGTCGTTGAGCCACTGGGTCTTCACGCCGATGCTCTCGAGCACCTCAAGGATGCGGTTGACCTCCTCGATGCGGGCCAGCTTGCGCAGCGTCGTACGCCCGCGGTTGAGCAGCGAGGCACACAGCAGCGCGACTCCGGCGTTCTTGCTGGACTTGACGTCGATGCTGCCGTGCAGCTGGGTTCCGCCTCGCACCCGCAGGTGCATGGGACCCGGGTGACCGAGCGAGACGATCTCACTGTCGAGTGCCTCACCGATCCGCGCGAGCATCTCCAGGGTGAGGTTCTGGTGGCCCCGCTCGATACGGTTGACGGCGCTCTGGCTCGTGCCGAGCTCGTCGGCGAGCTCGGCCTGGGTCCAGCCGCGGTGCAGACGAGCGTCGCGGATCAAGGCAGCGATCCGGCGCAGATAGTCGTCGCTCATGGCCGAAAAGCGTATCTCAGATATGAGATACCGACTAGGGCGACACGCTCACAGCTCAACACCCAGTTCGTCGAGATGCTCACGGAGGTCTGCCGGGTCCCGGTATACGCGGTGCGCCTGCGCGGCCTGCAGCTCGGTGACCGACCGGCCGCCACTCAGCAGGCCGACGCCCACCATTTCCGCGCGCCGGGCAGCGAGCAGGTCCCAGACAGTATCGCCGATGACCAGGCAGTCGGTCGGCTCGACCGATGCCTTTCGCGCGGCGGCGAGCAGCAGCTCCGGAGCGGGTTTGGCGTTCGACACGTCGTCGCTGCACACCAGCAGGGGGTCGTCGGGGAGCGACAGCTTTGCGAGCTGGGGGAGCGCCTCGTCGGCCCCGCCACTGGTGGCGACGACCCAGGACACACCCGCCGACGTCAGCGCTGTCAACAGGTCCCGGGCGCCCGGCAAGGGGTGCACGCTGTCGAGCAGCTCGCTGTAGTAGTGACTGTGGCGGGCGGCGGTCTTGGCGGCTTCGTCGTCGCTGAGGCGCCGGCCCGACTCCTGCGCAACCCGCTGTGCAAGCAGCTGCCCACTCATCCCGATCCGACGGTGCACGCGCCACAGTGACACGTCGAGGTCGATCTCGGCGTAGGCCCGCTGCCAGGCGATGACGTGCTGGTAGACCCCGTCGAGCAGTGTGCCGTCGAGGTCGAAGACGAAGGCAGGCGCACTGGAGGACATGGCTGTGTGGGATCGCTTCCGGTCGGCGCGCGTTCGAAGGCACATCCTCCGACACGACAGGTTCTGGCTCGGTCAGGTTACGCGGGACCGGCTGATGCCCAGCGCAGGAGGTACTCATCGTCGCTCTCGCCGATGAGGACGCAGCCGAGTCGTTCGTAGAGCCCTCGGGCTCTGGGGTTGTCCTTCTCGACGCTGATGTCGAGGGTCACGCCCTCGCGTTCGGCCTCGTGCTGAAGGTCACGGACGATAGCCGTGCCGATGCCTTGGCCCTGCATCGTGGGGATGAGCTGCATCCCCGCGAGTTGGATACGACGCGCCGGAGAGGGGTCGGCCTCGTTGACCATGTCCCGCAGGACCCGGAGTCTGCCGATGGCCTGGCCGCCGATCTCGATGACGGAGAGCGTGCCGGTCGGTTCGGCCACCTGGACGGTCTGGCGGCTCCAGTCGGCGAACCCGTCCCGCCAATCCGCCTCCTCTCGCGGAGTCATCGTGGGCCAGCGGCCTTGAGCCTTGGTGGCTTCGATGACGATGTCTGCCAACGTGTAGGCGTCCTCGGCTGTTGCGGGTCGAATGCTCCACCTAGTTGGAGGAATGTCCACGGCGGCCACCACGGGACGGTATCTCCGGGGACCATCCGCGCGGCAAGCACCTCCGTGCGGGCCAGCGGCAGCGCTAGGCACCTCCGGCGCGACGTGGCACGATCTCGGCCGTGACCAGCCGACCCACCCGGGAGCAGCACTTGGTCGACCTCCGGCGGCTGCGCCGCGTTCGCGACCGGATGGACCGGGAGTACGCGCAGCCGCTGGACGTCGAGGCTCTCGCCCGTGGCGAGCACATGTCAGCCGGGCACCTCAGCCGCGAGTTCCGCCGCGCCTATGGCGAGTCGCCGTACGGCTACTTGATGACGCGGCGCATCGAGCGTGCGATGGCTCTGCTGCGTTGTGGCGACCTCAGCGTGACCGATGTGTGTTTCGCTGTCGGCTGTTCGTCACTGGGCACCTTCAGCACTCGCTTCACGGAGCTCGTCGGTGTGCCGCCCAGTGTCTACCGCCGTCAGGCGGCGGAGGCGACTGTGGGCATGCCACCGTGCGTGGCGAAGCAGGTGACCCGACCGGTCAGGAATCGAGAAGCGCCGGCGGCAGAGCCGCAGCTAGCGTGACTGCCATGGACATCACCATCTCCACCACCTTCCTCCCGCACGACGACCCGGACGCCTCGTTGGCCTTCTACCGCGACATCCTCGGCTTCGAGGTGAGGAACGACGTCGGCAGCGGCCAGA
>DATHBP010000072.1:0-3212 GCA_035296085.1 Nocardioidaceae bacterium | reverse complement strand
TCCAACCTTTCCTGGGACGAGTCGCTGCGCTTGGATCTCCACTACGTCGACAACTGGCGGCACCGGATCGATCTTGGCATCCTCGTCCGCACGATCAAGACCGTTGTGTGTCGCGACGGCGCGTGCTGACCGGTGCGCTAGCGCATCCAGCTCGTTCGACGCCCCAGTAGCTCGGCGAGGTGCTCGTCGTGCCCTTTGTAATGCGCTGTCAGGTGCCGAGAAAGCTGCTCCGGCATAGCCGCACTGGGTCGTGCGTTGTGTCGACCGAAGCTGCGGGGGCGCACGTTGCGTAGGCCAAGAAAGGCCAGCAGCCGAGCGTACTCGCGCTCCGGCTCGCGGTAGAAGTTCTCGCTCTCCAGGACATACACCTGCTCGCTGGGGAACGCCGAGAAGATCCTCTCGACCTGGGACGCGTACTCACCGCGGTGGCGATGTGAGTGGTGGCGGTGGCAGAAGCTCTCATACCTTGGGTCGGCTGCAATGCGGGCGACTTCGCCCTCGAGCCGCTCGTCCTCTAGCTCCAGGGCAGTCTCGAAGCTCTCCCACTCGAAGCCCCGCGCGCTTTCGTGCTTCCACCCTGAGTACGCGCGCTCAACCGGGTCTCTCAACATGGCGACGATACGGACCTGGGGGAGCGCGTGCGCCAGCCGTTCGATCGCCAAGGGGTGGAACATGTAGTACCCGCTCGCCTCGAACGCCATCGGCTCGCCGTGGTCTGCGGTTCGGCGCCGGGCGGTCGCCACCACCGGGAAGTGCCCCTGGTACCACGCGAATGACCGGAAGTAGTTGAGGTCGAAGTAGCGGACCCCTTTGTTAACGGTGGGCCGCAGTACCTGTGGATGCGCGCTGAGCGCGCGGAACAGCGACGTCGTGCCGGCACGAGAAGCGCCAACCATGACGAACCCAGGCGTCAGGCGCAGTCGTGCGGTCACCCGGCCAAGACCGACGTAGAGCGCGCGGGCACTCTCCTGCCACTCCGCGGGAACGAGGCGGCGACCGCTCACCGCCATCCCCACATCGTCGTGACCTTGACGTCGAAGAGCTCCTCCACCGTGGCCATCTCCGGTGCGAGAGTCTCCCGGATGAAAGCGGCGTCCTCGTCGCTCACCGAAGGCCGAGACTCCCCGAGGGGGCGGTAGAGCGTGCGCTGGACGAGGGGAGAGCGTTTGACCCGCCCGACGACCTTGGCTCCGTCGTGCTCGCGGATCCAGTCGGCTCCTCGCTGAGCCAAGGTGGCAAGGGGCTGGAACCGCGCAGCGCTGGCCGGGAGCCTGGGCTGCACGAGCTCCGGGTCGAGTGGCTGGGCGCCGATGCCGAGCCAGCGGGTGACGTCATCGAGAAACCCCTGGGGGTCAGCCTGGAGCTGGTCGAACGTCGCCACGTGGAACTGCTCCCGTGCGAAGTAGCGCAGATAGCCCGTCAACAAGGTCCCGTAGCGCCCCTCGCCGATGAGCTCCGGGGTACGGGTCAATGTCTCGCGAAACGTGTCTGCGGCGAGGCCGTGCTTGCGGAGGTAGAGGTAGGAGGAGAACGCGCGCGAGACCGGATCGCGCAGCGTCACCATCAACGAGACGCCCGGGCCCAGTGTCGCCGCGATGCGTTGGGGAGCCTCGGCGCAGACCAGGTAGTCAGGGCAGACCTCACCGACGACGCGCTGATCGGCGGTGGCCGCGCTGAACTGCGCGGCATACCACTCGCTCCCCCGCGAGTAGTAGCGACTGAAGAAGTACAAATCCTTCGCTTCGGTCAAGAAGACCTCAGGGTGCTTGATGAGCACCTCGTGCAGCCAGGTTGAGCCTGACTTGCCGGGCCCGAGGTGCAAGAAGTTCGGCAGCCGCCCGGTGCCGGGCATGTCAGGCCATCCCGCGGCCGAGGCGTCGCACCGCGCGGCGGATGCTGTCGGGGTGGGCACCCGTCAGCACCTGGGCCAGCGCGAGGTAGGTGTGTGGCGAGAACGGCCAGCGCCAAAGCGCCCGGGCGATCGTGCGTAGCGCCTCGCCGCGCCGGCCCACGGCGGACTGGTGGAAAGCCATCTGGCCGAGGATGCGGGCGTGTCCCCGGCGCGATGCCTCGATCTCGTTGTGCTTGGCGAGGAAGTGCTCGAGGGCCACGACCGTACGCTCGCTCTGGCCGGTGTAGTAGGACTGCACGTCTTTTCGGATATCGGCCAGCGGTGTGCGCACCACGCCGATGCGGCCGACTCGTGCAGCTCGCAGCACCCAGTCGTAGTCCTCGGCATAGCCGAACGGCAACTCCTCGTCGTACTGCCCGGCCTTTGCGAACGCGTCTCGGCGCATGACCAGCGTGGAGGAGTGCAGCTCCTTGACCCGGCTGCGCAGCAACAGCTTGGGATCTATCCGATCCGCGCGTCCGAACCATTCGGCCACCTTGCCCTCGGGCAGCCGCAGGCGGATTCCGGACCCGACGACCAGCAGATCTGGCTGGTCCAACAGGCGCTGTACCTGCAGCTCGAGCTTGCGCGGATGCCAGGTGTCGTCGTCGTCGCAGGTGGCGATGATCTCACCGGAGGCGACGTCGAGGCCGGTGTTGCGAGCGGCCGCCAGACCCTCTGAACGGCTGGCGATCACCGTGACCGGACGATCCGGCCGGCCCAGTAGCTCCAAGGACGCGTCCGGCTGCTCCTGGTCGTGGATCACGAGGCACTCGATCTGGCCGGGGTACGTCTGCTCGACGACGGCTTGCACCGTCTCGCGCACCAGCTGCGGCCGACCGCGGGTTGCCACCAGGGCCGACACCATCGGCCACACCGTCGCCGTCGCGGCACCGCCAGCCTCGACGACCTTCGCCGCCGCAGCGCTGACCTGCGAGGTCTCGATGCCGCGGTCGCGATGTGGCGCGCGCGCCGGCAGCGTCAGCGCAGAGACGAGCAGCCGGTCACCTCGGCTCATCTGTGTGCGCCACTGCTCGTCGGCGCGCAAAGCGATCTCGCCCTCGCGGAACCGAAGAGGGTTTCCCGACAGGCCATGGCTGCTCGTCAAGGTGAGGCGGTTGAGGTTGATGTGTCCGAGCTGAGAGCTCGTGACGGGGATATCGAGCTCGAACAGTGTGGAGAGCACTGATTCCCGGGGTGAGCGGACGAAGTCCTCGTACTGCAGATGCGCCAGTGGCACACCCAGCCGTCCCAGCAGGCCGATCTCGCGTTGCGTCAGCGTCCAGCGGACCGCGGACTCCGCGGGAGAGGAGTGCGACAT
>DATHBP010000071.1:0-15887 GCA_035296085.1 Nocardioidaceae bacterium | reverse complement strand
TATGCCTCCCGGAAGGCGGCCGACATCTCCTTGGTGTTGTGCACATGCGCATCGCGTTGGGTGACGACCTGGGAGACCAGCACGGCGTCCGCCCGCTCGGCGTGTGCCTGGGCGACGAGCTCTGGGACAGACACCTGAGCGCCGAGGTTGACCACACGCAGCTCCCGGTAGTACTCCAGGCCCTTCTCGCCCGCGAAGCCCTTGATGTTCAGGATCGCATCGATGCCGACGGTGTGCGCGTCGGTGCCGATGCACGCGCCGAGAACGACGAGCCGGCGGCGCAGCCCCTTGCGGATCGCGAGGTTGGCCTCCTTGGGGCTGAGCAGCGGATAGTCACGTTCCAGCACCGTCACGGCGGAGACATCGACGAGGTGGTTGCTGCGGCCGTAGACGACGAAGAACGTGAAGTCGGGCCCCATGGCCTTGGCATGCACCACCAGCGCCGGATCTATGCCCATCTTGGCGGCCAGCTGGGCGGCTGCGCCTTCGGCACGCTTGTCGTGCGGAAGTGGCAGCGTGAACGACACCTGCACCATGCCGTCCCCGGTGGTGTCCCCGTACGGCCGCACGATCTTCGCCCCGCTCATCGCTGCGACTCGACCAGTCGAGCAGGGTCGGGTCGGGCTTGCGCCTGTTGGGCTTCCTCGAGCAGCACAGTCGCAGGGTTGTAGTACGCGCCGGACTTCGCGGCGACGCCGTCGAGGCCCCTCCCCCGGTCGGCCGGTCGGCGCATCAGCCCGAACGTGCCGTCGGCGATTGCGTCGAGCAGGCCGGCCTCGCCCTTGTGCGCGAGGATCTGCTCCAGCAGCTCGATGGCCTCTGCCAGCACCTGTGCCGCGCGCTGCGCGATGAACCCGTCCGGCTGCGGCCGGAAGTCCTCGTGCAGCTTGCCTGCGGCCTGCAGCACGTAGCGGACGTTCTGCAACGCGAGGTCACGGTCGGAGAGCCAGGGGGTCACCACCGCTTCGGTCATCATGCCGACAAGCAGGATGCCCTGGCCGGTCAAGGCACCGGCCAGGTTGAAGAACCCGTCGAGCAGGTAGCCGCGGAAGACGTCGCCGGTCATGTGGCGCGTCGGCGGCATCCACTTCAGCGGCGCCGCCGGGAACAGCTCGCGGGCCAGCAAGGCGTGTGCCAGCTCGAGCCGGAAGCTGTCCGCCAGCTCGGGGTTGACCTCGAAGGCGTGGCCGAGCCCCAGCTGGTCGTCGCGCAGCCCCGCCTCCTTGGCGAAGAACTCGTTGAGCAGCTGGCTGACGGTGACCGTGTGCGCGGCCTCGACCGCGTCGGCGGTGGTGAGGTAGTTGTCCTCACCGGTGTTGATGATGATGCCGGCGCGGGCGTGCACCTGGCGGGAGAAGCGCTGGTCGACGAATGTACGAACGGGGTTGATGTCGCGGAACAAGATGCCGTACATCGAGTCGTTCAGCATCATGTCGAGCCGCTCGAGTCCGGCCAGGGCGGCGATCTCCGGCATGCACAGCCCGGACGCGTAGTTGGTGAGCCGCACATAGCGCCGCAGCTCGCCGCTGACGTCGTCGAGTGCCGACCGCATCAACCGGAAGTTCTCCTGGGTGGCGTAGGTGCCCGCGAACCCTTCCCGGGTGGCGCCTTCGGGCACGTAGTCGAGCAGCGACTGTCCGGTCGAACGGATGACCGCGATCACGTCCGCGCCTTCGCGCGCCGCCGCCTGGGCCTGCGGAATGTCTTCGTAGATGTCTCCGGTGGCGACGATGAGGTAGATCCAGGGCTGCGGCGGGTTGCCGTAGCGCTTCACCAGTCGGTCACGTTCGCGACGGCGGGCGTCCACGCGCTTGAGTCCGGCGCCGACGGAGCGGCGGGCGGCTGCCTTGGCCCGGGTGGCGTCCCTGCCTTCGGGGAGGGCGAAGCGGACCGAACCGGCGGATGCCTTCTCCGCGAGCGTCGTGAGGTCGCCGAGGTTCTCGCGCGCGAGGGCATGCCAGACCGGCGTCGCCACGCCGTGCTCGAGTCCTACGTCGCCACGAACCGCGTCGACGAGCCGGTTGACCCAGGGAATTCCGTCCGGGTCTGCCCCGCTCAGCCCGGCCAGCCGCAGGGTCGCACGCTCGACGGAGACGGTGGTGTGCCGCTTGGCGAGCTCCACGATCGGACGCCCGGCCTGCGCCGCCAGGCGGCGCGCCTTGCGGACGACGACCGGGTCGAGCGCCAGCTTGCCGGTGGAACGTGGACTCGTCATGCCAGCGCACCTTCCCGCTCGTAGACAACGGCACCCTCGACCACGGTGCTGACGCATCGGGGCAGCGGCAGCGCCGGGTCGAGGTCTGGCAGTCCGGCGGCGAACCCTCCCGGCACGTCCCAGACGGCGTAGGTGGCGGGGGCGCCGGGCACGAGAGCTCCCGCGCCGTCGACGCCCCCCGCGCGCCAGCCGCCGCGGGTGTGTGCGCCGAACGCCTCGGCAGGCGTGAGTCGAAACCGCGGTGTGCGGTGCCAGGCGGCTGCGCGCACGCTCCCCCACGGATCGAGAGCGGTGACCGGGGTGTCCGAGCCGAACGCGAGGTCAACGCCGGCATCCGCAAGTGAGCGGAACGGGTTGGTCGACGCCGCTCGCTCGGCACCGAGCCGAGCTGCGTACATGTCACTCGACCCGCCCCAGGCCGCGTCGAACGCCGGCTGGACGCTCGCCGTGACACCGAGCCGGGCCAGCGTCTCGATGCCGGCCGCGTCGATGAGCTCAACGTGCTCGAGCCGGTGACGCGCGGCGCGCAGTGCGGGAACGCCGACGATGCTCGCTGCCTGGACGAACCCGTCCAGCGTGACGCCGACCGCGCGGTCGCCGATGCAGTGGAAGCCCGCCTGCAGCCCGGCGTTGGTGCAGGCCACGACGTGGTCGCGGATCTCCGCGACGTCGAGGTAGAGGTGACCGCTGGTGTCGGCGTCGGCGTACGGCGAGGTCAGCGCGGCGGTGCGCGAGCCGAACGCTCCGTCGACGCACAGGTCGCCGGCCGCCCCCCGGCAGCCGAGCTCGCGAGCGGTGTCGACAGCACCAAGCTCGCCCCAGTAGCGCACGACGGACGGCCCGGGGCGCTCCGCCCCGAGCTCGGCGATCGCGGCGAAGTCCTCGGTCCGGGACAGGTGTGGGGCGCCGATCTCATGGATCGCCCCGATGCCGGCGCCAGCCGCCGCCTGCAACGCCGTCCCGATCGCGTCTCGGCGTTGCCCGGGGCTCACCAGCTCGTTGACCAGCTGACGGGCCAGGTGGTGGGCCGTGCGCTCAACCCGGCCGTCGCGCTGCCAGCCGTCCGCGGCGCGCACATGCGGCGCTTGGTCGGTGAACGCGCTGGACAGCACGGCGGAGTGCACGTCGATCCTCGCCAGGTAGGCCGTCTTTCCCCCGACGGCGCGGTCGACCTCCTCGCCGGTGAACGGCCGTTGCTCGGGCCAGCGGGTCTCGTCCCAGCCGAAGCCGAGGACGAGCTGGCCGTCCACGCCGCCCGCGTACGCCTCCAGGGCAGCCAGCGCCTGCGCACAGCTCGATGTCGACCGGAGGTCGAGGCTTGCCGCCGACAGGCCGGTCTGGGCCGCGTGCACGTGGGCGTCCACGAACGCGGGACCCACGAACCGACCTGCGAGGTCGACAACCGAGTCTGCGTTGTCCGCGAAGTGCTCGGCTCCGCGCTCGTCGCCCACCCAGGCGACTCGCTCCCCCTCGACGCACAGCGCGGTGCAGTCGCCCAGCGGTGTCCACACGACTCCGCTGCGCAGCACGGTGCGTTTCACGTCTCCATCTTGCCTTCCCCGCCGGCACCGGCGGGCAACCGAGCCTCGAAGAGCCGTCGTACGCCCGGGTGTGCGCGCAGCAGGTCGAGCGCGAGGTCGGCGTGACCGGGGACGTAGCCGTTGCCGACCAGCATCGTGACGTCGGCCGCGAGCCCCTCCGCGCTGAGCGCCGCGGCGGGGAAAGAGGTCGCCATCGAGAAGAAGATCACGGTGCCGCCCGCCGCCGTCGACAGGACGGCACCACCCTCGCAGCCGGGTACGTCGACGCACACCACGCACACCTGCGCCGGGCCTCCTGCGCCAGCCACCGCGTCGGCGAGGGCAACCGGGTCGCGGGCATCCGCGAGAGCCACCGCGTCGGCGAGCTCGGCGGCGATGAGCTGGTCCGCCTCCGGTCTCACCGGCACGACGCCGATTGTGCGAGCCGCACCCGCCTGTGCTGCCGCCGCCAGCGACAGCGAGCCGCTCTTCCCGGCCGCTCCGATCACGCACACGGTGGGGGCCGCGCCGCGGGCGGCGTACTGCGCGACGACCCGCGTCGTCAGTGCTGGCGCGCCGCAGACGTCCATCACCGCCATCGCCAGCGGCAGCGGCAGGTCGGTCGGGAGCTTGGCGGCGATCGAGCGGCGGAACAGCACCGCATAGCCGTGACACGGGACCTGCTCGCTGCGCCCGTCCCACTCGCACAGGTCGTCGTCGATCACCAGGGGTGTGAGCGTGAGCGACACCAAGCTCGTGATCACGTCGCCCACAATGAGCCCGAGCGGGGACTGCGGGCCGACCGCCTCGACGGTGCCCATGAGCATGCCGCCTGAGCCCGTTACCGGGTTGTGCATCTTTCCCCGACGCGCCACGATGTCGAGCACCTCGGCCCGTACTGCCGCCCCGTCGCCGCCGTGCTTGTCGGCGAGCTGGCGGAAGCTGGCGGCGTCGAGGTTAAGCCGCGACACCCGGACTCGGACTTCGCCCGGCCACAGCTCGGCCCGGGCGTCCAGTCGCTCCGCGGCCTGCGGGAGTACGCCTGCGGGTTCGAGCACCCGGTGCAACCCGATGGCGCTTTCCGCGCGGTCCGCAGACATTCGCTTCTCCTGTTCGAAGCCTGGTATACGAGAGGATTTACGGCGTCACGATGGACTCGCCGGATATCATCCCGTATCGTGGCAGGTCGGCAGTTCCTTTGCCAACCATGCCCACACCCCACCCGCGCGGAGGACCGGCGTTGAGCGAACTCGCTGACGGCTACGAGCAGCCTTACCCCTATAGCCGGGTGGAGCTCCACGAACCGGACTGGACACGGTTCCCGGCGTGGCGCGACGTGACGGTGCAGGAGTGGGAGTCCGCGCAGTGGCAACGGGCGCACTGCGTCAAGAACGCCAAGGCGCTGCGCCAGGTGCTCGGCGACGCCGTGGACGAGCGCTTCTTCGTCGACCTCGAGCTCGACCAGGCCAAGCGCGCGACCATGTCGATGCTGGTGCCGCCCCAGATGGTGAACACCATGGTGCCCACCGAGGTCGGCACCGGCCCCGACTCGCTCACCGAGGCGTTCTACGCAGATCCGGTACGCCGCTACATGCTGTCGGTCTTCTCCGACCGGCGCACCGACTGGGCGAGCCACCCGTACTCCACGCGCGACTCCCTGCACGAGCACGACATGTGGGTGGCCGAAGGGCTGACCCACCGCTACCCCACCAAAGTGCTTGCCGAGATCTTGCCCACCTGCCCGCAGTACTGCGGTCACTGCACCCGCATGGACCTCGTCGGCAACTCGACCCCCCAGGTCGACAAGCTCAAGTTCGTCCTCAAGCCGGCCGACCGGCTCGAGGCGATGCTCGACTACCTGCGCGCCTCGCCCGGCGTGCGTGACGTCGTCGTCTCCGGTGGCGATGTCGCCAACATGCCGTGGGCCCGCGTGGAGAGCTTCGTCTCGAGCCTGCTCGACGTCGACAACATCCGCGACATCCGGCTGGCCACCAAGGCGCTGATGGGCCTTCCGCAGCACTGGCTGCAAGACGACGTACGCGCCGGCATGGAGCGCCTCGCCACCAAGGCGCGAGCCCGTGGTGCGGCCATTGCAATCCACACCCACGTCAACCACGCCAACTCGCTCACGCCATTGGTCGCGAAGGCCACGCGCGCGATGTTGGACACCGGCATCCGCGACGTACGCAACCAGGGGGTGCTGCTCAGCGGCGTCAACGCGACGGCCACCGACCTGCTGGACCTGTCTTTCGCGCTGACCGACGGGGCGCAGATCATGCCCTACTACTTCTACATGTGCGACATGATCCCGTTCAGCGAGCACTGGCGCGTCCCGGTCTGGCAGGCTCAGGAGCTCCAGCACGCGATCATGGGCTACCTGCCTGGGTTCGCTACCCCGCGCATCGTGTGCGACGTCCCGTTCGTCGGCAAGCGGTGGGTCCACCAGCTCGCCGACTACGACCGCGAGCGCGGCATCTCCTACTGGACGAAGAACTACCGCACCTCGATCGAGCGCGCCGACGCCCAGGCTCTCACCCGCACCTATGAGTACTACGACCCGATCCACTCGCTGCCGGCGAGCGGTCAGCAGTGGTGGCGCGAGCACGCCGGCGACACGCTGGCGGAGGCCGAGCGCCGTGCGGCTGCCTCCCGCAGCGCCGCCGAGGACCAGAAGCTGATCGAGATCAGCTGACGCGCCGCCCCGTGAGTTGTCAGGCCCTCGACGGCCTCTACCCCGTCAGCCGCCTGACAACGCGCGCCGTGCTGCTTGCTACAGCGGCGGGGGGCGATTCTCGAACGGCGTTGAAAGGACGATCGTCGTCCGGGTCGACACGTTCGCCCGAGTCCGGATCCGCGCGAGGAGCTCCTCGAGATCGCCCGGTGCGGCGACGCGCACCTTGAGCAGGTAGCTCTGGTCACCGGCCACCGAGTAGCACGCCTCGATCGCGGCAATGTCCGCCAGACGCTCCGGTGAGTCGTCTGGCTGGCTCGGGTCGATCGGCCGGATGGACACAAAAGCCGTCAGAGGCAGACCCAGCGCAGCGAAGTCGAGACCAGCGGAGTAGCCGGTAACGACGCCGCGCTGCTCGAGCCG
The DNA here is from genome assembly GCA_035296085.1 of Nocardioidaceae bacterium. Taxonomy (GTDB): domain Bacteria; phylum Actinomycetota; class Actinomycetes; order Propionibacteriales; family Nocardioidaceae; genus DATHBP01. Next base: position 9,058 of record DATHBP010000071.1, on the reverse strand, counting down.
TTTGACCCGCTGGTGCGCGGCCGAGGTGGACAGCCCGGTCGCCTTGGCCAGGTCGGTGAAGGAGATCCGGCCGTCGCCGGCCAGCAGCGCCACGATGGCGCGGTCAATCTCCTCCACGCTGGCTACCGGGTCGGTGTCGCGCTGGAGCCAGCCGAGGAGCCGCCAGTGGTGCCCGTCCCGGTGGTGCCCGTCCCGGTGGTGCCCGTCCGGGTGGTGCCGGTTCCGATGGTGCCGGCTTCCGGGCTGCCCACGTGCCTGCCCTCGACCGGCGCCCTCGACCCGCCGTTCTCCGTGCGACCCGCATTGGTGAGGTTGTCCCCCGTGTGCGGGTCGAAGAGGTGGATGTGCGACGGGTCCAGCCAGATCTCCGCGTCCTGATCGCGCTCCAGGCGGCTGGCGGCATCGAGGCCGACGACCAGCTGCGTCCGCATGTGCTCGGAGTCCAGCTCGCGCTGCAGCTCACTGAGCTGTGCGGTGATCGCCTCCGGGGCCTCGTAGGGGATGTAGGCGTACTGCTCGCTGCCCAGCCACTCGATCACGTCCACGTGCGCCGTGAACGAGACGCCGCGGTGGGCCTTGTCCTCGGGAACGATCTTGGCGTCCTCGAAGTACTCCGGCCGGATGCCCGCGATGAGCACCTCGGGTCCGCGCGCCTTCGCCGCCACCTCCTCGTCCAGCTGCACGTCGACGAAGGGAAGCTTCAGGGTGCGGCCCTCCAGCGTGGCAGGGACCATGTTCATCGGCGGGGAGCCGATGAAGCCCGCGACGAACAGGTTGACCGGGTGCTCGTACAGCTCGCGCGGCGTCGCGACCTGCTGAAGCAGGCCTTTGCGCATCACGGCCACCCGGTCGCCGAGTGTCATCGCCTCGACCTGGTCGTGTGTCACGTAGACGGTGGTGATGCCCAGCGACTTCTGCAGCCGGGAGATCTCCGTGCGCATCTGTCCGCGCAGCTTCGCGTCCAGGTTGGACAGGGGTTCGTCGAAGAGGAAGGCCTCTGCCTGGCGGACGATGGCACGGCCCATGGCCACCCGCTGGCGCTGGCCACCGGAGAGGTTGGCCGGCTTGCGCTCGAGGTGCTCGTTCAGCTCGAGCAGGTCCGACGCCTTGCGGACGCGTTCGTCGATCTCGCTGTCCGAAACCTTGGCGAGACGGAGCGGGAACGCGATGTTCTCGTAGACCGTGAGGTGCGGGTAGAGCGCGTAGTTCTGGAACACCATCGAAAGGTTCCGGTCCCGGGGCGCCTTGTCGTTGACCCGCTCGTCGCCGATCAGCATGTCGCCGGAGGAGATGTCCTCGAGCCCCACGATCATGCGCAGCAGCGTGGACTTGCCGCAGCCGGACGGGCCGACCAGGATCATGAACTCGCCGTCCGGGATGTCGAGGCTGATGTCGTTGACGGCTTTGAAGCCGTCGCCGTACTGCTTGACGATGTTGTTCATCGTGATTGCAGCCATGTCAGTAGCTCTCCTTGTCGAAAGGCGGGCGTCAGCCCTTGACGGCGCCGTTGGTGAGGCCGGCGACGATCCGCCGCTGGAAGATCAAGACCAGCACGACGACCGGGATGGTCACGATCACGGCTGCCGCCGAGATAGCGCCGGTCGGCTCTTCGAACTGGGATGCGCCGGTGAAGAACGCCAGCGCTGCGGGAACCGGGCGGGCCGCCTCGGTCGAGGTGAGCGAGATGCCGTAGACGAAGTCGTTCCAGGCGATGAAGAAGGCGATGATCGCCGTCGTGAAAACGCCTGGGGCCGCGAGCGGGACGATGACCTTGCGGAACGCCTGCCACGACGTCGCGCCGTCCACCTGGGCGGCCTGCTCCATCTCCCAGGGGATCTCCCGGAAGAACGCCGACAGCGTCCAGATGCACAACGGCAACGTGAGCGACAGGTACGGGATGATCAGGCCCGGCCAGGTGTCGTAGAGGCCAATCTTGCGCCACAGGTCGAACAGCGGCGTCACGATCGAGATCACCGGGAAGATGGCGACCGCCAGCGCGCTGGTGAGGATGATCCGCTTGCCCGGGAAGTCCAAGCGGGCGATCGCGTACGCGCAGAACATCGCCAGGATCACCGAGATGAACGTCGCGATCAACGCGATGCCGAACGAGTTGCGCAGCGAAGGCAGGAAGAGGTCCGCCGCGGCGCCCGTCAGAATGGATTCGTAGTTTTCTGTCGAGAATGACTTCGGCACGAACCGCTTGTCCAAGAGGGCGGCCGGCGACTTGAACGACAAGGACACGATCCACAACACGGGCACCAGGCAGTAGACGATGATGAGTGCACCGCCGACCCACCAGCCGATTTTCGAACCGCGGCTCAGCTCCATTACCCCTCACCCCGCGCCGACGACAGATCAACCTTGAACAGCTTGATAAAGCTCACCGCTATGAGTACGACGCTGAGGAACAGCAGCACGCTGACTGCTGAACCGAGCCCGATCTCTACCCGGCTGATGGTCTGGCGATAGGCAAGGAACGACACGGTCTCGGTGCCGTTTGCGCCGCCGGTCATGATGAACACGCTGTCGAAGATCCGAAACGCGTCCAGGGTCCGGAAGAGCAGCGCGACCATGATCGCCGCCTTCATGTTGGGCAGCGTTACCTTCCACAGCCTTTGCCACGCGGACGCTCCGTCCACGCGCGCCGCCTCCTGCAAGCTGTCGGGCACCTGGGCGAGACCGGCCAGCAACAGCAGCGAGATGAACGGCGTCGTCTTCCAGATCTCCGCCAATGAGATGACGGTGATTGAGGACCAGAACCCGCCGAACCAGTCCGTGGTCTCGCTGATGCCGGGAAGCCAGCTCAGCCACTGGTTGACGAACCCCGTGTCGAGGGAGAAAGCGAACTGCCACGCGAACGCCGAGACCACGGTGATGATCGCGTAAGGGATGAGGATGGCCGTGCGCAGCACTGGGCGCAGCGTGGTGAGCGCCCGGTGCATGACCATCGCGAGCCCCATGCCGAGGACGAGCTCGACGGCCACCGTGATGACGGTGATCAACACGGTGGCTGCTACCGCCTGCCACCACAGCGAGTCGCCTAGCACCACCGCGTAGTTCTTCAGCCACACCAGACGGCGGCTGTCGGGGTCGGTCAGCCGATAGCTGAACAGCGACAGCCACAAGGCGTTGAGGATCGGGTAGAGCGTCACCAACAGCATGACGCCGAACGCCGGGCCGGCCAGCATCCAACCGAGCCGCCGCTCGTCGCGGGCCCGGTCGGAGGTCGTCATCGCGCTCACAGCAACACCTCCCCGTTGATGACGCCCTTGATCAAGGTGGCCGCGTCACCCGGCGTGGACTCGGTGACCGATGCCGGCGGGTGGAACTCCCGCTGCAGCGACGAGGAGACCTCGGAGTAGTACGGGGTCAACGGCCGCGGAGCTGCCCGGTCGAGGCTTTCCACGATCAGGTCCGCAGTCGGGTAGACCTTGCGCACCTCCTTGTCCTGGTACGCGGACTTCAACGCGGCCGGGTTGCCGTTGGTGACCATGTACTCGATCTGGTTGGCCTCGGACGTGATGCACTCGACCGCCTCCAGCGCGAAGTCCGGCTGGTCGGTGAACGCGCCTATCCCGATCAGGATCCCGCCGAAAGGCGGCTGGGAAGCCTCGCCCTCCTTGACCTCCGGGTAGATCGTCCAGCCGATGTCGTCCAGTACCGATTGCTCCAGGGTGCCGCCCTCGACCTCGCCCCGCCAGGCGGTGATCACGTAGGGCCAGTTCACCATGAACCCGCCTTGCTCTCCCTGGAACAGTGCCCGGGCGCCTTCCTCGTCCAACGTCGACATGGCCGGGCCGCCGACGGTGGACACCTCCTTGATCACGGCAGCGGCTTCTTTGCCCGCAGTGCTGTCGAGTCCCAGCTCGAGGTCCTCGGGTGCGGCTTCAGGGTTGGTGATGACCTGTCCCCCGGCCGACTGGATCAGCGCGTTGATCCACACCGTGTAGCCCTCGTAGCGGTTTGCCTGAACGGCGACTGTCTTGCCTTGGGACTTCGCCGCCTCCACCAGCTGCTCCCACGTCACCGGCTTGGTCATGTCCAGCCCGGCTTCGTCGGCGACGGACTTGCGGTACCACAGCAGCTGCGTGTTGGCCCAGAACGGCACGGCGACCAGCTTGTCGTTCCACGTGGCCGACCGCACTGCGCTCTCAACGATCCCGTCGGTGAACTGCGCCGCCTTGTCCTGCGGAATCGGGTACAGGAAGTTCGCTTGGGAGAACTCCGGGACGAACGGTGGGTCGAGACTGATCAGGTCTACCGAGGAGTCTTCTCCGGCCAGTCGCCGGATGAGCTGCTCGCGTTGCGCCGTGGCATCACTCGGCAGAATCGAAGTCTCAATCGAATAGCGTCCCTTGGCAGCCTCGGTGCACGTCTTCGCGATCGTGGCCTGGCCACCGCTGTCGGGGTTGATATACCAGGTCAACGAGCTGGATCCGCTGGAACCGCCGCAGGCGGCCAGGGTTGCGCCCAAGGTCACCATTGCTGCGCTGAGTCCTACTGCCCGTCTGGGGTTTCTGGCTCTCAGGCTTCGCATCAAGTCCCGTCCTCAGTGAACGTGGCGTGAACGCCGCCCGTCCGGGTGGCGGCAACACTCTGGCACGAGCAGGCAAGCGGAATCCACCCCGGGTCCTCTTCATAGCTCCACGAGTTCCCTTGGCGTCCGGTTGAGCCGCTCGATGCCGCCGTCGGTGCACACGACGATGTCCTCGATGCGGGCGCCGTGGCTGCCTTCGACGTAGATGCCCGGCTCGATGGAGAACGCCATACCCTCCTCGAGGACGAGATCGTTGCCCTCGACGATGTAGGGGTCCTCGTGCGTCTCCACTCCGATCCCGTGTCCGGTGCGGTGGAGGAACGCCTCCCCATAGCCCGCGTCGGTGATCATCGCGCGGCCGACCCGGTCCACTGACTCGGCGGTGACGCCGGGGCGTGCATAGGCGCACTGCGCCTCCTGTGCGCGCTGCAGGACCATGAAGTAGTCCGCGTATTCGTCCGGAGGAGGGCCGCCTGCCACATAGTTGCGCGTGCTGTCGGAGCAGTAGCCGGCCGCTGTGATGCCGCCGATGTCGACGACGACCGGGTCACCGGCTTCGATCACACGGTCAGACACCTCATGGTGCGGCGAGGCGCCGTTGGGCCCGGACCCGACTATGACGAACTCCGCGCTCGCGTGGCCCTCGGCGAGAATGGCCGCGGCGATGTCGCGGGCCACGTCCCGCTCGGTGCGCCCGGCCCGCAGCCACTCCCCCATCCGGGCGTGCACCCGGTCGATCGCCTCCCCGGCCTCGCGCAGGGCATCCACCTCCGCCGGCGTCTTTCGCATGCGCAGCTCGCGCAGAACCAGGCCCGCCAGCACCTGCTCGCACGGCGGGAACGCTGCGGCGAAGCCGAACACCTTCTCCGCCCACATGTGGTTGTCGAGTCCCACCCGCGCTATGTCGTTGCCCAACAGCGCGGCGACCGCGGCGTACGGGTCGTCGGTCTCCTCGAAGGAGTGGACGGTGAGCCCGAGCCGACCCACCGGAGAGTCGAGCGCTGCCCTGCGTTCGAGGTGCGGTACGACGAGTGCGGGGTCGCCGCTGCCGGGCACGACGAGGCAGGTGAGGCGTTCCAGCGGCGGCGCGTCGTAGCCGACGAGGTAGCGAAGGTCTGGCCCCGGAGCAACCAACAGGGCATCGATGTCGGCCGCGGCGGCAGCCGCTCGCGCAGCGGCGAGGCGGCGGGCGTAGTCGTCGATCACCTCGGTCACCCTAGTCGTGGCAGGATCACGCCCGTGTCCACGCGCTTGATGCTGCTCGACACCGCCTCGCTCTACTTTCGGGCCTTCTTCGGCGTCCCCGACACGCTCAAGGCTCCGGACGGCACCCCGGTCAACGCCGTACGCGGTCTGCTCGACTTCATCGGCCGGCTCGTCGGCGAGCATCGGCCCACGCACCTGGCGTGCTGCTGGGACAACGACTGGCGACCGCAGTGGCGAGTCGACCTGCTCCCGTCCTACAAGGCGCACCGCGTCGTCGCCGAGGTTCCCGACGGCGTCGACGTCGAGGTGACGCCCGACCCGCTCAGCGTCCAGGTGCCGGTCATCGTCGAGGTGCTCGAGGCACTCGGTCTCGCCATCGTGGGCGCGGACGGCTACGAGGCCGACGACGTCATCGCCACGTTGGCGGCTCGCTCGTCGATGCCTGTGGACGTCGTCACCGGTGACCGGGATCTCTTCCAGCTCGTCGACGACGCCCGCGACGTGCGGGTGCTCTACACCGCCCGGGGTGTTGGTCGGCTCGAGGTTCTGTGCGAGGCCGACATCGTGGCGAAGTACGCCGTGCTGCCCGAGCAGTACGCGGCGTACGCGACGCTGCGCGGGGACAGCTCCGACGGTCTGCCGGGCGTGGCCGGCATCGGTGAGAAGACCGCCGCCTCGCTGCTCGCCCAGCACGGGGACCTGGCCGGGGTGCTGGCCGCTGCGGCCGACCCGGACGCCGGCATGGCGGCCGCGCTACGGACGAAGCTGGCTGCGGCAGCCGACTACCTGGCAGTCGCACCGGCAGTTGTGCAGGTGGCGCGCTCGATCGACCTGCCCGAGGTCGACCTTGCGCTGCCGGCCCCGGCACCACGGGATCGGTCGCGCTTCGACGAGCTGGTGGCCCGGTGGGGGCTTGGCGGGTCGGCCGAGCGAGCCGTGGCAGCGCTCAACGCACCCCGGTGAGCCGGCAGATCGACTGCCACGCCGAGGTGTCCACCTCGATGCCGGGACGGCCCGGCTCGGCCAGGCTCTGCCAGTCGGCGATGCAGCCTTCGAGCACCGCGTAGAGCCGCTCGTCGACGTCGCTGACGACCGCGTGCGCGATGCCCCGAACGGCGCAGTCGACCGCGGCCGGGGCCGCATGCCGGCGGTATCCCTCGGTCGAGATGCCGACGTCCGCCGCGAACCGGTGTGCCCAGGCGGCGGCGAGCGGAGCCGAGTCGAGCGCTTGCCTGCTGGCTGGTTGGACTTCCCCGATGGGGTTGCCGTCGAGGCGGTTGATGACCCGCTCGGCGGTGAGCACGGACACTGCGAGAACGCGCTGGCTCGCCTCGGCCGCCACGGGCAACGCCGAACGAGCACACCGCAACGCGATCCGGGCGTCGACTCGCGCGTCGTCGCTCGTCAGACCGATGACGGACGGGATCAACGGGGCGAGGCGACTCCGCCCCGAGTCGGAGACGTAGTCGTTGACCAACCGCGCCACCCGGGCCAGCAGAGGATGCGTGCACGCCGGATGGTCGCTCCAGCGCTCGCCGGCGAGGTAGCCGGCCAGCTCCATGAAGCAGGCGCCTTTGGCTGGCTTGCGGTGCTTGCCCCGGGACAGGACTGGCAGGATCTCCGGGACCTGCAGCACACCGGGCATGACGCACCTCCAGCGCGTTCGTCGGACGTCGACGTTCGTCTCCTAGTGTGCGCCTTTCCCGGCGGCAGGCAAGCGGTACGCCCGCGGCGGCCAGGTCACTCCAGGGTCGAGGAGTAGGCAACGACGCCGCGCCGGAGTGCGCCGACCGCCAGCCGGGCGGTCTCGCGGAGCGCTCCCTGACCTGCGGCCTCAGCGACCTGGTCGACGAGGTCGAGTAGCTGGCGGACCCAGCGGACGAAGTCGCCGGCCGCCAACCCGGACTCGTCCAGGACGTCGTCGAGTCCGGCACCCGACGCCCATTGGAACGCGGTCCAGCAGAAGCCGAGGTCAGGTTCGCGCAGGAAGGCGAGCCGGTGCTCACGTTCGAGCGCGTCGAGCTCTGCCCAGATGTCGACGAGCCGGGCGAGGGCATCCTGGGCGGCGCCACGCGGCAGGCGCGGCTGGACCGCGTCGTCAGGAGCACGAGCCTCGAAGCACAAAGCGGACAGCACGGCGGCGAGCTCCGCCGGGCTCAGCCCGACGAACACGCCTCGACGCAGGCATTCGGCGACGACGAGGTCGAGCTCGCTGTAGAGCCGGGTCAGTCGTTGGCCGTTCTCCGTCACGGTGTCCCCGTCGAGGTAGTCCAGCTCGTCGAGCACCTCACACACCCGGTCGAAGAGCCGCGCGATCGTGTTGGTCCGGGACTCGATCCGGGCGCGCAGGGCCGCTATCTCGCGGTCCAGGCGCAGGTGCCGGTCCGCCCAGCGGGCATGGTCCTCCCGGTCAGAGCAGCCGTGGCAGGGGTGCGAGCGGATCGCGGCCCGCAGCTGGCGCACCTGCGCGTCGTTGGGAGCAGCCGCCTCTCGCGGGTGTCGCGAGCGCGCCGGCAGCCCAGCCGTCTTCTGCCGCAGCGCGGACGCCAGGTCACGGCGCTGTTGCGGGTTGCGGGCGTTGAACGACCGTGGGACCCGCATCCGCAGCACCGGCTCGACCGGCACCGGGAAGTCCACCAGCGATAGCCGCCGAGCCTGCCGGTCGGCCGTGACGACGAACGGGCGTGGCCCGTCTCGGTCGGCGGTGATACCGGGGTCCACGACCACGGCAAGACCGGCCCAGCGACCGGCGGGGACGTCCACCACGTCACCGGGCGCCAGCCGGCGCAGCGCGCTGACTACCTCGCCGCGCCGGTCCGTCCGGCGCTGCCTCGACAGCGCTGCCTCCCGGTCGCTGAGCCGGCGCCGGAGCGCGGCGTACTCCCAGAAGTCCCCGAGGTGGCACGACACCGTCTCGGCGTAGCCGGCCAGAGACTCCTCGGCGCGGCGGAGCTGGCGGGCGAGGCCGACGACCGCGCGATCGGCCTGGAACTGCGCCAGCGAGGACTCCAGCAGCTCGCGGGCCGCGCTGCGACCGACTTGGCGGACCAGGTTGACGGCCATGTTGTACGACGGGCGAAACGAGGAGCGCAGCGGATAGGTGCGCGTCGACGCGAGACCGGCGACCGCCCGCGGGTCCAGGCCGGGCTGCCACAACACGACACCATGACCTTCGACGTCGATGCCGCGCCGGCCGGCCCGGCCGGTCAGCTGGGTGTATTCCGCCGGCGTGACGTCGGCGTGGTTCTCGCCGTTCCACTTCGTCAGCTTCTCCAGCACGACCGAGCGGGCCGGCATGTTGATGCCCAGCGCCAA
>DATHBP010000070.1:0-3681 GCA_035296085.1 Nocardioidaceae bacterium | reverse complement strand
TGGCTTGTTGCGCGGCTCGCCCCGGTGACCTTCCATGCACTCGAGGAGCGCGGACTCTTCGCCGAGGATGTAGCCGCCCGGTGAGACGAAGACGTCGACCTGCAACCGCCTTCCGCTCCCCAGCACGTCGTCGCCGAGCAGGCCGTCGGCCCGGAGCCGGTCGATCTCGTCGCGTACCTGGTCGGCTTCCGGGCCGTACTCGTGGCGAATAAAGACGAACCCTTCCTCGGCGCCCACGACGACCATGCCCAACAACAGACCCTCGAGCACGAGGTGTGGCTGGTCGGCGAGAATCTGGCGGTCCTTGAACGTCCCCGGCTCGGACTCGTCGGCGTTGCAGACGACGTACTTGGGCAGACGTTCCTGAGCCGCCACCAGCTCCCATTTGCGGCCGGTCGGGAAGCCCGCCCCACCCATGCCGCGCAGTCCGGAGTCCTGCAGGGCCTGAACGACGTGTGCGGCATCCACGGCGCCGGACAGCAGCGCCCGTAGAGCCCGGTAGCCGCGCGCCGGAGTCGAGCTCTCCTCGGCGCTGTACGGGTCGTTGGGCCACGGCTCGCGACGACGGTGCGCCTGGACGGGCTCTTCTTCGGCGCTGCGAACACGGGCTCGGGCGACCAGGTCGTCGACGTCGTCGACGCGTCCCGGTGTCTCGTTGACGGCCAAGGCCGGGGCGTTGTCGCAGCGGCCCAGGCACGACACTTCGACGAGCTCGACGTCGGCGTCGTCGCCGTACTGCTCGCGGACCGCGGCGATCCTGTCGTCGGATCCCCGCAGCCAGCAGGACAGGTCGTGGCACACGTGCAGCGCCACCTGCGGCGGAGGCTCGGTGCGGAAGTGGGGGTAGAACGAGACGAGCCCCTGAATCTCATACAGGGGGCGGCTGGTGTCCCGCGCCAGCGATACGAGCTCCTCGCGGGGGAGCCACCCGAGCCGTTCCTGGATGGCGTTCAATGCGGGGATCAGACTCGGCCCGGGGAACCTCCCGTTGCGCGCCTCGGCGCCGGGCACGGGTGGCCGGGCCCCAGTCACCCCCCGCCTAGCCCCCGGGTCGATTGCTCCGTTCCCTTTCATGCTCCGCCTCGGCGACGGGCACCTGGTCCGAGCCCGCTCATATCCTCGCCTCGGTCAACGGCTCGATCGAGACCGCGCAGAACTTGTACTCCGGGATCTTGCCCACCGGGTCGATCTCGTCGATCGTCAGCAGATTGGCGGCTGCCTCGCGGAAGTGGAACGGAATGAAGCAGTTGCCGGGGGCCTCCCGGTCGGACACCCGCACATGCAGCGTGATGCTGCCTCGGCGGGAGCGCACCCGGGCCATCTCCCCGTCGCGGACACCGATGCGCGCGGCGTCGTCGGCGTGCAGGTAGACCTCGGCGCGCGGCGCGATCGTGTCCAGGGCGTACGAGCGGCGCGTCATCGAGCCGGTGTGCCAGTGCTCCAGCAGCCGCCCGGTGTTGAGCACGATCGGGAACTCCTCGTTGGGCAGCTCCTTGGCCGGCAGCCACTCCGCCGGCACCAGGTGCGCCAGCCCGTCGGCGGTGTTGAACCGCTCGTCGAACATCACGACGGTGCCGTCGCTGTGCTCCGGATCGGCGTTGGGGTAGAGCTTCCCGCTCGGGCCGAGGTTGTCGTAGCTCAGGTTGGCGTAGGCGGGCATCAGCTCGACCATCTCGTCGAAAACCTCCCGCGGCGACTCGTAAGACCACCCGAGCCCCATGCGGTTGGCGATGTCCTGGGTGATCTCCCAGTCGAGGCGCGCCTGGCCGGGCGGGTCGAGCACCTTGCGACCGAGCTGGACCCGCCGGTCGGTGTTGGTGTAGGTGCCGTCCTTCTCCACGTAGGACGTGGCCGGAAGGATCACATCGGCGAACTCAGCGGTCTCGGTGACGAAGATGTCCTGCACGACCAGGAAGTCCAGCGCGGACAGCGCCTTGCGCACCTTGTTGATGTTGGGGTCGGAGAGGAACGGGTTCTCACCCATCATGTACATGCCGCGTACGCCGCCGTCGAGGATCGACCCGATGATCTCGGTGACGGTGAGCCCGCGCTTCGGGTCGAGCTCGGTGCCCCACGCCGACTCGAAGCGCGCCCGGCGCTCGTCGTTCTCGACCGGCTGGTAGTCGGGCAGGAACATCGGGATCAGCCCGGAGTCGGACGCGCCCTGCACGTTGTTCTGGCCCCGCAGCGGGTGCAGGCCGGTGCCGGGCTTGCCGACGTTGCCGGTGATCGAGCACATCGCGATGAGGCAGCGGGCGTTGTCGGTCCCGGTGGTGTGCTGCGAGATGCCCATGCCCCAGAAGATGACGCCCGCCTGCGCCTCGCCCCACACCTTCGCGACCTGACGGATCACGTCGGCCGGGATGCCGGTGATCTGCGCGCCGCGCTCGGGCGGGTAGTCGGCCACCGTCGCGGCCAGCGCCTCGTAGTTTGAGGTCCGCTCGGCGATGAACGCGTGGTCGACGAGATCGAGCCGGATGATCTCGTGCATCACGGAGTTGTAGAGCGCCACGTCGGTGCCCGGCTTGAGCTGGCAGAAGATGTCGGCGTGGTCGGCGACCTTGCCGGCCCGCGGGTCGATGTAGATGATCGTCGTGCCCTGACGTCTTGCCTGCTTGAAGAACGTGGACGCCACCGGGTGGTTGGACGTGGCGTTGCTGCCGGTGATGATCGCGACGTCGGAGTTGATGACGTCGCCGTACGTCGTCGACACCGCACCGGACCCGATCCCCTCGAACAGCGCGGCCACGCTGGAGGCGTGACACAAGCGCGTGCAGTGGTCGACGTTGTTGTTGCGGAACCCCGTGCGCACCAGCTTCTGGAAGAGGTACGCCTCCTCGTTCGAGCACTTCGCGGAGCCGAACCCGGCGAGCGAGCCGGTGCCGTGCTCGGCGAGGATGCCGCTGAGCCGGTCCGCCACAAGGTCTAGCGCCTCCTCCCAGGTCGCCTCGCGGAAGTGCGGCAGGACCTCGTCGTACGGCACGAGACCGCCTGGCTTGCGCCGGCGCCCCGAGCGGGCGGACTGCTCGTCGACATCGCCGCGTACGTCGCCCGACAACGCTCCCTTGGGGTAGGCCGCGTCCACTCGGATGAGAGGTGTCGTCAGCCGCTGTGGCGATGCCGCGTAGTCCCAGCCGTAGCGACCCTTGACGCACAGCCGCCGCTGTGACCCCGGCTGGTCCCTGCCGTCGGCGAACGCGATGGCGCCCCGCTCGCGGTCGACGTAGAACGTGAGAGCGCAACCGACGCCGCAGTAGGGGCAGACGCTTTCGACCGCATCCAGCTCGGTGCGCGGCCGGATCGGCACTCCGTTGATGCTCTTGTTGGTGATGGCCCCCGTTGGGCACGCTGCGACGCACTCGCCGCAGGTGACGCACGACGACGAGCCCATCGGGTCGTCGAGGTCGAAAGCGATGCGCGTGGTGTAGCCCTTGCCGGTGCGGCCGATCACATCGTTGCCCTGGATGTCGTCGCAGGCCCGCACGCAGCGGTCGCACAGGATGCACGAGTCGTGGTCGACCGCGATGACCGGGTTGGACAGGTCGGAGCCGCGCTGCCCCCGGCCGTCGGGCAGCTCGCTGCTGAGGACGTCGTAGCCGTTGGCCAGTGCGAGCAGCAGGTTGTCGCCGGTCGTGGTCTGCTTCGGGTCGTCCTCCGGCGGCGGCTGGTCCACGACGAGCA
>DATHBP010000069.1:0-2868 GCA_035296085.1 Nocardioidaceae bacterium | reverse complement strand
GAGCGCCTGCGGCTCTCCGGCGACCACACCGTCGTCGCGCTCGCCGGCGCGACCGGCTCGGGCAAGTCGTCGTTGTTCAACGCAGTATGCGGGATCGACCTCGCCACCGTCGGCGTCCGGCGGCCGACCACGTCAGCGGCGCTCGCGTGCGTATGGGGCACAGCCGGCGCCGACGAGCTGCTCGACTGGCTAGAGATCGCGCCGCGCAACCGAGTCTCCCGCGCCAGCCGGCTCGACTCACCCGAGACCGACCGGGAGCTACAGGGGCTCGTACTCCTCGACCTCCCCGACCACGACTCCACCGAGGTCGCCCACCACCTCGAGGTGGAGCGGCTCGTACGCCTGGTCGACGTACTCGTCTGGGTTCTGGACCCGCAGAAGTACGCCGACGCCGCGATCCATGAGCGGTTCCTGCGCCCCCTCGCCTCCCACGCCGAGGTCATGGTCGTCGTGCTCAACCAGGTCGACCAGCTCACCACCAGCCAGCGCGACGCGTGCCTGAGCGATATCTCCCGGCTGCTTGATGCCGACGGACTGGCCTCCGTACCGATCCTTGCGACGTCGGCCAGCCGGGGCGACGGGCTCGACGAGCTTCGCCGGGCGCTTGCATCGCGCGTGGCAGCGAAGAAGGCTGCCCGGGAACGGCTCGCTGCCGACGTGACGGCCGCCGCCGGGCGGCTCGAGCCCTTCTCCGGTGAGGGCAAGGTCGCCGATGTGGCCCGCAAGTCGCGAGCCAGCCTGGTGGACACCTTCGCCGACGCTGCTGGAGTGCCGGTCGTCGTCCGCGCTGTTCAGACCTCCACCGCGAGCCGCGCCCGGCAGGCCACCGGGTGGCCGGTGACCCGGTGGCTGGGCAAGCTCAAGCCGGACCCCCTGCGACGGCTGCATCTCGACCGGCGTACGGAGACCGCAGTGAGCTCGTTCGGACGCTCCTCCCTGCCCGTGGCGAGCCCGGTCCAGCGCGCGCGCGTCGACACCGAGGTACGCCGCGTGGTGGGCGCCGCGACAGACGGCATGCCGAGGCCGTGGGCCGACGCCGTACGCCGGGCGTCGGTCTCGCGGTCAGACGACCTCGGCGACGCGCTGGACCAGGCGGTGACCACCACCGACCTCGGTGCCGCGCGCACGCCGGCGTGGTGGCGGGTCGTCCGTGCACTGCAGTGGGTGCTGTTCGCGGTCGCGGTCGCAGGGGGCGTCTGGCTGCTGGCTCTGGCCGGCATGGGCTACCTGCGGCTGCCGCAACCAGAAACCCCCGACTGGCGCGGCATTCCGGTGCCGACCGCGCTCCTGCTCGGGGGCATCCTGGCCGGCATCGTCGTGGCGTTCCTCGCCCGCATCGCATCCGGGCTCGCGGCGCGGCGCCGGGCCGCGGCAGCCGACCGCCGCCTGCGCGCGGGGATCTCGGAGGTCACCGAACGACTGGTGATTGCCCCGATCGAGGCCGAGCTGGCGGCGTACCGCCGGTTCCGCGACGGCGTCGCAACGGCGCGGCGCTGACCCGCCGCCCCCTCGGCCGCGCCGGAGCGCTGCCCGGCGTCGGCGATTCTGCCTCGGAGGCTGACCCCACGTACCCTCGGGAACCATGGCTGAGTTCATCTACACCCTGCGCAACGTCCGCAAGTCCCTCGGCGACAAGGTGGTCCTCGACAACGTCACCTTGTCGTTCCTCCCGGGCGCCAAGATCGGCGTCGTAGGGCCGAACGGCACCGGCAAATCGACGCTGCTCAAGATCATGGCCGGCCTCGAGCAAGCCTCCAACGGTGATGCCGCGCTCGCCGCTGGCGCATCGGTGGGCATCTTGCTGCAGGAGCCACCGCTCACCGAGGGCACCACCGTGCTCGACAACGTCGAAGAAGCCGTCGCCGGGGTCAAGGGCAAGCTCGACCGGTTCAACGAGATCTCCGTCGAGCTCGCCGACCCCGACGCCGACTACGACCCGCTGCTCGCCGAGATGGGTGAGCTGCAGACCGACCTCGACCACGCCGGCGCCTGGGACCTGGAGTCGCGGCTAGACCAGGCGATGGACGCGCTGCGCTGCCCCCCGCCTGAGGTTCTCGTCGACCGGCTGAGCGGCGGGGAGCGCCGCCGGGTGGCGTTGTGCAAGCTGCTCCTGCAGCAGCCCGACCTGCTGCTGCTCGACGAGCCCACCAACCACCTCGACGCGGAGAGCGTGCAGTGGCTGGAGCAGCACCTCGGCAAGTACCCCGGCGCGGTGCTCGCGGTTACCCACGACCGCTACTTCCTCGACAACGTCGCGCAGTGGATCCTCGAGCTCGACCGGGGGAGCGCCTTCCCGTACGAGGGCAACTACTCGACCTATCTCGACACGAAGGCGAAGCGACTCGTCGTCGAAGGCCGCAAGGACGTCAAGCGCCGGCGCATCCTCGAGCGCGAGCTCGAGTGGGTGCGGTCGAACCCCAAGGCCCGCCAGGCCAAGAGCCGGGCTCGGCTGCAACGCTACGAGGAGCTGGCCACCGAGGCGGAGCGCACCCGCAAGACCGACTTCGACGAGATCAACATCCCACCGGGGCCGCGGCTAGGCGCGGTCGTTCTGGCGGGCGACGACCTTACCAAGGGCTACGGCGACCGGCGCCTCATCGACGAGCTGAGCTTCTCGCTGCCACGAGCCGGCATCGTCGGAGTGATCGGTCCCAACGGCGTCGGCAAGACCACCCTGTTTCGGATGATCGTGGGCGAGGAGCAACCCGATGACGGTTCGCTCAAGGTGGGCGAGACAGTCAAGTTGTCCTACGTCGACCAGGCACGCGGCAATATCGATGCCAAGAAGACTGTATGGGCCGCGGTTTCGGACGGTCTCGATCACATCAAGGTCGCAAACTTCGAGATGCCGAGCCGCGCCTACGTCGC
>DATHBP010000068.1:0-20876 GCA_035296085.1 Nocardioidaceae bacterium | reverse complement strand
GTGTCAATGAGCACGTAGATGAAGGCGCCTAGCCAGGCGCCTTCGAAGTAGGAGATCCCGCCGATCACGGCGACGATCAACACGATCAACGTCGGCGTGATGGCGATCGAGGCAGGGTCGATCTGCCCTCGCCACCATACGTTGAACAGCCCGGCGAGACCCGCTACGAAACCTCCGAGCGCGAATGCGAGGGACCGGTGCAGCGGCACGTTAAACCCGAGCGAGCTCATCCGCACCGGGTCGTCGCGAACCCCTTGCAACGCGAGCCCGAAGTTGGTGCGGCCGATGGCGCGAAACGCCAGGTAGACGAGTACCGAGACCACGACTGCGACGTAGTACAGGTTCACCTTGTCGGTGAACGGCTCCGGCGCGACGATGCTGGTGACGCCTCCTGGCCCCGAGATCGTGACCACCTGGGCGAAGAACGTGAACCCGATGACGCCGTAGACGAGCGTCAGCATCAAGAAGTAGATGCCGGTCGTCCGGCTACCGAGTGCGCCCAGCAGGAAGGCAACCACGGTCGTCACGCCCAGCGCGAAGACGACGGCCACCCAGGGAGGCCACCCGAGGTTCAGCCCCCGGGCGCCCGACTCGAGCGCCGCGTTGCCGAACATGAACCCCGCGATCCCGGCGAACAGCAACTGCGCCAACGAGATCATGCCCGCGTGCGAGGCCAGGAAGACGACCGTTGCTGCGATCAGACCGAGGATGAGCGTCTCGATCATCACGCTGGTGACGAAGAAGTCGGACGCGATGCCCGGCAAAGCCAGCAGCAGGACCACCACTGCCGCGAGGAGCGCGTTCCCCGGGGTGAGCAGCCGTGCCGCCGGCCCGGTCATGCCGGTCGTCCGTACAAGCCGTAGGGGCGCATCGCCAGCACCAGTGCCAGGAGCACGAACGAGAAGATAACCGCGTAGAAGGTGTACTGCGTCGGCAGGTAGGCCGGTGAGAACTGCACCACCAGCCCGTAGAGCAGTGACCCGGCGACGGCCCCCTTGATGGATCCCAGCCCGCCGATAATGACGACCACGAGCGAGTTGAGCAGCCACGCGCCGTCGGAGCCGGTGGCGGCCCCGGCGAACGACGCCCCCATGACGCCACCTGCTCCGGCCAGGAACGCGCCCACGAAGAATGTGACCGCGAAGACCAGCGTCACGTTGATCCCTAGAGCGCGAACCATTGGCTCGTCGTCGACGCCCGCCCGGATGACCATGCCCATTCTCGTCTTCGTGAGCCACAGCCACAGGGCAATACCGACCACGACAGCCACGGCGAGCATGAAGAGCCGACTGGTCGCGTACCGCTCACCGAAGATCTCGAGAAAGTGCGAGACAGCCCCCGGCCACACCATGGTTTCCGCGAGCCCCCCGAACTGCCGCAGCATCTGGTCGGCCAGGATCACGGAGATGGCGATCGTGATCAGCGCCTGCCGGAGCTCTTGGCCTTGGTTCCACCGCAGGAACACCTGATGCAAGAGCACGCCAAGCAGGGCTGCGAGCGCCGCTGCGGCTATCAGCGGAACGATCCACGACAGCAGCGAGACTTCCTCCGGGGCGATGCTGCTGGTCTTGCCGACCATCGCCTGCTGGAGGTTGATCGCGGTGAAGCCGGCTAGCAGGAACAGCGACCCGTGGGCCATGTTGACGGTGCGCATCAAGCCGAAGATGAGCGTGAAACCGGACGCGACGACGAACAGCAGTCCGGCGAAGGTGAGTCCGTCCAGCAGGGTGACCGCGAACTTGCCCGGGTCGCGGATGGCGGGGTCGGCCGGTGTGTCCCGGGCCAAGAAGAGCACCCAGACCGCCGCGAGCACGATGAGCAGGCGTACGACGAGGCCAGGCAGTCGACGAGCGACGCCACGGGCCGACTGCACTGAGGTGCCGGCCACGACCACCGCCTCTCCGGTTGGCGCCAGGCTTGGTTTATACCGCACTTGCGACCCGAGCCCGGTGGCGCCACAACGTAGCGAAACCCGGGATGAATGCCAAGGTGTATCCACGTTGACATCCAGCCGGGCCGCGACCTAGCCTGCCGCCTGGACCAGGAGAGGCGGCGCCGGTGAAGGGGCCCACGGCCAGCAGCGCGGCGAGTGCGGCCCGCCCGTACGTCCTCGGTCAGCTCGCCCGGGACCTGAGCGCCGTCGTCGGTCCGGACAACGTCAGCACTGAGCCCGCAGCACTGGCTGAGCAGGCGGCCGACTGGTCGTGGATGGCGCAGTTCCTGCGATACCGCGACCTTCCGCTGCCGGTGGCCGATGTGGTCGTACGGCCGCAGAGCACCGAGCAGGTCGAGGGCGTGGTTCGCATCGCCTCGGAGTACCAGGTTCCCGTGGTGCCACGGGGTGGTGGGTCGGGTACCCAAGGCGGCACGTTCGCCCTCTATGGCGGGGTGGCGGTGGATCTCACCGGCATGAACCGCATCCTCGAGATCGACGAGTCCAGCCTCACCGTGACCGTGCAGGCGGGCATCGACGGCTCCGTGCTCGAAAAGGAGCTCAACGGGCTCGGCCTGACGCTGCCCCACTACCCCGGCTCGCACTTCTTCGGCGCCACCATCGGCGGGTCGCTGGCCGCGCGCGGGTCGGGAGTGGTGTCGACCAAGTACGGCAAGGCTGAGCAGCTCGCCCTACAGGTGGAGGCGGTGATACCGCCGGGACGTCGGATCTCCACCTTGCCGGTCCCCAACCATGCAGCTGGGCCCGACCTGCTGCAGACGCTGGTCGGTTCCGAAGGCACACTCGGTGTCATCACCGAGGCCACGATGCGGCTGGAGCCACTGCCCGAAGGTCGCCGGTTCCTGTCCTTCCAGTTCGCCACCGTGTCGGCCGGCCTGGAGACCGCTCGCTTGATCATGACCCGACGGGTCGTGCCCGCTGCCATGCGGCTCTACGACGAGGCCGACAGCGCCAAGCTGACGTCGATGCTCAACCTCGACACGGCTGGGGTGCTGCTCATCGTCGTCCTTGACGGCTACGAGGCCTCGATGGATCTGGAGGAGGAGCGGCTGCGCTCCGTCTGCGCCGAGAACGACGGCGTCGACCTGGGTGCGGGGCCTGCCGAGACCTGGTGGGACGGCAAGTACGAGCCGTTCGCCAAGCACAACGCCCCGGCGCCGCCGACGGTGTTCGGTACGACCGACACCTGCGCGAGGTTCGCTGCGTTGCCGGGCCTCTACGCGGCGAAGAAGCGCACCATCGAGGAGGGCTTCGCGGAGTACGGGGCGCGGTACACCGCGCACTTCTCGCACTGGTATCCATGGGGCGGGATGATCTACGACCGCTTCTACGTCGACGACGCACCCGAGGACCCCGCGGACGCCCTGGCCCTCCACGACCGGCTGTGGAACGCCGCGGTCGAGACATCGCTGGCGCACGGCGGGGTGGTCAACGAACACCACGGCATCGGCTTGAAGCTGGGCAGGTTCATGCGCCCGCAGTACGGGCCGGCGTTCGACGTTCTGCTGGCGACGAAGAGAGCCTGGGACCCCGACGGGATCATGAACCCAGGAAAGCTGGGGTTCGGAGCCCCCAGGTCAGGTTGGTAACCGCTTACGAGCAAGGGAGCACACATGCACCTGTCGATGCACAACTGGATGCGGGCCGAGCCGCTCGAGGTCACACTCGCCCGCCTGGCCAAGTACGGCTACGAGAGCATCGAGATCAGCGGCGAGCCGGACCAGTACAAGGCCGACGAAGTGCGCCCGCTGCTCGAGAAGTACAACCTGCGCTGCTGGGGCTCGGTGACGTTGATGCTGGGCGAGCGCAACCTCGTCTCTGGCAGTGAGGACCAGCGCAAGGCGTCCGTGCAGTACACCAAGGACTGCATCGACCTGGTCGCCGCCCTCGACGGCACCGAGATGACGATCGTCCCGGCGACGGTCGGCAAGATCACTCCCGACGGCCAGCCCGAACAAGAGTGGGAGTGGGCAGTGGCCGGTCTCAAGGAGATCTACGCGCACGCACAACCGCTCGGAGTGCGGCTCGCCATCGAGCCGCTCAACCGCTTCGAGACCTACTTCATCAACCGGGGCGCGCAGGCGATGGCCCTGGCCGAAGCCGTCGGTGACGACTGCGGGGTCTGCCTGGACGCGTTCCACATCAACATCGAGGAGCAGGACCTCTACCAGGCCATCGCCGAGTGCGGACCCCGGCTCACGGACTTCCACGTGGCGGACAACAACCGCATGCCGGCGGGGATGGGCCACTACGACTGGAAACGCGTCGTGGACGCGCTCAAGCAGGCAGGCTACGACGGCGCGCTCACCGCGGAGTTCGTCGCACCGGTCGACCGGACGCCGGCCAACCCGTTCCCGAACGCCTTGGAGACCAAGCCGGTCGACATCAGCGAAGAGCAGATGAAGTTCATCGAGGACCATGGCTCGACGACGCTGAGCGAGGAGTTCTACGACTGGCTGACGCAGAAGAACGCCGAACACCTCTTGCCGCTGATCTAGGAGGAGTCGAGGTGGCCTAGCCGGGCGGGCACCGCCGGCCCGGCAGCCACCGCGCCATCATGAGACCGACCATCGCGGTGTTGGCGACACTCGACACCAAGGGCCCCGAGGCTGGCTATCTCAGGGACCGGCTGCACGATCGGGGGCTCGACGCCCTGGTCGTGGACTGCGGGATCCTGGAGCCGCCGCTCGACGTCGTCGCCGACGTGTCCAGCGACGAGGTGGCCCGGCACTCCGGGGCGTCGATCGCGCAGCTCCGCGAGTCGGGCACCCGCGGACAGGCAGTTGCTGCGATGCGCACGATGCTCGCGGACTTCGTCGAGCACCTCTATGCCAAGGGCACGATCGCCGGTGCGATCGGGATCGGCGGCGCGGAGGGGGCGGTGATGACCGCCAGCGCCATGATGCGGCTGCCGATCGGCGTGCCGAAGGTCGTCATCTCCCCCATCGCGTCCGGTCGGCACGAGTTCGGGCCGCTCGTGGGCACCAGGGACATGATGGTCGTGCACTCAGTGGTCGACATCCTCGGCCTCAACGGCATCTCCCGGACCATCTTCGACAACGCGGTGGCGGCAGTCGCTGGAATGGTCGAGCACGGACACGGCGACGCCGAGGCCGCCGACACCGCGGAGCGTACGGTCGCCGTCACGATGCTCGGCAACACCACTCGCGCGGTGATGGCGCTGCGCGACGAGCTCGACAAGGCAGGGTTCACCGCGATGGTGTTCCACTCCAACGGCGTGGGTGGGCCGGCGATGGAAGAGCTGGCTGCCGAAGGCTACTTCCGCGGCGTTGTCGACTTCACGACCAACGAGGTCACCGACCCCCTGGTCGGCGGCATCCACGACGGCGGACCTGACCGCTTGCGGGTGATCGGTGAGCTGGGGTTGCCGCAGGTCGTCGTGCCGGGGTGCATCGACTTCGCGGTCTTCGAGCCATCGCAGATCCCGCCGGCCCTTGCCGATCGCCCGAGCTATGACCACAACCCGGAGTTCCGGCTGATCCGGACCTCGCCGCAGGACATGCTCACCGTGGCGAGTGTCTTCGCCGAGCGGCTCAGTGCCGCGAAAGGCCCGATCCGCGTCGCGATCCCGACGGAGGGCCTGTCCATCCCCAACGTCCCCGGTGGGCCGTTCTGGGACCCTACGGCCGACGCGGCCTTCCGCGACCGGCTCCGGACGGAGTTACGCGAGGACATCCCGATCAGCACCCACGACTACCACGTCAACGACCCGGAGTTCGGCCGCTTGGTGGCCCGACTCTTCCTCGACCTCGTCTCGGAGGCTCACGAATGACGTCCAGTATCGTCCGCAACGTTCCGCATCTGACCAGCAACGACGAGGACTTCCGCGCGAAGTTCCGGTCGTGGGCCCTCGCCGACCTGTCCTACGTAGACATCCGTGAGTACCTCGAGACCAAAGACCTCGTGCTCGTGCCGATGGCCAGCACCGAGCAGCACGGCCCGCACCTTCCGCTCTACACCGACACGATCACCGCCATGGAGGTCAGCGCGCGCATCTCAGAGCACATCGGGGTGCTGCACACGCCGCCGCTGTGGGCCGGCTACTCCCCGCAGCACATGCACGAGCCGGGGCAGGGGCGGGGGACCATCACGCTGCGCTCGAGCACGTTGCTGAACCTCATGTACGACGTGGCACGCAGCCTCATCCATCACGGCTTCAACCGCATCGTGTTCGTCAACGGCCACGGGTCCAACACCAAGGTGGTCGACCCGGTGCTGCGCCGGCTCCGCTACGAGACGGGCGCGATGATCGGCTTCGTCAAGCCCTACATGGAGCGCTACGTCGGCGTGCTCGAGGGCCTCATGGAGAACCCACCCGAGGAGACGCCGGGGTGGCACTCCAGTGAGCTGGAGACGTCGCAGGACATGGCCTGGAACTCCGAGCTGGTCCGGATGGAACGCGCCTCCGACACGCGCGCGCGGATCCCCGACTTCCTGCCCGAGTCCTTTCGGAAGTCCGACGGCGCCCCCGACGTCGAGTTCGAGGGCTACCAGTACTTCAGCTTCCCGATGGACCATCACGAGTTCATCGACAGCGGCACCATCGGCAACCCGATGCGCGCGACGAAGGAGAAGGGAGAAGAGGCGTTTCGCCGCTACTCCGAGCACGTCGCCCGCGGCGTGCTCGAGCTCATGGACGTGCCCGTCAAGGTCCACGACCGGGAGTTCGTGGACCGGGTGATGTGATGCTGGACGAGGCCGCAGGAGACGCGCAGTCGTCATCCATGGTGGACGACGTCTACAGCGCGCTCCTGCTGGCGATCACGGAGGCGCCCCTCGGTGCGGGGACCCCGTTGTCGCAGAACAAGCTGGCCGCGCGGATGGGGGTGAGCCGCACGCCCGTACGCGAGGCGTTGCTGCGGCTGGAGCGCGACGGCTTGGTGCAACGGCTGCCGGAGTCCGGCTTCGCGGTAGCCACGATCACCGCTGAGGAGGTCAACGAGGCCTGCGACCTGCTGCGTGTCCTGGACACCTACGTCTATCGGCGCGCGGCGGAGGCGTTGTCGGAGGCGGAGCTGTACGAGCTGCGCGAGCTCGCCTCCCGGCTTGTAGACAGCGCGGAGTCCGCGGACGCACAGGCCTGGCGCGACGCCGACCGCCGCTACCACGATGTGGTGATGGCGGCGGCGAAGAACCGCTTCGTCGCGCAGTACCTGCAGCAGACCCGTCGCCGCGTCCAGCGGTTCTGGCTGCAGCAGCCGCACTTCGACGGGCGGCTGCGGATCTGCTCCCAAGACCATGTCGCGCTCGCGGACGCGATGCTCGACGCCGACGCCGAGGTCCTCTCGCAGACGGTGCATGCGCACATCGAGCGGTTACGGGCCAGCGTGCTGGCGCGGCTGGAGAGCGCCGGGCCGTTGCTGCCGGCGCCGGACCCGCTCGCCGTCGTCAGCCGGCCACGCTCGGGGGCCGAGCCCGCCGACGGGTACTGAGCCGCGTGGACCGGCGTCCTCGCGTCGCGCTGTTCGTGACCTGCTTGGTCGACACGCTGTTCCCTGACGTCGGCAAGTCGACGGTCGCGGTCCTGGAGCGGCTCGGATGCGACGTGGCCTTTCCGCCGGACCAGACGTGCTGTGGACAGGCGCACATCAACACCGGCTACGCGCGCGACGCCGTGGATCTGGTGCGCAGGTTCGTCACGACGTTCGAAGGCTTCGACGCCGTTGTCGCGCCCTCGGGCTCGTGCATCGCGTCAGTGCGTCATCAGCACGCCATGGTTGCAGCGAAGAACGGGGACGAAGCTTTGGCCGAGCGGGCCCGGGCAGTGGCCTCCCGGTCGTTCGAGCTCTCCGAGTTCCTCGTCGACCAGCTCGGCCACGTCGACGTGGGCGCCGCTTTCCCGCACACCGTCACCTATCACCCCACGTGTCACTCGCTGCGGGCGCTCGGCGTGGGCGACAAGCCGCTGGCACTGCTGCGCCACGTCCGTGGGCTCAACCTCGTCGAGCTTCCCCACGCCGACCAGTGCTGCGGGTTCGGCGGGACATTCGCGGTGAAGAACGCCGACACCTCGGTGGCCATGCTGGCCGACAAGATGACTGACGTGCTCTCGACCCGTGCGGAGGTGTGCGCCGCATCGGACAGCTCGTGTCTGATGCACATCGGGGGTGGTCTGTCCCGGCTGCGGGCGGGCGTGCGAACGGTGCACCTGGCCGAGATCCTGGCCGCCACCGAGGACGGAGCCCGGTGACCGACGCCCCTGCGCGCGCAGCCGCGACCAGCCGGCCCGACCCGATCCATGCGCCGGCCGGCGTCGGCATGCTCTCAGGGACACAGACGTTCCCCGAGGCGGCGCGGGTCGCCCTGGCCGACCCCCAGCTCCGGCGCAACCTCGGCCACGCGACGGCGACGATCCGCGACAAGCGCGCGAGAGTGGTGGCGGAGCTGGACGATTGGGCACAGCTGCGGGAGGCCGGTCGCGCCATCAAGTCCGCCACTCTGGCGGCCCTCGACGAGCACCTGCTCCGCCTCGAACGCGAGGTGAGCGCAGCGGGCGGCGTGGTGCACTGGGCGAGCGACGCCAACGAAGCCAACGAGATCGTGACCCGACTCATACGCGCGACCGGCGAGCGGGAGGTCGTCAAGGTCAAGTCCATGGCGACCCAGGAGATCGGCCTGAACGAAGCACTCGCGCGGGCTGGCATCGACGCCTACGAGACCGACCTTGCCGAGCTCATTGTCCAGCTCGGCGAAGATCTGCCGTCGCACATCCTGGTGCCGGCCATCCACCGCAACCGCGCGGAGATACGCAACCTGTTCCTGCGCACCATTCCGGGCGTCGACCCCGAGCTCAGCGACGATCCGCGTGCGCTGGCGGCCACGGCCCGTGCGCACCTGCGGCGGCGGTTCCTGTCGGCCAAGGTCGCGGTGTCCGGGGCGAACTTCGCCGTCGCCGAGACCGGCACGCTGTGCGTCGTCGAGTCCGAGGGCAACGGACGGATGTGCCTCACCCTGCCCGAGACGCTGATCACGGTGATGGGCATCGAGAAGGTCGTCCCGACGTGGCGGGACCTCGAGGTGTTCCTCCAGCTGCTGCCCCGCTCGTCGACCGGCGA
Organism: Nocardioidaceae bacterium; assembly: GCA_035296085.1. Taxonomy (GTDB): domain Bacteria; phylum Actinomycetota; class Actinomycetes; order Propionibacteriales; family Nocardioidaceae; genus DATHBP01. Next base: position 11,846 of record DATHBP010000068.1, on the reverse strand, counting down.
GCGGATGAACCCCTACACGTCGCTGTGGACCGGAGTCCATGCCGGCGACGGCCCGCAGTCGGTCCACCTCGTGCTGCTGGACAACGGCCGTACGTCGGTGCTTGCGGACTCCGCCGGCCGCGACGCGCTGCACTGCATCCGCTGCTCGGCCTGCTTGAACGTCTGCCCGGTCTACGAGCGAACCGGCGGGCACGCGTACGGATCGGTCTATCCCGGGCCCATCGGTGCGATCCTGTCGCCGCAGCTGACCGGCATCGAGGAGAACGCCTCGCTGCCTTATGCGTCGACGCTGTGCGGTGCTTGCTACGACGTGTGCCCGGTCAAGATCGACATCCCGTCGATCCTGGTGCACCTGCGGTCAGCGCACGTCGAGGCGGAGCGTGAGCGCAGCCGAACGCCCACCCCTGAGGCGGTTGCGATGGCAGCGGCCGCCTGGACGATGGCTGACCCCGCTCGGTGGCGCTGGACGCAGCGCTCCAGCCGCCTCGCCCGGCTCGCGGGTCGGCGGCGAGACAAGGCTCGGGGGGTTATCCGCTCGCTGCCCGGACCGCTGGCAGCGTGGACCGGGGCACGCGACGCACCGCGGCCGCCGGCGGAGACGTTCCGGGAGTGGTGGTTGCGGGAGCGCGGCGACGGTGATCGCCGATGACCGCCCGCGAGGCGACGCTGGCGCGCATCCGAGCTGCGCTCGGCGGCCCGGCAGCCGGCGCGGAGGGCATCCCGCGCGGCTACCGGGTCCGCAGCGACCTCGACCCCGGTGGTGTGTCGCGCCTGTTCGCTGAGCGGGTGGCCGACTACCGCGCGACGGTTCACCGCGCCGACGCGGGCGGCCTCTCGGCACTGCTCGCCAGGATCCTCGAGGAGGCCGGGGCAGCGCGCGTCGTCGTGCCTGCCGGTCTGCCCCAGCAGTGGCTGGCCGACGTTCCGGAGCACATCGGCGTGGTCGTCGACGACGGCGACCTGAGCATCGCACAGCTCGACGGCGTCGACGCCGTTGTCACCGGGTGCGCGGTGGCGATCGCCGAGACGGGGACCGTCGTGCTGGACGCCGGCCCGGACCAGGGCCGGCGCCTCGTCACGCTGGTGCCGGACCACCACGTCTGCGTCGTCGCCGCCGAGCAGATCGTGGCGACGGTGCCCGAGGGCCTGGCGCGCCTCGATCCCCGCCGGCCGCTGACGATGATCAGCGGGCCGTCGGCCACCAGCGACATCGAGCTCGATCGGGTGGAGGGCGTGCACGGTCCGCGCAACCTCGACGTGGTGATCGTGGCGGCGGCGTAGCGGCGCTCAGCTGACGTCTGCTGACGCGACCCGGCGGGTCGTACGGTGCGTGACGGGCGTTCCCGGTCCGTGCAGCGCCGATCTCAGCACCCGCTGCACGGGTACGCCGCGAATGGACGCGTCCAGCACCTGCACCGTGTGGGCGACGGGCATGCGCTCACCCAGGTCGGCGAGAATCGTCGCTATCTGCATCCAGCAGCCGGGGTTGGCCGTCACCATGACGTCGGCGGCGGTGGCGAGCACGGCTCGCGCCTTGCGCTCGCCGAGCTCTCGGGCCGGCTCGGGGTGGAGCAGGTTGTAGGTACCGGCGCTGCCACAGCAGATCTCTGCCTCGGCGACCTCCGCGAGCTGCACGCCGGGGATGCCACGCAACAGCCGGCGTGGTTGGTCGCGTACGCCTTGGGCGTGCGCGAGGTGGCAGGCGTCCTGATAGGCGACCCGCATCGGCAGCGGATGGCGCTCGGCGACCGGTCCGAGCTCGTCGAGCAGCTCGGCGATGTCACAGACTTTCGCCGCCAGCCGCTCAGCCCGCACGGACCAAGCGGGCTCGTCGCGCAGCTGGTGCCCGTACTCCTTGAGGTTGGAGCCGCAGCCGGCGGCGTTGACGACGACGGTTTCGACCCCGGTCGCCTCGAACGTCGCGATGACCCGCTTGGCGAAAGCGAGCGACTCCCGCTCCCTGCCACCGTGCGCGGACAGAGCGCCGCAGCAGCTCTGCGCGCGGGGTACGACCACGTCGCACCCCTCCGCGGCCAGCACCCGGACGGTGGCTGCGTTGACGTCGGGGAAGAAGACGCCCTGGACGCAACCGGTCAGCAACCCGACCGTCCGGCGCCTCGTCCCCTGCGCCGGTGTGTGCTCGGCGAGCGGCGGGCGAGCGCCGAGCTTGGGGGCGAGCGACTCCATCGCCTGCAGCGCGGCGGGCAGCCGGTCGAGGACGCCGGCGCGTCGCAGCAGCTGGCCGAGACCGCTCGCCTGGTAGGCACGCAGCGGCCCGCGAAGCGCACGGAGCCGTCTGGGATGGGGGAACAGCCGGTAGATCGACTCTCGTAGCAGCCACTCCGCACGGGGCCGTTCGACCCGCCGCTCGAGCTGGCCCCGGGTGGCCTCGATCAGCTTGTCGTACTGCACCCCAGACGGGCAGGCGGTCACGCAAGCCATACAGCCGAGGCACTGGTCGAGGTGGCGCACCGCCGACGGCCGCAGCGGGTCGCCCTCGAGGCCCTGCTTCATCAGGTCGATCCGGCCCCGCGGGCTGTCCATCTCCTCGCCCCAGAGCACATACGTCGGGCAGGTGGGCAGGCAGAAGCCGCAGTGGACGCAGTCGGCCACCAGCGCGGCGTCGGGCGGATGGTGCGCGTCGAAAGCCGGGAACACCTGGCCAGCGACACCCGCTGCGCCGGTCGCCACCGTGCCCCGGCCGGCGGCCGCACCGACCGTCGCGGCAGCCGCGCTGGCAGCGACCGGCCCGCCCTGGCCGAGGTCGAGCGGTCGGCGGGCGCCCACGACCTCGGCAGCCGCCTGGTCGGTTGCGCGCTCGGCGCCGGTGGGTGCACCTCCGCCGTTCTCGTCGGTGGACACCTACATCCCTCCCACGAAGCGCCCCGGTGCAAGGCGCCCGTCCGGGTCGAACCGTTCCTTGACGCGTCGCATCAGGCCGAGCGAGTTGCCCACCGAGCCCCAGTGGTCCAGCCCATGGCGCAGCGAGGGCGGGGCGCCGATCACGACCGCCGTGCCGTCGTACGGGGCGAGCGCGGCGCGCAGCGCTGGCAAAGCGCCGGCGTGCTCAGGGGTCAGCGCGGCGTACGCGACGCCCGTGCAGGCGGATGCGGTCACCGCCGTGCCCGGCGGCAGCGCCTCGATCACCGCTGCCAGCGAGGCTGGCTCGAACGCCAGCCGCAGCACGAGATCGCCGTCACCCCCGGGACGCTGGCCGAACGGCTCGGGCGGAGTCTCGCTCTGGTGGCCCCCGCCCAGCAGAGCAACCGCCGCGTCGGCCTGTGCCTGTACGGACGGCGCGATGGCTTCGAAGACGACGACCAGCTGCCCGGAGCCGCCGGTGGTGGCGAGCAGCTCCACGGCCGTCGGGGTGAGCGTCGAGCGGGCGATCGCAACCGCGAAGGCGCCTGCGTCCCGCGGGTTAGCCACGTCGATCACCACGACTCGGCGCGCGCCCGGCAGCGGGTGCAGCCGCCACGTGGTCGAGACGACCACGCCAAGGCTGCCGTGCGCGCCGGTGTAGAGCTTGCCCAGGTCGTAGCCCGCGACGTTCTTGACCACCTTGCCGCCTGCATGGGCAACGGTCCCGTCCGCGAGCACGACCGTGACGCCGATGAGGAGGTCGCGCACCGTCCCGTAGCGCAGCCGGCGCGGTCCGGACGCGTTGGCGCTCAGGATGCCGCCCAGAGTCGCCCCCGGCTCCGGGGGGTCGAGGGCGAGCCACTGGCCGGCTTCGCGCAGCCGCTCCTGCAATCCCGCCAGCCGTAGGCCCGCCTCGGCCACCACCACCAGGTCACCGGCGGTGTGCTCCACGATCCGGTGCAAGCCAGTGGTCTCGACGAGCACGTCGGCGGAGGTGGGGGCAGGAGCCCAGCCGAGCTTCGTACGGCCCCCGGCGACCAGCACGCTGTGCCCGTCGGCGTGCGCGCGGCGCAGCACGGCGACCACCTCGTCGACGTCGGACGGACGGACCACCTCGGCCGGTACGACGCCCACAACCCCGTCGTCGGCCGTGCCGGCCCGCCGGTCGAGGGCGACGGGCACGACTAGAACACCTCGCCCAGGCCGGCGGCCTGCAGCGGGTGCACCCCTGTCCGCGGCCCCGGGCGCTCCCCGCACAGCCGTGGTGTCGGGAAGATCTTGCCGGGGTTGGCGATGCCGTCCGGGTCGAACGCGCACCGGACGAGCTGCATGGTGTCGAGGTCCTCGGCTGTGAACTGGACTGCCATCTTGGTCCGCTTCTCCGCACCCACGCCGTGTTCGCCGGTGATGGAGCCGCCCGAGGAAATGCAGAGGTCGAGGATCGCGCCGGCCAGCGCCTCAGCATCGCGGGCTTGCCCATCCACCGCGTCGTCGTAGAGCACCAGCGGGTGCAGGTTGCCATCGCCGGCGTGGAAGACGTTCGCCACCCGTAGGCCGACGGCGTCGGCCATCCGTTCGATCTCGGTGAGGACCTGCGGGAGCTGAGTACGAGGGATGACACCGTCTTGGACGAAGTAGGAGGGGCTGATGCGTCCCACCGCTGCGAAGGCCGACTTGCGGCCCTTCCACATCAGGGCGCGTTCCGCGTCGTCGCGTGCTATCCGCAGCTCGAACGCCGAGCGCGCCAGCGCGATCTGCTCGACGTCGGCGAACTGTGCCTCGACCTCCGCCTGCGGTCCGTCGAGTTCGATGACGAGGACGGCGACCGCACCAGCCGGATAGCCGCAGTGGACGGCGGCCTCGGCGGCTTCGATCGCCAGCGCGTCCATCATCTCGATGGCGGCGGGCAGGATGCCGGCCGCGATGATGTCGCTCACCGTGCCGGCGGCGTCCTCGATGCTGGAGAAGGCGACGAGCATCGTCTGCACCGCCTCCGGCACTCGCACCAGACGTAGCGTGACCGACGTGGCTACCCCCAGGGTGCCCTCGCTGCCGACGAAAACCCCGAGGAGGTCGTAGCCCGGGTGCTCGGGCGCAGTGCCCCCGAGGTTGACGACAGAGCCGTCGGGCAGCACCACCTCGGCCCCGACGACGTGGTTGACGGTGAAGCCGTACTTGAGGCAGTGCGCACCGCCCGCGTTCTCGGCCACGTTGCCGCCGATGGAGCAGACCAGCTGTGAGGAGGGGTCGGGGGCGTAGGCGAGGTCGTGCGGGGTCGCGTCTCGGGTCACCCAGAGGTTGACGACGCCCGGCTCTACGACGACGCGGGCGTTGTCGGGGTCGACCGGCCCGAGCGCCCGTAGCCGGGACAGCACGAGCAACACCCCCTCGGCGACCGGCAGCGCGCCGCCCGACAGGCCGGTGCCCGACCCTCTGGCCACGAACGGCACTCCGGCTCGGGCGCACAGCCGGACGGTGTCGACGACGTGGCGCCGCGTCTCGGCCAGCACCACGACGCCGGGGGTCACCCGAAAGTTCGTCAGGCCGTCGCACTCGTAGGTGCGCAGTTGGGCATGGTCGGTGAGCACGCGCTCTGCCCCGACCGCGGCGCGCAGCCGTTCGGCGAGGGCCGCCGTTCGGCCGGCCGCGGAGGGGGCGGTCATGGTCACCGTCCCATTCTCCCGCTTGGCCACCGGCCGACGCGGCGGGCCAGGGTGCACGGGGCTCCGCCGGATCGCTGCACGACACCATCGGGTAGCGTCGGCGGACACAGGAGGGCAATGTGGCAGCGCAGCCGACTCGCTCCATGGCCCGTCGACGGGCCCGAGGCATCGGGCTCGTCCTCGCGGCGGGCATCGTCGCCGCATGCTCTGCCGGCGGGCCAACCCCGCTGCGCGGCGACAGCGGTCCCGGTCGCGCGGCCCCCCAGGCGGCGTTTCCCGGACCGGGAGATCGGTCGCCCACAGTGGTGGCCGCGGGGGACATCTCGCCGGCGGCGCTCGGCGAACAGGCACGCACCGCGCGGCTCGTCCGCAAGCTGGCACCAACCCGGGTCCTCGCGCTAGGGGATCTGCAGTACCCAGCTGGGTCGTTGGCGGGCTTTCGGGCTTTCTACGACCCGACCTGGGGCACGTTCAAGGCACGGACCAAGCCCGCACCCGGCAACCACGAGTACGAGACGCCAGGGGCACGCGGCTACTTCGAGTATTTCGGCAAGGCGGCGCGGTCGGCAGGCCGCAGCTACTACAGCTTTGACCTCGGCGGCTGGCATCTCATCTCGTTGAACTCCAACATCGCCGGCGGAACCGGGTCGGCCCAGGCCGAGTGGTTGCGCGCGGACCTGCGGCGCACGTCCCAGCGCTGCGTGCTGGCGTACTGGCACCATCCGCGCTTCAGCTCCGGCGCAAACCACGGCGGAGACACCGGGGTGGCGACGTTCTGGCGTGCCCTCTACCGGCAGCGTGCGGACCTTGTGCTCAGCGGGCACGAGCACAACTACGAACGGTTCGCGCGGCAGAATCCGCGCGGAGCCGCCGATTCGCGTGGGATTCGGCAGTTCATCGCGGGCACCGGCGGGGCCCACCAGTACCCGTTCGCAGGGGCCCACCGCAACAGCCAAGTCCGCATCACCGGCAGGTACGGCGTGCTGCGGCTGACCCTGCACCCTCGCAGCTACGCCTGGCGGTTCGTCGCGGTCGGGGGCAACGTCCTCGACCGCGGCGGACCGGTGGCCTGCCACTGACAGAGCCGGGCATACGCTCGACCGCATGTCTGTCCTCGACCAGCGCGTCCTGGCGCGTATCGACGAGCTCGCACCCTCGCTGCTGGACCTGTCCCACGCGTTGTACGAGGACCCGGAGCTGGCCTACAAGGAGGTACGTTCGGCGGCTCGCTGCGCCGACCTGCTCGCCTCTGGTGGCTTCGACGTCGAGCGGGGGGCGTACGGGCTGCCCACCGCGTTCGCGGCCCGCGGTGGCGGCGAAGGCGTCCACCTGGTGATCTGCGCGGAGTACGACGCGTTGCCGGGTGTAGGCCACGCCTGCGGCCACAACGTCATCGCGGCCTCGGCGGTCGGTGCCGGACTGGGGTTGTTGCCGGCGGCGGCAGAAGCCGGGCTGCGGCTCACCGTGCTGGGCACACCGGCGGAGGAGGCCGGTGGCGGCAAGGTCGACCTGATCGACGCCGGCGCGTTCGAGGGTGTCGACGCCGCGATGATGATGCACCCTGCGCCGTACGACGAGCCCGGCTCGGTTGGCCTGGCGATCGAGGAGTGGTCGGTCGTCGTCCGCGGCAAGGCATCGCACGCGAGCGCGGAGCCGCAGCTCGGGCGCAACGCGCTCGACGGCGTCGTTGCGGGGTACTCGGCGATCGCAATGCTGCGCCAGCACCTTCGCCGGCACCAGCAAGTGCACGGCATCATCACCCACGGCGGCGACGCACCCAACGTCGTTCCCGAACTGGCCGCCGCTGCGTACTACTTGCGGGCCGCAGACATGGCCGACCTCGAGGACCTGCGCGCCCGAGTCCGCGCGTGCCTGGAAGGAGCAGCGACCTCGACCGGCACGACCGTCGAGATCGCAACGCAAGGCCACGCCTACGAGCCGTTGCGCCAGAACCCGGGGCTGGTCGCCGCGTTTGCGCGCGCGTGCGAGACCATCGGCCGGCCGCTGACCTTGGACCCGGCCGGGCCGGGGTTGAGCGGGTCGACGGACATGGGCAACGTGAGCCAGCTCGTCCCGACGCTGCACGCGGACATGGCCGTGCACTCCTGGCCGGCGGTCAACCACCAGCACGAGTTCGCGGCGCACTGCGTCGGTCCGCAGGGGGACCAGACGCTGCTCGAGGGCGCGAAGGCGATGGCGCTGACTGCGCTGGCCTTCGCCGCGGACCCCAGCATCGTCGAGGCGGCCGCCAACTGAGCGACTGAGCGTCATGACGTCTCTGGCGCTCCAGTTTGTGACGTAGTTGCGGCTAGACGACGGGCGGGACGACAACTACGTCACAGATGCGACGTGGCGATCGGCTCGTCCTCGCCCTGAGGTCAGCCGGACAGGGGCTCGATCAGCCAGCTTGCGGTGACCGAACCGTTCGGCTCGATGCGCGTCACGCCGGTGCCGGTCTGGAAGGCGTTCGGCGGGGCAGTCATCGGCTCGACTCCGAGCCCGCGTCGCCGCCGGTCAACCGCGAGCGTGTCGCCGGTGAACAGCTGAAGGTAGGGGTAGCTGGCGTCCACCCCGACGGCGACTCCGGTGCCGTCGGCGGCCCGCAGGCGTACCCATGCCATGCCGGCCGAGTCGCGGGCCAGGTCGGTGAACGCGTGGTCGATGACGGTGTCTTCGAGCGTTCGCGCCTGCCGGAAGTCGTACGCCGTGCCGTCCACCGGCTCCCTACCGGTCGGGATGCCGCGCTCGTCGGTGGGCAGGTATACAGCGCCGGGCGCCTCCAGGGTCGCGTCGTCGATGAGCCCGCCGCCGACCGAGAGGTAGGGGTGCTGCCCGGACGCGTACGGCAGTGCGTTGGTGCCGGCGTTGTGCGCTGTGGTGACCACGCTCAGCCGCTCCGGCGTAATCCGGTAGGAGATCGTGACGGCCAACGTGAATGGATAGCCGGGCCGTGGGTAGAGCGTCCAGCCGAGCTCGACCCGGGTGGAGGTGTGCGTGACGCACGTCCAGCTGTGGTAGCGCGAGAACCCGTGGATGGCGTTGCCCTTCGCGGGCTCGTTGAGCGGCAGCTGGTGCTCTGCGCCGCCCCAGCGATAGCGCCCGTCGCGCACCCGGTTGGGCCACGGAATGAGCGGTTGGCCGCGCGCACTGCTGGCCATCTCATCGGCGGCGTAGCCGTCCAGCAGCTCGCGGCCGTCGACGGTATAGGAGCGCAATCCGCCGCCGACCTCTACGACGGTCGCACGAGTGGCGCCGGCGGCGATCTCGTACTGCCGGCCGCTGGGCAGGACCGGGGGTGTGGTGTGCATGCGCCCTACTATGCGCCCCGGCCTTCGTGGTCGGTCGGCCAGTTGCCTGGCAGGTGCGAGACCAGCAAGGCTCGAGCGGTGCTCATCCGACCCGCGCTGGCCAGCGACTGGCCGCTCATCTGGCCGTTCTTCGCCCAGGTCGTGGCGGCGGGCGAGACGTACGCGTACCCCGACGACCTCACCGTCGAGTCCGGCCGGTCCCTATGGATGGAGGCGCCGCCCGGTCTGGCTGTCGTGGCGGTCGACGGCGACGACGTGCTCGGCACGGCCAAGATGGGGCCGAACCGTCCCGGGCGCGGAGCGCACGTGGCGACGGCGAGCTTCATGGTGGCACCGGCGCAGCAGGGCCGCGGTGTGGGGCGGGCGCTCGGTGAGCATGTAGTGGCGTGGGCTCGGGACGCGGGCTACGCCAGCATCCAGTTCAACGCGGTGGTGGAGACCAACACCGCAGCGGTAAGCCTTTGGCAGTCGCTCGGGTTCGAGATCCTCGCCACGGTCCCGGAGGCGTTCGACCACCCGCGGCACGGCCGGGTGGGGCTGCACCTGATGTTCCGCCGCTTGCCGTGAGGCGGTGACCGGCCCGGTGGCTCAGCCGGCGACGGTTGCGTGCATCTCCCAGACCAGCACCTCCGCCGACCCGACCGCGGTGAGGCGCGGACCGTCGGAGCCGGTGAGGCGTACGGCGTCACCGGTCTCCAGCCGGCCGGCGTCCTCGAGGTCCACCACTCCCTGCGCGACGAACACGTGGACGTAGGGCGCTGCCGGCAGGTCGACCGACTGGCCTGGGTCGAGCCGAGCTGCGTAGAGGGCCGCGTCGCGCTGGTTGATGCGGATCGCCGCGGCACCGGCGTGGCCGGGGCGGCCACTGGCCACCGGGGCGAGCGCGCCACGCAGCTGCTCGTCGGATATCTCCAGCTGTTCGTAGCCGGGTGCCAGCGACGACGTGTCGGGCTGCACCCACATCTGGACGAAGTGCACGGGCACGTCGTGCTCCGCGTTGCCGGTGAGCCGCCAGGCGTCGTTCTTCTCCGAGTGCAGGATGCCGGTGCCGGCGCTCATGCGCTGTGCGAGCCCCGGGTAGATGACCCCGTTGTGGCCGGTCGAGTCCTGATGGACCAACGACCCGGCGAGCACCCAGGTGATGATCTCCATGTCGCGGTGCGGGTGGGTGTCAAAGCCGGTACCGGGGCTCACGACGTCGTCGTTGTTGACCAGGAGCAGCCCGAACGACGTGTTTCGGGGGTCGTAGTGCGGGCCGAAAGCGAACGAGTGCCGCGACTCGAGCCAGCCGGTGCTCGTACGGAAGCGGTCGGCGGCGCGGCGTACGTCCATGTGCGGCTGCCCGGCACCTGGCGGCGGTGACATGGTGCTTACTCAACCAGGACGATCAGCGTCAGCCGTAGCCGAGCTCGTCGAGGCGGTCGTCATCGATGCCGAAGTGGTGGGCCACCTCGTGCACCACCGTGATGCGCACCTGGCGGATGACGTCCTGTTCGGTCGCGCACTCGCGGACGATGGGCCGGCGGTACAAGGTGATGCGGTCGGGCAGCGCTCCGGCGTACGACGTGTCGCGCGAGGTGAGCGGGATCCCCTCGTACAGGCCGAGCAGCGGTGACCGGCCCGCGGGGGAGTCGTCCTCGACGAACACGGCGACGTTGTCGATAAGGCGGCTCAGGTCCGGGGGGATGGTGTCGAGGGCCTCGGCCACCAGCTCTTCAAAGCGTTCACGGCTCATTGTCAGCACACTGGCCATTGTGCGTCGCCGGACCGGTTGGTCCCCCCTGTCGGCAACGCCTATGCTGGGCCGGTCTCCGACGGCATCTAGGGTGCCCGAGGCCTGCGCCCTCATCGTCTAGAGGCCTAGGACGCCGCCCTTTCAAGGCGGTAGCACGGGTTCGAATCCCGTTGGGGGCACCGGGTCTGCGCCGTACGTTAGGCTGCGCGATGCACCTGGCCCCGTAGCGCAGCTGGTTAGCGCGCCGCCCTGTCACGGCGGAGGTCGCGGGTTCGAGTCCCGTCGGGGTCGCCACTTTCTCAGGTATCTGACAGCCCGCCCGGCTGGCACACGGTTTGTGACGCCGTTGTCGTTCGACCGCGAGATTGCCCGCAACTACGTCACGAGCCGGCTGGTGTCGGGTCCGGTAAAGTGGCCGCCGCCCGAGCGGAGCCGGGGGCAGGTAGCTCAGTCGGTACGAGCGTCCGCCTGAAAAGCGGAAGGTCGGCGGTTCGATCCCGCCCCTGCCCACCAGCCTGATCGAAGCATGCTGTCCAAGCGTGCGGCGCGTGCTCGGATCTTGGTGTCGAGCGCGGTCGCCCAGTCGGGCCATTCGTCCTGCGCCGTTCTCTGCACGTGCGGCTGCAGGGCACTCAAATCCTCCAGGGCGGCGGCGGCCTGTAGCAGCGGTACCCAGGCCAGTTCCTCCACGCTGACCGGTCGGATTGCTCGGTACCCATCGAGGAACGCCGCTGGGATGCCATGCGACCAGTCCAGCCGACCCGACGCGTCGGCCCAGTCCCGCAGTGCGAACGCGATGTCGGAGATGAACCAACCCACCCGCACGTCGTCCGGGTCCACCAGCACCATCCCAGCGGGGCTCACCACGACGTTGTCGGGCTCCGGGTCACCATGGAGCACACCGCGCACGCCTGCCTGCCGAGGCAACGTGCCTAGAGCGTCGCGGACCCTCCTGGCGACCGTTGCCAGCTCCGGCCCGAGGCCGTCGCCAGTGACGAACTCCTCGGTTGCCGGCAGGTAAGGCGGCAGAGACGTGACCTCCGCGCGGTGGAGACGGGCGAGTGTTGCTCCCCACTGACCGGCCGCTGCGCAGTCCACGCCCGACTCCTCGAGCGAGTTCCCTTCGACAGCAGCCAGGGCGGTTACGACGTAGCCGTCAACGCGTTCCAGCAAGCGACCGGAGGTCGACGGCACCGCGTCGGCGAACGGTGCCCCGGCGCGGCTCCACCCACGAGCGGCCGCCGTGCCCCGCTCCAGAACACCACCCGCAGCGGCGCT
>DATHBP010000067.1:0-4956 GCA_035296085.1 Nocardioidaceae bacterium | reverse complement strand
GGCGCGCTGCGGCTGCGGCGCGGGCTGCCGACGGTGGTGGTCATGCGCGGCGTGCTGGCCGGTGCGTTCTTCGGTGTGGAGACGTTCGTGCCGCTCATGCTCGTCACGCACCGGGGGCTGTCACCGACACTGGCCGGCGTCACCCTCACCGGCGGTGCACTCGGGTGGTCCGCCGCTTCGTGGTGGCAGGGGCGACCGGCGATGCGGACCCCACGCCACCTCGTCATCCGGGTGGCCAGCTGCCTGGTCACCGGAGGCCTGGCCATGGCTGCCTGCACGGTGTTCGTGGCGGTGCCCGTCTGGGTCGGCGCGGTCGGCTGGACGGTGGCCGGGATGGGCATGGGAGCAGCGTTCTCCAGCATCTCGGTTCTGCTCTTCGAGCTCTCTCCCGTCTCCGAGCAGGGCGCCAACTCCGCCGCGGTGCAGCTCTCCGACGGCCTGGGGTGTGTCGCCGCGATCGGCCTCGGCGGAGTGGCATACGCCGCGCTGCGACCCACCGCCGGCGGGACAGAGCTGTTCGGGTCGGTGTTCGCGATCATGGTGGCGATCGGCGCCGCCGGCGTGCTCGTGGCCGGGCGGATCCGCACTGCGCGGTGAGCCACGGCAGGATGACCACCATGCCCCTTGACGTCGCAGCCGTCCGCAAGTCGTTCCCCGCGCTCGCCCAGGGCGTCGCCCACTTCGACGGACCGGGTGGGTCGCAGACCCCCGAGCCGGTCGCCCGAGCCGTCGCCGACACGTTGTGCGCCGGTATCGCCAACCAGGGCAGCGTCACCGCAGCCGAGCGCCGGGCGACAGCCGTGGTCGACGGTGCCCGGCAGGCAGTGGCCGAACTGCTCGGGAGCGACCCGCGGGGGGTGGTGTTCGGCCGGTCGATGACACAGCTCACCTACGACGTGTCCCGCGCGTTGTCCAAGCAGTGGCGCCAAGGAGACGAGGTGGTGGTGACCCGCCTCGACCACGACGCCAACGTGCGGCCCTGGGTGCAGGCGGCGGAGGCCACCGGTGCGACGCTGCGCTGGGCGGAGTTCGACCGCGCGACCGGCGAGCTGCCGCTCTCCGCCGTGACCGACGTGCTCTCCTCACGCACCCGGCTGGTGGCGTTCACCGCGGCGTCCAACCTGCTTGGCACCCGCCCCAACGTCGCGGCCATCACCGCGGCCGCCCACCATGTTGGCGCACTTGCCTACGTCGACGGCGTGCACCTCACCCCGCACGCTCCGGTTGACGTACGCGCGATGGGTGCTGACTTCTTCGCGTGCTCGCCCTACAAGTTCTTCGGGCCGCACCTCGGGGTGCTGGTCGCCGACCCTGCCCTGCTGGAGTCCGTCCATCCGGACAAGCTGCTGCCGTCCACCCCAGCCGTGCCCGACCGTTTCGAGCTCGGCACGCTGCCCTACGAGCTGCTCGCCGGCGTGACCGCGACGGTGGACTTCCTCGCCGATCTCGCGCCCGGGGGCGGTGGGCGGCGAACCCGGCTGCTGGCCGCGATGGCGTCGGTCGAGGAGCACGAGGACCGGTTGTTCGACCGTCTCCTCGACGGGCTGCGCGGCTTGTCGGCCGTCACCGTGCACGGGAGCCCGGCGCAGCACACCCCCACCGCCTTGTTCTCGCTACGAGGCCGAGAGCCAGGCGAGGTGTACGAGCACCTCGCGACACGAGACGTCAACGCCCCGGCCGGAAGCTTCTACGCGATCGAAGCCTCCCGCTGGCTGGGTCTCGGCGACGCCGGGGCCGTGCGCGCGGGTCTCGCGCCCTACACGGACGAGGCTGACATCGAGCGGCTGCTCAGCGGCGTTGCGGAGCTGTGCACATGAGTCGTGCGGTCCTGGTGACCGGCGCCTCCCGCGGCATCGGCCGGGCGATCGCAGTTGCCTTCGCGGCGCTGGGGGACCGTGTCGCCGTCCACTACGGCAGCTCGGGGGAGGAGGCGCAGCGCACCGTTGCCTCGCTCGCGGGGGGTGGTCACGCCACGGTGCAAGCCGACATGGCCGATGCCGAACAGGTACGCCGCGCGGTGGATGCGGCCGCGGAAGAGCTCGGTGGGCTCGACGTGCTCGTCAACAATGCCGGGGTGTTCCTTGCCCACCCACCGCTCACCACGTCGTACGAGGACTGGCAGGCGACCTGGTCGCGCGTGCTGGCGGTCAACCTGGTCGGCGCAGCGAACGCGACGTTCTGCGCGGTGCCGCACCTGGTGGCATCCGGCGGCGGTGCGGTGGTCAACGTGTCCAGCCGGGGCGCCTTCCGCGGCGAGCCCAACTGTCCCGCCTACGGCGCATCGAAGGCCGGGATGAACGCGTTCGGCCAGTCCATGGCGCTCGCACTGGCACCGCACGGCATCAGCGTCGGCACCGTCGCACCAGGGTTCGTGCAGACCGACATGGCGCGGCCCTCCCTAGAAGGCGCGAGCGGGGACGCCATCCGGGCGCAGTCGCCGTTCGGCCGGGTGGCACGCCCGGAGGAGGTCGCCGCCGCGGTCGTGTGGTTGGCCTCCGAGGATTCCCGGTTCTCCAGCGGCACGATCATCGATGTCAACGGCGCGTCGTACCTACGCAGCTGAGCCGGGCCCCATGAGCGAGGTACCGCCTGCGCCGGAGGTTGCGGCCGTACGGACGCAACGGCTGCTGCTGCGGGGCTGGCGACTCGATGACCGTGCGCCGTTCGCCGCGATGAACGCCGATCCGCGCGTCATGGCGCACTTCCCGAGGCTCCAGTCACGCGCGGAGAGCGATGCCTTCGTGGACCGGATCGAGCACGGCTGGCGCGAACGCGGCTTCGGCTTGTGGGCGGTCGAGCGGCTCGACACCGCGGAGTTCATCGGCTTCGTGGGGCTTGCGGCCGTCTCGTTCGCGGCGGCGTTCGCTCCCGCAGTCGAGGTGGGCTGGCGGTTGGCTGCCGAACACTGGGGGAGAGGCTACGCCAGCGAGGGCGGGCGTGCCGCGCTCGCGCACGGCTTCACGACCCTCGGCCTCGACGACATCGTGTCGTTCACCGCGGAGACGAACCTCAAGTCCATCGCCGTGATGGAACGCCTCGGCATGGTCCGTGACCTCGAGGCCGACTTCGAGCATCCTGCCGTGCCAGTCGGACATCGGGTTCGGCCGCACGTCCTGTACCGGCTTTCCCGTCAGCGCTGGCTGGCGGCTGCCCGCAGCAACGCCTGACGGTCACTGATCCGGCCACGCTGGCGACCCTGCTGGCGACCGAGCTCGGTCTCGGCGACGTCGATGGCCCGCCACCCCTCCCAGCTGACCGCCTGTACCCCCCGCTCGTGCAGCAGGGCAAGCACGGCGTCGGGGTCCCGGACCGGCGCCGGTGGCAATGACGGAGCATCCGCCAGCACTGCCGCGACGGTCTCCCGGGCGTCGTGCTTGTTCGTGCCGATCACGCCGGTGGGCCCCCGCTTGATCCAGCCGGCGACGTAGACGCCGGGAACCGGCGCCCCAGCGCGGACGACACGACCCTCGACGTTGGAGATGACCCCCTGGCGCTCGTCGAACGGCAAGCCGAGCATCGGCACCCCTTGGTAGCCCACCGAGCGGAACACCATGTCGGCGTCGACCGTCGAGGTCTGGCCGCTGCCCACGGCGGCGCCCGAGGGGTCGAGAGCCGTCTTCTCGACGACCAACCCGCTCACCTGGTCGGCGCCCAGGATCTCCACCGGCTGCAGCCAGAACCGCACGTGGATCCGCCGGGAGCGCCCGACCGGTGTCCGGGTCGCCCACTCGCGCAGCACCTCGACGTTGCGCCGCACGGCTGGTTTCTCGGCGACGAGCTGTGCGCTCGCTTCGTCGAGCTCGAGGTCGCCGTCGTCCACGACCACGTCGGCGTCGGCCAGCTCGCCAAGCTCGCGCAGCTCCTTGGTCGTGAACTTCGCCTGCGCTGGGCCGCGGCGCCCGATCATGGCGATGTCCTCGACCGCACTGGCGGCCAGCACCTCCAAGACGTGGTCGGGCATGTCGGTGTCGCGAAGCTCGCCGGTGGTCTTCGCGAGCAGCCGGACGACGTCGACCGCTACGTTCCCGACTCCCAGCACGGCGACGCGGCGGGCGTTCAAGACGAACCGGTCGAGGGGAGCGTCGGGGTGCCCGTTGTACCAGGCGACGAAGTCTGTCGCGGAGTAGCTCCCCGGCAGGTCCTCGCCGGGAATGCCGAGTCGCCGGTCCACCGCCGCACCACCGGCGAGCACAACCGCGTCGTAGTGGCGCTGCAGGTCCTCGAGGGTGAGGTCGGCTCCGACGTCGACGTTGCCGAGGAAGCGTACGGCCGGGTCCTCGAGGATCGCAGCGAGCGCTGTGCTGATCGACCTGATCTTCACGTGGTCCGGGGCAACGCCGTAGCGCACGAGCCCGTACGGGGCGGGCAACCGGTCCAGGACGTCGACGCTGACGTCGCCGTGGCGAAGCAGTGCCTCGGTGGCGTAGACCCCGGCAGGTCCCGACCCGACGACGGCTATCCGCAGCACAGGGTTAGCGGGCGTCGGCGGCGAGCGCAGTCTCGATGGCGGTGACGACGGCGGAGTCGTCGGGTTCGACGTCGGGTCGGAACCGGGCGAGGACGGCGCCGTCGCGGCCGACGAGGAACTTCTCGAAGTTCCACTCGACGTCTCCGGCAACTCCGTCGGTGTCGGGAGTCTCGACAAGCTCGGCGTAGACGGGGTGCCGCTGGTCGCCGTTGACGTCGGTCTTCTCATACAACGGGAACGTCACGCCGTACGTCGCGGAGCAGAACTCCGCGATCTCCTGCGCCGTGCCGGGCTCTTGGCCATCGAACTGGTTGGAGGGGAACCCGAGCACCGAGAAGCCCTGGTCGGCGTACTTCTCGTGCAGCCGCTCGAGGCCGGTGTACTGCGGGGTGTTGCCGCAGCGAGAGGCCACGTTGACGACGAGGAGCACCTTGCCGGCGTGCCCGGCCAGGGTGGTGTCCTCGCCGCTCAGCGTGCGTACGGGGGAG
>DATHBP010000066.1:0-11169 GCA_035296085.1 Nocardioidaceae bacterium | reverse complement strand
AGCCACCACTCCGGCATGGAGTAGAGCGTCAATGTGCTGCCGGTCGAGTATCGGTCGAAGCGACCACCGCGCTCCCACGCCGAGCGGATCCCGATGCGCAAGCCGATGATCGTTGCCAGCACGGTGCCGGTCCCGACCAGCACCAATGTCGGCCACAACCGGTCGAGAATGAGGTCGCCGACCGGGACCCGGTACTTGTAGGAGATGCCGAACTCGCCGGTGAACGTGTTGCCGAGATAGGTCACGAACTGCTGCGGCAACGCCTGGTCGAGACCGAGCGTCTCGCGCAGGCCCTGGACTTGCTCTTCGCTGACGAGCCGGTTGCGGGCGAGTGTGCGCACCGGGTCTCCGGGCAGCACCCGGAACAGGAAGAAGTTCACGACCAACATGAACAGCAAGCTGCCGATCGACCCGGCGATACGCCCCAGGACGTAGCGCGTGGTGCCAGAACCGCCGGCGAGCCGAGCTGGGCCGCCTTCCGCCGGCCCTACCGCGGTGGCCGGCGGCTCGGCCACCGCGGTCATGCCTGCCTGCCCGGCTGGGGGTCGATCACTCCCGGTCGGCCGCTGTGGACGTCTGCCTCCTCCGCATGAGCAGCCAACCGACCAGACCCGCTACCAACGCGACGCCGACGACGGTGCCGCCCACCATGAGGCCGTTGCCCGAGTCAGCGGACGAGCCTGCATCGGACGTGCCGGCACCCGTGGTGTCGCCCTGGTCGGACGAGTCCGACCCCCCCGTGGTTCCGGTCGACCCGTCGGTTGACCCGTCGGTTGACCCGCCGCCCGCGGACGCTGGCTTGATGTTCAGGTAGTTGTAAGTCCCGTACTGCAGCAGGTAGACCCCACCCGGGTTGGGCTGCGGCTCAAACCCGGTGAACCGGTCGCTGCGCCAGGCCTCGCCGATCGAGGAGTAGGCGGTGACGATGTAGGGGACGTCCCGATAGAGGATCTGTTGCATCCGCTTGACCATCTCGGCGCGCTTCGCTTCGTCCATCTCGGCGTGCTGCTGCTTGTAGAGCCGGTCGTACTCCTTGTTGCAATACCAGGAGTCCGACCAGCTGCCCAGCTGACCGCACGTCATGTAGCTGAGCATCGAGTCGGGGTCCGGTTCGACGTACCAGCCCCATTCGAACACGTCGAACTCGCCGTCGAGAATGATGTTGGTGAGCTTGCCGCTCTCAGCGGTCTCGACCCGGGACGGCACGTCGATCTCCGTCAGCCACTCGTGCAGATACTCAATGACCTTCGTCGAGGTCTCGGACTCGCTGCGCGCGAACAAGCGCAGCTCACTCATCGGCTCGCCGTTCGGCAGTGTGCGCACACCGTCGTCGCCGACGCGGTAGCCCGCCTCGTCGAGCAGCCTCGCTGCTTCGTCGAGGTCGAAGGTGTACTTCTGATCGGCGGGCGGCTCCCAGTGATAGGTCGAGTAGGCCGGAGGCACAATCGTCGTCCCGGGAGTGCCGGCACCCTCGTAGACGCGTTCCACGATCAGCTCGGTGTCGACGGCGTGGGCGATGGCGCGCCGGAATGCCGGGTCGAGCACCGCCGGGTTGGGGTCGCCGAGCGGCTCACCGGTCTCAGTGTCGATCGAGCCGGTGTTGAACGCGATCTCGTCGAAGCCCGGTGAGTCACCGAGGTGCGCGTCTACACCCTCGACGCCCTCCAGGGCGTCTATCGAGTTTGGCGAGATGCCCACCAGGAAGTCGATCTCCCCGATCTTCAGGGCCTGGACCGCCGGGTCTTCGGCGTTGAAGACGCGGAAGACGACGTGATCGATGTTGGGGGCACCCTGCCAGTAGTCCGGGTTGGCCTCGAAGCGCACAAGAGAGCCCCCCGCTTTGGCTTCGATCATGCGGAACGGACCGGAGCCAACGACGTCCGGGGGCTCGTTCGCGTAGCTCTTGACTTCTTCCTCGCTGATGCCCTTCCAGACGTGCTGCGGAATGATCGGGATCGGCAGCAGCGGCAGCACGGCGTTCGGCTCGGACAGCTTCAACTCGACGGTCGCGTCGTCGGGCGCGGTTATGGTGTCAACGGAGGCGAGGTAGCTGCTCCAGGTGTCGGCCTCCGGGCCGCCGTCCAGGATGCGGTTGTAGGTATAGGCGACGTCGCGGGCGGTCAGCGGCTTGCCGTCGGACCAGGTGACGCCGTCGCGGATGTGGAACGTCCACGTGAGGCCGTCCTCCGACGTCTCCCAGTGCTCCGCGAGCCCCGGCTCCGGGGACATGTCCTTGAGGCTGTAGCCGATCAAGTAGTCGTACATCAGCGCCCACATCTCGTACGACTCCGCCTCGATACCGAGGAAGGGGTTGAACGAGTCGGGCTGGTTGAGCAGGCCAACGGTGAATGTGGCCCCGTCCTCGTGGGCGGCGGCCATCGGGGCGACCGCGGCGGTGGGGCCGCTGCCGGCCAACGTGAGCGCTGCGACGCTCGCTACCGCCGCACCCCAGCGTGCCGCCCGTGTACGAGTCCTAGCTGTCATGACGACCTCCACTATGCGCAACCGCTAGGTTGCGGCGATGCAATCCGAGCCGCCCGTAGCCCGGCGCGACCCGATGGTACGCAGCACGCACGGCGTCGACCGCACCGACCACTACGGCTGGATGCGCGACGTCGGCAGCGACGAGGTGCAGACCTACCTGCGGTCGGAGCGGGGCTTCTACGATCACGCCACCCGCCATCTCGACCCCCTCACCCAAACTCTGTTCACCGAAATGTCGGTTCGCATCCCACCGACTGACCGGTCAGTCAGTTGGGACCGGCCACGCTGTGTCTACTACACCGTGACCCCTGCGGGAAGTGAGCACCCGCAATTGTGCCGATCTAGTGACCAAAACCGAGCACTTGGGCACGCGGATGGCCGAGGCGGTCACGACCAGTTAGCAGAGCCGACAGACGTCGTGTTGCTGGATCCTGCCGCTCTCGCGGACGGCTCGCCTTATGTCGAGCTCGGGGTCAGCGCGGTGAGCCCGGACGAGAGGCTGTTGGCCTACTCCGTCGACGTCACCGGCGCTGAGGCGTACGAGCTGCGCTTCCGCGACCTCGACTCGCTGGCCGACCTGCCGGACCGAGTGCCGGGCGTGCCTGCGGGAGGGGCATGGGCGGCTGACTCGCAGACCTTCTTCTACCTGCGGATGGATGACGCCTACCGCGCCTTCCAGGTGTGGCGCCACCGCCTAGGGACGCCGGTCGAGAGCGACGTGCTCGTGTTCGACGAGCACGACGAGCAGTACGAGGTCGGCGTGCGGCTGTGCCGCAGTGGCGAGGCCGTCGTCGTCCACACCGCCAACCGCGACACGAGCGAGGTGTGGCTGCTGGATGCCGCACACCCCGAGGACGAGCCCCGGCTTGTCGAGGGGCGACGCCGTGGGGTCGAGTACACCGTGGAGCACGTCCGCGGCGCGGACGCCGGCTCCCTGCTCGTGGTGACCAACGACGGAGCTACCGAGTTCCGGCTGATGCGCGCACCGCTGTCGTCCCCAGGACGGGACAGCTGGACCGAGCTGGTGCCGGAGCGGTCCGAGGAGCGGCTCGCCAGCGTCGACGCATTCGCCACCCACGTCGTGCTCGGCCTGCGCAGCGAGGGCATACCGCTGCTGAGGATCCTGCCGTTGGCACCCAACGGCGATCCGATCGGCGGAGAGGCCGGGCTCGCTGCGGCGGTAGAGGTGAAGCCCTCGATGCCGGCGGGCACGGTCGCGCTGGGCCGAAACGAGCGCTACGACGCAGACGCCGTCGTCGTGGTCGAGCAGTCCTACACCGAACCGCCGTGTTGGCAGCGAGTGTCCCTCGCCACGGGGGAGCGGGTGGTCGTCAAGCGTCAAGAGACCCCGGGCTACGACCCGGCGGGCTATGTGAGCGAGCGGATAGCGCTTGCGTCGGGCGGCACGCTGGTCCCCGTCACTCTCGTGCGCCGGTCCGATGTCAGCTTGGACGGCACCGCGCCCTGCCTGATGTATGGCTACGGCGCCTACGAGTACAGCTTCGAGCCGGAGTTCGACCCGGCGCTCACCGCCGTGCTGGACCGCGGGGTCGTCTTCGCCCACGCGCACGTCCGCGGCGGTGGCGAGCGGGGCCGGCGATGGTGGCTGGACGGCCGGCTCGCGCAGAAGCAGAACACGTTCTCCGACCACATTGCGGTAGCTGAAGCACTCGCCGACCGGTTCGTCGACGGCGAGCGCATCGCCAGCCGAGGGCTGTCGGCCGGCGGCCTACTGCAGGGAGCGGTCTTCTCCCAGCAGCCGTCGCGGTGGCGGGCGGTGGTGGCCGAGGTTCCGTTCGTCGACGTCGTCACCACGATGCTCGACCCGTCGATACCGCTGACGGCCGGCGAATGGGACGAGTGGGGCGATCCGCGGCGCGAGGCCGACTTCGGTTGGCTGCTCGCATACTCGCCGTACGACAACATCCCAGCTGCCGAACAGCGCCCCGACTTGCTCGTCACCGGAGCGCTGCACGACCCGCGGGTGATGGTGTGGGAGCCGGCGAAGTGGGTGGCGGCATTGCGCGCCAGCGACCCGGGGTGGTCACCGCGCTGCCTCTTCCGGGTGGAGCTCGGGGCCGGCGCCCATGCCGGACCGGTCGGTCGCTATGCCCGCCTGCGTTACGAGGCAGAGGTGTACGCGTGGGTGCTCGAGCGGCTCTGCGAGGATGCCGACGCACTCGCAGCGCCCGGACAACCAGGAAGGACCACGCCTCGATGAGTGACCACGCCCACGACCAGGCGCACGGTGACGCGGCCCGTAGCTCGGAGGTGGTCGCGCTCGGTGCGCTGGGCTCCGAGCTGCTTGCCGAGGCCCGTCAGGCCTCCTCGGGTCGAGCTGCCACGACGGTGGCTACCGGGCCCTCCCAGCGGGCGACGGTGATCGCGCTCGTCGAGGACGCGGAGCTGGCTGAACACGACTCCCCGCCCGCGGCGACTCTGCAGGTGCTCGCCGGATCCGTACGGCTGCTCAGTGCGCAGCAGGAATGGCTGCTGCGCGCCGGCGACCTCGTACCCGTCCCGCCTTTTCGGCACAGCCTGACTGCCAACGCCGATGCGGTCGTACTGCTCACCGTCGCTCTGCGCTGAGCCACCAGCCCCGCGCCAGTTGTCAGGGTCCCGGCGACGTATGGGCCGTCAGGACCCTGACAACTTCGATGTGCGCGGCTGAGGGGTGCTCAGCTAGCTCCGCCGATGCCGTCCTGGGCCGTGAGCTGACCGAGCAGCTCGTGGCACTTCTCGGCACGCTGGGCGTCCTGGCGGGCGCACTCCTCGATGAACTGCTTCACGTCGGCGTGGTCGTGAGCGTCTTGGGCGTACTTGTCGTAGGCCTCTGCGGCCTTCAACGCGTGGTACTGGATGCTGACCAGGTCGAAGACGATGTCGTCGGCGGGGCTGTGTCCGCTGGGCATGGGTCGCTCCTTGCGTCGCTCGGTTGGGCTGGCCATCTTGCTACCCCCACGGTTCAGTCCTGAACCCAGGTCGCACTCAGCTGCGCTTGCGGGCACGTTCCGTCCGGCGGCGGTTCGCCTTCTGCAGCGCCTCGACAAGCTGGTCCTTGCTCATCTTCGACCGGCCCGGCACGTCCAACCTGCGGGCGAGGTCCATCAGGTGCCGCTTCGACGCGTTGGCGTCGACGCCGCCGGCCGTCTCGGTACGACTGCGGCGGGCTCTCGCGCCGGTCTTGGCCGCCTGCGCGTCCGACGGCCCCTTCTTGCCGCCTTCCTTGCGCTGCCAGCGGTCACCCACCTTCTCGAACGAGTGCTTCAGAGCGGCGAACGCCGTACGGTGCGCCCGTTCGCCTTCGCCGTACTGTTCGACGGCGGAGTCGTGGGTCGCAGCCCAGGTCTCCTGCGCCTTCTTCGGCGATCGGCGCAGCGTCGAGGGCAGTTCGTCCTTGCCGGGCATCTGCGTCCCTCCTCTCGCGAATGGTTGTCCAAGGCTGACTCTAGGATCTCGCCATGACTGAGAACACCGCCGACGATGCCGCCAAGCCGACCAGCGAGTGGGCCACCGGTGACGAGCCGATGACCGGCCCCCAGCGCAGCTACCTGCAGACGCTGGCCCGGGAGACCGGGGAGCAGGTGCCCGACGACCTGACGAAGGCACAGGCCTCCGAGCTCATCGACACGCTGCAGGACAAGTCCAGCCGCGTCGCCGACTGAGCCCGCTTACTCGGTCAAGGCCTCCGGCCAGGGCCGGCGCATCGGCAGTGCGGGTGCTCCGCCATCCGCTTGCCGAGCAGCAGCCGCGCGGGGTTTGAGCGCGAGCACCTGGTTGACCCCCACGCGGCGGCCCTCGAAGGCAAGCGCCGAGCCGGTCAGGTAAAGGCGCCAGACCCGCGCGCGGCCCGGCGACGACAGGCGGACGGCCTCGTCCCACCGCCGCTCCAGGTTCTCCACCCATGCTCGGCAGGTCAGCGCGTAGTGCCGGCGCAGCGCCTCCACGTCGTGCACCTCGAAACCGGCTCCTTCGAGCACCCGGATGTGGGTGTCGAGCGGCTGGAGGTCACCGTCGGGGAACACGTAGCGCGTCAAGAAGGACTTCGGGTCGGGCCGGTCGGGACCGGCAGCCGGCCCCCGAGCGATGGCATGGTTGAGCAGACGTCCACCGGGCGCCAGCAACCCGTACAGGCCGCAGGCGTAGCGCGGCAGCAGGTCACGACCGACGTGCTCCGCCATGCCGATTGAGGCGACTGCGTCGTAGGGGCCGTCGTCGACCTCGCGGTAGTCCTGCACGCGGATCTCGACCATCTGCTCCAGCCCGGCATCACTCACCCGTTGCCGCGCCAGCTCGGCCTGGGCCGAGGAGATCGTCACGCCCACGGCACGCACGCCGTAGTGGGAGGCTGCGTGCAGTACGAAGGATCCCCACCCGCAGCCGACGTCGAGCAGCCGCATCCCCGGCCGCAGGCCAAGCTTGCGGCACACGAGATCCAGCTTGGCTGCTTGCGCGTCCTCCAGAGTCGCCGAGGCGTCGTCGAAGTAAGCGCAGCTGTAGACGAGCGAGGGTCCGAGCAGCAGCGCGTAGAAGTCGTTGCCCACGTCGTAGTGGTGGCTGATCGCCGCTCGGTCCCGATGCCGCGAGTGGAGTCGGCCCGCCAGGCGTACCTCCTCGGAGGGTGGCCGAGGCGGTGGCCCCAGTGCTCCCACTCGCGCCAGCGGGACGAGCAGCTCCGCCAAGGCCCGCCGGTCCAGTCGCAGCTGCGGCCTCGCAGCCAGCGCGTCAGGAAAACTGAGTGCGGCGTAGAGATCACCCTCGACATCGAGCTCCCCGCTGACGTACGCGCGGGCGAGCCCCACCTCGTTGGGGGCGTAGAGGAAGCGCCGCAGCACCCGGGGGGTGCGAACGACCAACGTGGGGCTGCCCGCTGGCCCCTCGACGTGCGACCCGTCCCAGCAGCGCAAGCCGAGCGGGAAGGGCGCACCGAGCAGCTCGCGCGCCAGTGCGGAGACGAGCACCGCCGCCGGTTGCCTAGCCATGGCCGCAGCCTGGCACGCTCGAGAGATGACGGCGGCGTCGGCGGAGGCTCGCCGGTTTCGCGCCGCGAAAGTGGGTAAGACACATGTGACGTTGCCGGCACCAGATGCCGAGAAAGAGTGTGGTTTCGATGCGCCGTAGCGCCATGCTTGCCATAGCCCTTCTGGTGTTCATTGCTCCGTTGAGCCTTACGGGGGCCCAGGCGATCACAACCGCTCCACCACCTAGCAGCATGGCATCCATCGGGGACTCCATGACCAGGGCGGCCGACGTTTGCTGCTGGTACGGCGATCACCCCAGCAACTCTTGGAGCACCGGGGGGGCGGGCTGGGATGGCGTCCGTAGCCACTACGAGCGAATCCTCGCCTTGAACCCCAACATCAGCGGTCGTAACTACAACGACGCGAAGTCGGGCGCCAAAATGAGTGCCGGTCCAGCGCAGGCGCAGCTAGCCGTTTCTCAAGGCGTCAGATACGTGACGATTCTGCTCGGGGCCAACGACTTATGCACCGCTTCGCCGTCGACGATGACATCCGTCGAGACGTTCCGCGCTCAGTTTCACGAGACCATGCAGGTTCTTGCCGCTGGTCTCCCTCCCCGTGGGCGGATATTCGTCTCCAGCATTCCCGACGTCTACCAGCTCTGGCAGATCTACCACACCGACGCAGCTGCACAACTGGTGTGGGCCGGTGCTGGCATCTGCCAGTCGCTGCTGTCGCCGACGCGCACAGAAACGGAGCGCCAGGTCGTACGCCAGCGTAACGTCGCGTTCAATGAGGTCTTGCGAGCTGAGTGCTCGCTCTACACTCGATGCCGGTTCGACGATGGAGCGGTATTCGCGTTCCAATTCACAAGAAGCGACGTCAGCCGCCTGGACTATTTCCACCCCGATCTCAGCGGCCAGGCAGCCCTCGCCCAGATCACCTGGGCGAAGAGTTGGTGGAACTGAATTCACGGGTGGTGTCAGGCTAGGCAAGAGTTTGCCGGAGGCGAGATGCGGGTAGCGATCGTCTCCACCTATCCCCCGCGGCCGTGCGGCATCGGAACGTTCTCCCGCGACCTACGCGCGGCGTTGCTCGAGGCGGACGACTCCACGGACGTCGACATCGTCTCCATCGTGCGGGAAAGCCACGACCGTGGCCAGTCTGAGGTGGTCGCCGCCATCCACCAGGACGTACGCAGCGACTACGCGGCTGTCGCTCGCACGCTGACCTCGCGCGGCACCGATGTCGTCCTGGTCGAGCACGAGTACGGGATCTTCGGCGGCCAGGCTGGTTCCTTCGTCCTGTCGCTCGTTGATGAGCTCCGTCAGCCGCTCGTGGTGACGCTGCACACGGTGCTGGCCGAGCCGTCGGTCCCCCAAGCCGAGACCCTGCGCGAGCTGTGCCACCGCGCCACGTTGGTCACGGTCTTCACCGAGACCGCCCGCCGCATGGTGGTCGACGCCGCCCTCGTACCGCCGGAACGAGTCCGCATCGTGCCGCACGGCGCACCCACAATGCTGCTCCCGGACTCCTCTACGGCCGTCGGCTCCGAGCCCGCGGTGCCGGCCATCACCGCTCATCGCCCCGCGCTGGAAAGGCTGGAAGGGCGCACCGTCCTGTCGACCTTCGGGCTCATCTCCGCCGGCAAGGGCATCGAGGTCGCCATCTCGGCGCTGCCGACCATCGTCGCCAAGCACCCCGAGGTCGTGTACCTGATCGCCGGCCAGACCCACCCCGAGGTGGTCAAGCAGGAGGGCGAGCGCTACCGGCTCTCGCTCGAGCGACTGGTCCGTGACCTCGATCTCGGCGAGCATGTGCACTTCCTGGACCGGTTCCTCTCAGTGGAAGAGCTCGCGGTTCTGCTGTCGACCACCGACCTCTACATCACGCCGTATCGCTCCCGTGAGCAGATCGTTTCGGGGGCCTTGACGTTCGCGGTGGTAGCGGGGTGTCCGGTCGTCTCGACGCCGTACTACTACGCCGAGGATCTGCTGTCCTCTGGGGCGGGCGTGCTCGTCCCCCCCAACGACCCCGAGGCCCTTGCGGAACAAGTCGTGGCGCTGCTCGACGACCCGATGGCCCTCGACCAGGCTCGCGCCGAGGCGCGCCGGGTCGGCGCCGAACTGACCTGGCCCTCGGTCGGCGCTCAAACCCTTCGGGTGCTGGCTGAGGCGGTCGACCTTGGGCCGATCACCGATGGCGACGTCGTGGCGCCGGCGGTGTCCGGGCCGCACATCCGGCCGGACCACCTGCTCACGATGGTCGACGACGTCGGCGTCGTGCAGCATGCCGACGGCGTCGTCCCCAACCGTGCCAGCGGCTACTGCGTCGACGACGCCGCCCGCCTCGTCATCGTCGCGATCGGGCTCGACCGCGATCGCATCGATGCGACGTACGACCGCATGCTGACCTTGGGCTTGAGCTTCCTGCGCCACGCGTGGGACCCGGCGAGCGAGGCGATGCACAACCTGATGGCCTACGACCGTCACTGGATCGACGAGCCATACGTCGGCGACCACGTAGGCCGCGCGGTCTGGGCGCTGGGCGAGGTGGTCGCGGCGTCGCCACCGCGCGCCGTCGCCACACCCAGCCTGCGCCTGCTCACCG
Organism: Nocardioidaceae bacterium; assembly: GCA_035296085.1. Taxonomy (GTDB): domain Bacteria; phylum Actinomycetota; class Actinomycetes; order Propionibacteriales; family Nocardioidaceae; genus DATHBP01. The sequence goes on along the minus strand of DATHBP010000066.1, from coordinate 1,114 downwards.
AGCTCGCCCCGACCGTGCGCGAGAGCACCAGCCCACGACACGTCGCCTTCACTGTGCTCGGACTCTGCCGGCCGGAGACCGGCGCCTTGCCCGCTGAGCTCGAGGAGCTGCTGGTCGAGTCGGCGGGGCGGCTCACCCAGTGGTACACCCACACGCGCAGTGAAGAGTGGCGGTGGTTCGAGGACTACCTCACCTACGACAACGCCCGGCTCGCCCAGGCACTTCTCGCGGCCGGACACCGGCTCGGCGACGAGCAGATGCTCGGCGCCGGCCTGGAGGCGTTGCAGTGGTACGGCGCGCTGTGCCGCATCGACGAGCCAGTGGTGCGGCTGGTCGGGAACGGCTGGCACCAGCGCGGCGACGTCGCTGTGGCCATCGCGGCGGGCGACGAGCAGCCACTCGATGCGGCCGCACTGGTCGAGGCGTACGCCGAAGCTGCGAACGCCACCGGTGAACGGGCATATGGCAGGCAAGCGGTGCACGCCTTCGAGTGGTTCTTCGGCCGCAACCGGCTCGGTGTGCCCGTCTACGACTTCGCGACCGGCGGCTGCCACGACGGGCTGGGCGCGGAGACGCTGAACGACAACGAAGGAGCGGAGTCGACACTGGCTTTTCTGCAAGCTCTGCTGGCGCTCGACGCCGCCGGGTTGCAGGCCTCCCTGCCCCGGTCGTAGGTAGTGAAGCTAGCGCTGCTCGGACCGATCGCCTGGCGTACGCCGCCGCACGCGTACGGGCCGTGGGAGCAGGTGACCAGTTCCCTGGCCGAGGGCTTGGTCGATCGGGGGGTGGACGTCACCCTGTTCGCCACCCTGGACTCGGTGACGACGGCGAAATTGGACGGGGTCATTCCGCACGGTTACGCCGAGGACGTCACGCTCGACGGGCGCATCTGGGAAGCTATGCATGTCAGTCATGCTTTCGGGCGTTCCAGCGAGTTCGACCTCCTACACAGCCACCTCGACTGGCTGCCGCTGGCGTTCGCGGCGCACTGTGAGTGCGCGCTGCTGACGACGATCCACGGCTTCTCAGACCGAGCGATCCTGCCGGCCTACGCCGCCGCCGAATCGGCGTACGTGTCGATCTCGGACGCCGACAGGGTGGCGGAGCTGGACTA
>DATHBP010000065.1:0-16569 GCA_035296085.1 Nocardioidaceae bacterium | reverse complement strand
GACATGGCCGTGGAGCACAACCTCCTGAGCCGCCTCGTCCCAGCTGGCGTTGAGCTCGGGGGTACGCCCGGCGGCCAGGCACACGGCCCTGGCGACGACCAGGAGCGGCGACACCTTGACGTCGTGGAACTCCGGCCGTTTGCGCAGCCGTTCGACCAGCCGGACCGTACGGGTGGCGTCGACGCTCATCCACTCGGTGACGTGCGGGGCGGTGAACGCGCTGTCGACCATCGCCTGCGCCATCATCTTGCGCACGCCTTTGATGGGCACACGCGTCTCCTGCCGGCCACCCATCGCCCGCTGCGGGGCGGCAGCGGTCGCGCTGGTGCCGTCCGCCGCCATCTGCACATCTGACCGGGTCATCGAACCGTGCGGGCCGGTCGGTGCAACGGCGCTGATGTCGACGCCGAGCGAGCGGGCGAGCTTGCGCACCGGTGGCTTCGCCAGCATCCTGGCCACCGCGGTACCACCACCGTCCCCTGCCGGCTCGGCGTGCATCGGAGCTGCGTCCTCGGCGTCCTCGATCGCCACCTCTGGCGAGTGCGTGCTGTGCGGCTGGAACGTGGTCTGCACGCTGTCCTGCGCGGCTGCCGGGGAGGCGTCCTCCGGCACCGCGACACCCTTGCGCGGACGTCGCTTGGCCTCGGTCGTACGCGGTCCGTAGCCGACCAGAACCGAGGTGCGTCCGCCGGGCGCCGGGCCGCCGATCAGGCCGGGCTCGACGGGAGTGTCCGGGGCGGGTGTCGGAACGGCGGCCTCCGCAGCGGCAGCCTCCGCCGTGGGCGCGGCGACGACACCGCTCGCGGAGACGGAGATGATCGGAGTGCCGACCAGGACCGTGTCGCCCTCCGCGACGAGCAGCTCGGTGATCGTGCCGGGGAACGGGCAGGGCAGCTCGACGAGCGACTTGGCGGTCTCGATCTCGACGATGACGTCGTTGACCTTGACCGTGTCCCCTGGCTTCACCTTCCAGGTGACGATCTCCGCCTCGGTGAGACCCTCTCCCACGTCCGGGAGCTTGAACTGCTTGACGTCGGACATCGGCAGGGCTCCCCGGCTAGAACGAGAGTGAGCGGTCGACAGCGTCGAGCACCCGGTCGAGGTCGGGGAGGTACTCCTCCTCGATCCGGCTCGGCGGGTAGGGCGTGTCGAAGCCGCCCACCCGCTGCACCGGCGCTTCGAGCGAGTAGAAGCACTGCTCGGTGATCCTCGCCGCGAGCTCCGCGCCCAACCCGAGCGTGATAGGCGCCTCATGGACGACGACCGCCCGGCCGGTCTTGCGCACCGACTCGAACACCGGCGCCAAGTCCAGTGGGGACAGCGTGCGCAGGTCGATGACCTCGAGCGCGCGGCCCTCCTCCTCCGCCGCGACCGCGGCCTCCAGACAGGTCTTGACCATCGGCCCGTAGCACAGCACCGTGACGTCGGCGCCCGCCAGCACCACTCGCGACGAGTGCAGCGGGTCGGGCGTTGCCGACTCGTCGAGGTCGGCCTTCTCCCAGTAGCGCCGCTTCGGCTCGAGGAAGACGATCGGGTCGTCGCTGGCAACCGACTGCTGGATCATCCAGAAGGCGTCTACCGGGTTGGAACAGGCCACCACCTTGAGGCCGGCGGTGTGGGCGAAGTAGGCCTCCGGGCTCTCGCTGTGGTGCTCGACGGCGCCGATGCCGCCCCCGAAGGGGATGCGGATCACGATCGGCATCGGCTGCTTGCCCTGGCTGCGCGCGTGCAGCTTGGCGACCTGGCTGACGATCTGGTCGTACGCCGGATAGACGAACCCGTCGAACTGGATCTCGCAGACCGGGCGGTAGCCCCGCAGCGCGAGCCCGACCGCCGTGCCGAGGATGCCGGCCTCGGCCAGCGGGGTGTCGATGACGCGGTCCTCGCCGAAGTCCTTCTGCAGCCCGTCGGTGACCCGGAAGACACCTCCGAGCTTGCCGACGTCCTCGCCCATGACGAGCACCTTCGGGTCGGCCTCCATCGCGGCACGCAAGCCGGAGTTGACGCCCTTCGCCATCGTGATCGTGGTCATGCGTGGCCGCCCTCGAACGAGGAGAGGTAGGCGGCGAACTGCTCGCGTTGCTCGGCGAGCTCTGGGGTCTGCTCGACGTAGACGTTGTCGAAGACGCTGAGGGGGCTGGGGTCGGGCATCTCCAGACAGCCGGTGCGTACGCGCTCGGCGACTTGGTCGGACTCCGCCTCCAGCGCTGAGAAGAACGCGTCGTCCACCGCGTCGTTGCGGGTCAGGTAGGCGCGGACTCGGTCGATCGGGTCGCGGCTGCGCCAGTGCTCGAGCTCCTCGGCGACGCGGTAGCGCGTGGGGTCGTCGGAGGTGGTGTGTGCCCCCATCCGGTAGGTGTAGGCCTCGATGAGCATGGGACCGGACCCTTCGCGAGCTCGTTGCAGCGCAGCCTTCGTCACCGCGTAGCAGGCGAGTACGTCGTTGCCGTCGACTCGTACACCGGGGAAGCCAAAGCCGAGGGCGCGCTGGTAGAGGGGGATACGGGTCTGTCGCTCGATGGGCTCAGAGATCGCCCACTGGTTGTTCTGGCAGAAGAAGACGACCGGTGCGTTGAACACGCTGGCCCAGATGAACGCCTCGTTGACGTCCCCCTGGCTGGTCGCGCCGTCGCCGAAGTACGCGGTGACCGCGGCGTCCACGTCGTTGTCCCCCGACCCGACGACGCCGTCGCGCTGCATGCCCATCGCGTAGCCCACGGCGTGCAGAGTCTGGGCGCCGATGACGATCGTGTAGAGAGCGAAGTTGGTGGACCGTGGGTCCCAGCCGCCGTTGTCGACACCTCGGAACAGGCTGAGCAGGTGCAACGGGTCGACGTCGCGGCACCAGGCGACGGCATGCTCGCGGTAGGTCGGAAACACGTAGTCCTGCGCTGCCATCGCCCGCGCTGAGCCGACCTGCGCAGCCTCCTGGCCGAGGAGCGAGGCCCAGATGCCCAGCTCTCCCTGGCGCTGCAGTGCTGTCGCCTCGGTGTCGATACGCCGGGAGAGCACCAGGTCGCGGTAGAAGCCACGGATCGCTTCGTCGTCGAGGTCGAAGGCGTAGTCGGGGTGCTCGCGGCGCTCACCGTCGGGCGTGAGCAGCTGGATGAGCTGAGGGTCCTCTCCGTCGGTCGCGGTGGCGAAGACACTGCCAAGATCGGGCCCGAAGTCTGTGTTGGTCAACGGCACTCCTTGCCTACGGCGTCGTCCGGGGACCTCCGCGACGGTGGTCGCGACCACTTCTACGGTAGCGACCGCACAGGCGTCACCCCATCGGGGCGCGCGCCGCCGCCCCGTACCGAGGACGGGTGCATCAGCCGTGCGCGAGTGCCCATGCCGTGCGGTTGAGGGTGTCCTCGGTGCCGGTGAACCCTTCGAACGGGTTGAGCCGGTTGCGGCCGTAGTCGACGTCGGTGTCGTCGGGCGTGCCGCCGACTCCATCCGGGCCAGCTCCGAACATCGCCGCGAAGTTGCCGCCTTGGTCCATCAGGTTCGGGTCGTCGTCGAACTGGTCGACGTGCCAGTTGCCGAGGTAGTGCCCAGCCTCGTGCGAGACGACGTTGCCGACCCCGCGCCCGACGAATGCCACCCGGTCGCTGCGGGGCCGAAGGTAGTGGTTGAGTGAGTAGTCGGACCGTCGCTCGCTCGACAGCAAGTCCAGCAACACCAGCGCCGTCTCCTCGTGGCCGAAGTTGCCGGGATCGATCGACTGCGCGACGCCGATTGTCGCAATGCCCGACTGCTTGACCGTTCCGCCCACGATCACCCTGGATACGTTGGGCTGACCCCAGGGATCGGCGTGGTCGCGGCTGTTCAGGATGCGGACAGCCAGGTCGGGGTTGGTTCCTCGTCGAGCGAGGTCGCGGCGAAGGTTCTCCCGCACTGTGGCGACGATCTGGTCGATGAGGGCGCTCTTCTGGTCGGCGCCCAGACCCCACCGGGGCAGGAACCGTGACAACGGTGAGAGCACCCGCACCCCCGGGCCACCGAAGATCCCTGTGTTCGCCTGTGCACCGTCGAAGTCGAGGAAGATGGTCTGGACACTGCCGGCGGGTTGCTGCTCGACGCCTGGCCGGTAGACCTGCAGCCCGGCACGGTAGTCGCCGGCCCCATGGGTCACCTCGACGGTGTAGCGGCCAGTCGTCGCAGCGACGTGGTCCACAGTGGCGTTCCCACCGCCGGGAAGCGGCGTCGTCGCGGGATAGAGGAACGACGCGTCGAACTCGGACCCGAAGACCCTGCGACCGTCGGGAGCGAAGACGCTGAGCCGAGCTGCCTCACCGCCCACGGTGCCACCGAGGACGTCCCCCTTGGCCAAGTCCACTGCGTAGAAGTCGTGGTCGGTGTCGGTGACCTTCACCGACAGCCGGTACGGCCCCTCGCTTCCTTCCTGCGCACCGGTGCCGCTTCCGGACTCGAAACGGTCCTCTGGATAGCTGCAGCACCCCACGACCATCACGTAGTAGGTGCCTGGCTTCGCCGCGAAATAGCTGAGCTGCGCTTCGCCACTGCGCCCGGGGAACTCGAAGGTCTTGAGACCGCCCTTGGCGCCCCAGACGGCAACAAGGGGTGCAGAGCTGCTCCCGCGCGTCGGCCCGACCCGGGCGACGAGCTGACGGCCGGCGGGTACGCGCACCCGGTAGTAGTCGAAGTCACCGCTGCCACTGCCCGAGGACCCATGCGGGCCGTCCCCGGCCACGCCTCTCGTCGTGAAGCCGAGGCGTTTGCCGGGCACGCCGGTCTCGCGAGCCAGCGGGATGGCGCCGTCGTCCTCGCGCGACCGGGCCAGCCGATCCATGTCGACGCGGTTCGTGGCAAGACGGCCAAGGACACGGACGGCGTTGTTGTCGGCAGTGCCAGTGCCGAAGCCGGCAATGAGCTCGGCGCTCGCCGAGCGGTCGTTGGCGCCGATGACGGCCTTGCGCTCGAGCTCCTCGTGAATCAACGGCCGACGCTCCGCCGCAGCAGCGGCCTGCGGGCTCGCGGCCCGGCGGGCCCCCTGCTGCTCGACGAAGCCCCGCCAGTAACGCCAGTCCACCGTCGACGGGTCTGGCACCAGGGCAAGGTAGGGGTTGGCCGCGGGGTAGGTCACTCCACCGATCGCCACGGTCGGTCTCGGCCCGGGGGCGCCGGGGTCCGGCCACGCCTTGAGCGCAGTCGGTGCTGCGCTGCCCGACACGGGCAGTGCGACAACGGTGAGTGCGGCCGCCACACCGCCGGCGAGGCCTTTGGCGAGTCCCTTCACGGGCTGCCCCTTTCGACCGCCGATGTGGTGATTTGGCGAACTGTAGCAGCCCGGTCTCACAGAGTGATTGGCGCTGGTCGGTTAGCGTGACAGGAGCCAACTTCGAGGACACCCATGACGTCGAGGTCGACGACGCGTGCGCGCGTGGAGCAGGCGGGCCAGGCGCCGCGTCCGCTGCTGATTGCGCTTGCCCTGGGCATCGTCTACGTCGTTTGGGGCTCGACCTATCCGGCCATTCGCGTGGTTGTCGAGGACATGCCGCCGTTGCTGCCGGCCGGTGCCAGGTTCGCCGCGGCGGCTGTCCTGTTGGCTGCCGCGCTCGCGGTGCGCTACGGCCCGCGACACCTCGCCGTGTCACCGCGCCAGCTTGGCGGGTGCGCCGTCGTCGGGCTGCTGCTTCCGGCGGGCGGCAACGGGTTGGTGACATTGGGCGAGAGCCGCGACGTGCCGGCCGGCGTGGCTGCGCTGCTGATCGCCTCGGTGCCCCTGTGGGTGATCGTGCTGCGTTCGACCACCGGCGACCGACCGGGCGCTCGCACCGTGGCCGGCGTACTCCTGGGGTTCGCCGGGCTGGCTGGGCTGACGCTGACAACCGGGCTGAGCGGCACCGTGTCCTTCGGCGGCTCGGCGCTGATCCTGCTCGCGGCGCTGTCCTGGTCGCTCGGGTCCTGGGCTCAGCCGAGGCTGCCGCTGCCGAAGGAGCCCTTCGTCATGGCGGTGTACGAGATGCTCGCCGGCGGGATAGCGCTGATGCTCGCCGGCGCCGTCGCCGGTGAGTCCATCCATGTATCGGAGTACTCCACCGGCTCGATACTTGCCTGGGCGTATCTCGTCGTCTTCGGGTCGATCGTCGCGTTCACGGCGTACATCTGGGTGCTTCAGCATGCGGCGATCTCGCTGGTGGCGACGTACGCCTACGTCAACCCTGTCGTCGCGGTGACGTTGAGCTGGCTCGTGCTGTCCGAACCGGTGACGTTGCCGATCGCGGTCGCGGGTGCGGTCGTCGTCGGATCGGTAGCGCTGGTGGTGAGCTCCGAGCGAGCGACGGCTTGACCCAGGGCACTCGAGCCGCGGAGTCCGGCGCCGACCGCACGGGGCAACTGCCCGGTTGTGTGGGTAGATGCCCCCTTGGCTAGGCGCATCCGCGCGGCGAAGTGGGCAACTGCCGCGCGAAGCGGCGCGCTCGTCCGCGACGGAGCCGGGAACCGTCCGTCAGACCAGGGAGTCCAGCCAGGCCTGGTGCAGGTCGGAGAACCGGCCAGCGCCACCGGCGACCAGCTCGTCGGGCGTGCCGTCCTCGACGATGCGCCCCTGCTCGAGGACGAGTACGCGGTCGGCGATCTCCACCGTGGAGAGACGGTGCGCGATGATCAGCGCCGTACGGTCGGCGAGGATCGTACGAAGCGCCCGCTGCACGAGCCGCTCGCTGGGCACGTCGAGGCTCGACGTCGCCTCGTCGAGGATCAGGACCGCCGGATCGGCGAGGAAGGCGCGAGCGAACGCGACCAGCTGGCGCTGGCCGGCCGAAAGTCGCCCGCCCCGGTTGGCGACCTCGGTGTCATAGCCCTGCGGCAGTGCGCGGATGAACTCGTCCGCGCCGATCGCCTCCGCTGCGTTCACCACCTGCGCCATGCTTGCGGACGGCCGACCGAAGCGGATGTTGTCCGCCACCGATCCGGAGAACATGAAGCTTTCCTGGGTCACCATGACGACCGCGGCCCGCAGCGTCGGCTCGTCGAGCTCGCGCAGGTCTACCCCGTCCAAGGTGATCCGCCCCTCGTCAGGGTCGTAGAAGCGCGCCAGCAGCTTTGCGATCGTGGTCTTGCCCGCTCCGGTGGTGCCGACGAGCGCGACGGTCTGCCCGGCCGGGACGTGGACATCCAGCTCCGGCAGCACCGGCCGGTCAGCGACGTAGGAGAATCGCACCCGCTCGAAGCGCACCTCCCCGCGCGGGACGGGCAGCGGCGTGGGACGGGCCGGCTCGGCGACCGACGGCTGCTCCTCGAGTACGCCGGACAGCTTCTCCAGTGCGGCACTGGCGGACTGGAAGGAGTTGTAGAACTGGCTGATCTCCTGCATCGGCTCGAAGAACTGGCGCAGATAGAGCAGGAACGCTGCCAGCACGCCCACGGTGACCTCGCCCTGGATCGCCAGCCAGCCGCCGTAGAAGAGCACCATGGCGATCGTCAGGTTGCCGATGAGCTTGATGCCCGGCATGAACAAGGCCACCAAGGTGAACGAGCGCAGGTTCGCCTGGCGGTAGCGGTCGTTGACGTCTTCGAAGATCTGCTGGTTGCGCGGCTCCCGGCGGAACGCTTGCACGGCGCGCATGCCGGTCATCGACTCCACGAAATGAACGATCACCAGCGCGACGGTCTCTCTGGTCTTGCGGTAGGCCAGGCTCGACTCCCGGCGAAACCACCGGGTCAGCAGGACGAGCAGCGGGAACGTCGAGAGGGCCACTAGGCCGAGCTTGACGTCGAGGATGAGCAGCAAGACCGACGTGCCAACCAGGGTCAACGCCGCCGTGAGCAGCCCGTCGAAGCCGGTGTCGAGCATCTCGTCGATCGCGTCGACGTCAGATGTCAGCCGCGAGATCACCCGGCCGGATGTGTAGCGGTCGTGGAACGCGAGGGAGAGCCGCTGGAAGTGGTCGAAGACCTCGCGGCGCAGCTCCAGCAGGATCGACTGCCCCACCTGGCCGGACTTCAGCAGGAACGCCTGCCGGCTGAACGCCTGGGTCAGCGCGGCCACCAGGACAGCAGCTACGACCAGGAGCAGGGTGGTCTTGCCCTCGCCGGCGAGCACCGGCGGGATGCCCTCGTCGATCCCGACCTTGACGAGGTATGGGATCGCCAACCGGGCGGCGTTCTCGACCACGACGATTGTCAGGACGAACCGCAACAACCGCCGATGCGGGCGCAGCAGCCGGCCCATCAACCGGCGGGACCGGTCGCGCAGGAGCAGCGAGACCCGTTCGGAGACCTCCTCACTCTGCTCGCTGCCCACACCTCGCCAGCCGTCTCGGCCGGTGCCGCCCTCGTCCACCGCCGCCGCGCCGGCCGTGCCGGGATCGGTGGGACTGCTCACCGGGCCAGCCCTTCGTGCTCCAGCGCCGGCCCCTCGAGCTCCTCCATGTCGGCGGCGAGCAGCTCGCGGTAGGCGGGCACCTGTGCCAGCAGCTCGGTGTGCGTCCCGACGTGGGTCACCGTGCCTCGCTGGAGCAGGGCCACCCGGTCGGCGAGCAGGACCGTTGACGCCCGGTGCGCAACCACGATGCCGGTCGCCCGCGCGAGCACCCGGCGCAGTGCCTCCTCGACGAGCGCCTCCGTGTGCACGTCGAGCGAGGACAACGTGTCGTCGAGGACCAGGATCTTCGGACGGGCAAGCACGGCGCGTGCCAGTGCGAGCCGCTGACGCTGCCCGCCCGACAGCGACAGGCCCTGCTCGCCGATTCGCGTCTCGAGCCCCCACGGCAGGTCGTAGACGAACGACGCCTGCGCGACGTCGATTGCGGCGTGCAGCTCGTCGTCGGTTGTGCCGGGCCTTCCCAGCGTGAGGTTCTCCCGAGCGCTCATGGAGAACAACGTCGGTTCCTCGAACGCGGTCGCGACGATCGAGCGCAGGCACGGCAGCGTGAGCTCTCGGATGTCGACCCCGTCAATGGTGATGCGCCCAGCGGTCACGTCGTACAGGCGGGGTACGAGTCCGGTCAGCGTGGTCTTGCCCGAACCGGTCGCTCCCACGACCGCCAACGTCTCGCCGGGCGCCACGTCCAGCCAGATGTCGTGCAGCACGTCGGTCTCGGCGCCGGGAAAGCGGAACGTCGCTCCCTCGAAGCGCAGCTCACCGCGCGGGGAGTCCAACGTGCGAGGCCCGCCGACAACGGAGGGGATGCTGTCGAAGATCTCGTTGACGCGGTCGGCGGCAGTCATCGCCTCCTGGCCCATGGCGAGGATGTAGCCCAGCGACTCGACGGGCCAGACCAGCTGCAGCATCAGAGTGATGAACGCGACCAGCGTTCCCAGCGTCAGCGAGCCGCTGCCGACGGCGAACGCGCCGAGCAGCAGGACGATGACGAGCGAGAGGTTGGGCACGACTTCGAGGAACGTCCAGAACCACGACGACAGCCGCACCTTCTCCATCGAAGTCCCATACAGCGCGGTGGCGCCGCCGTCGAAGCGCTTGTCCACGCTCTCCCGCCGGCCGAACGCCTTGATGACCCTGATGCCGTGAGCGGACTCCTCGACGGTCGTGGCGAGGTCGCCTTGCTGGTCCTGGACAGTGCGGGAGAGCTTGATGTATCGGCGCTCGAAACGCATCGACAGCACGATGATCGGGATAGCCGACAGCGCGACCACCAGCCCCAGCGGCCAGAACAGGCGCAGCAGCAGAAGTGTCACGACGATGAGCTGGAGAATGTTGATCACCAGGAACAGCAGCCCGAAGCCCAGGAACCGGCGGATCGTCGAGAGGTCGCCCGTGACCCGGGAGAGCAGCTGTCCGCTGTGCCAGCGGCCGTGGAACGCCATCGGCAGCTCTTGGAGCCGGGCGTAGAGATCGTTGCGGATGGCGGTCTCGAGACCGAGCACCGCCCGTGACTGGGTCCAGCGGCGGACGAAGATCAGCACCGCCTCGGCAACGCCGAGGACGAGCGCCAGCAGGCTCAGTGGCCACAGCGCGGAGAAGTCGCCGTCCGCAATCGGCCCGTCGATGACCGTCTTCGTGACGAGCGGCACCGCGAGACTGGCCGCGACGCCGAGGACGGCCGCGACGGCCATCACCACCATCCGGCCGGCGTACGGGCGGACGTAGCGGCGGAGCCGCCACAACGATGCGACCTTGGCGTCCGCCGCCATCAGCTCATCGACCGGCGCCACGCAGCAGCGGCCTCGAGCAGGCGCTCGTTGGCCGCCGGCTCTCCGATCGTGATACGTACGCCGTCGCCGGCGAACGGGCGTACGGTGACCCCCGCGCGCAGTGTCGCCTCGGCGAACGGACCCGTCTGCTCACCGAGCGCCAGCCAGCAGAAGTTGCCTTGCGCGTCTGGGACGTCCCAGCCCTGTGCGCGCAGCCCGTCGACGACCCGGCTGCGCTCGACGACCAGCGCAGCCACCCGCTCGAACAGCGCCGCCTCCGCTTGCAGGGAGGCGAGGGCGGCCGCTTGTGCGATATCGGAGACTCCGAACGGCAACGCGCACTTGCGGACGGCCTCGGCGATCGGCTCGGCGGCGACCAGGTAGCCCACGCGCAGACCGGCCAGCCCGTACGCCTTGGAGAACGTCCGCAGCGCGCAGACGTTCGGCCGGTCGCGGTAGAGCTCGACGCCGTCGACGATGTCGGGCTGGCGGACGAACTCACGATAGGCCTCGTCGACGACGACCAGCACCCGTGCGGGAACCCGGTCCAGGAACGCCAGCAGCTCGGTCGCGTGGACCGCCGGCCCGGTCGGGTTGTTGGGAGTACAGACGACGACGACGCGGGTGCGGTCGGTGACTGCGGCTGCCATCGCGTCGAGGTCGTGGCGCGCGCCGGGCGCCAGCGGCACCTGGACCGGCCGGGCGCCGCTGACCTGGGCGGCGATGGGGTATGCCTCGAAGGAGCGCCAGGCGTAGACCACCTCGTCCCCTTCGCCGCACATCGCCTGCAGGAGGTGGTAGAGCAACGCCACCGAGCCGGTCCCGGCCACCAGATCGCTGGAAGGGACGCCCAGCCGCGTGGACAGCTCGGCGTAGAGCGCGCTCATGGCCATGTCCGGGTAGCGGTTGAGACGTGCCGCCGCGCTCGCCACGGCATCGAGGACCCCGGGCAGCGGCGGGTAAGGGTTCTCGTTGCTCGACAGCTTGTACGCCGGGCGCCCGTCGCCGCCGGCGGCCGCGGGCTTGCCCGGCTGATAGGTGGGGATGCCCGCCAGCGCCGGCCGGACGCGAGGGGGAGGCATGGGCGCAGCCTAAACGGCTGGCCGGACAGAGCCGGCCGACCATCGTCGGCCGAGCACCACGGCTGCTCCGACCCGTGCCTGCGGCGTGGCAGGATCTGCTGCGTGCTGCGCCTGCTGCTCTCGGTTGCGGTGAACGCGGCCGCTCTTGCAGCAGCGGCGGGCCTGCTCGAAGGCATCAGCGTCGGTGGCGACACCACCCGCGACCAGGTGGTCACGGTTCTCGTCGTCGCGGTGATCTTCGGGTTGGTGAACACCGTCATCCGGCCGCTGGTCCGAGGGCTTGCGCTGCCGCTCTACCTGCTCACGCTCGGCCTCATCACGTTCGTGATCAACGCGCTGATGTTGCTGCTCACGTCCTGGCTCGCCAGTCAGGTCGGCTTCGACTTCCACGTCGACGGGTTCCTGACAGCACTGCTGGGTGCGCTGCTCATCTCCGTCGTCAGCTTCGTGCTGCACGTCGTGCTGCCGGAGGTATGACGTTCGTGACGTCTGAGGTTGCTCACACGCCGGCCGGGCTGCCGGCGCCCCGGGACCCCGCCGGCCCCTACCGGGTCGGGGTGATCTGCCTGGGCAACATCTGCCGGTCGCCCATCGGTGAGGTGGTTCTTCGGCGCACGCTCGAGCGGGCCGGGCTCGGCGACCGGGTCGTGGTCGACAGCGGCGGCACCGGCGACTGGCACGTCGGGCAGGCGATGGACGCGCGCGCGAGCGAAGCGCTGAGCCGGGCGGGCTACGACGGGTCGGCGCACCGAGCCCGCCAGGTGGTCGAAAGCTGGTTCGACGACCACGATCTCTTGTTGGCCATGGACAGGGGAAACTACCGAGCGCTGTTGCGACTGGGGCCGGCCATCGCGGCCGAGCGGTTGAGGATGTTCCGCGAGTTCGACCCACAGGCGGGGGAGAACCTCGACCTGCCCGACCCGTACGGGGGCGGGTCCCGCGAGTTCGCGGACGTTCTCGCAGTCGTCGAACGCACTGCTGCCGTGCTCGCCCAGCGGCTGGCGGCCAAGCTCGACTGACGACCCCGCGTGTCTGGCGAGCCGCGCCCCACCGGCCGTACCGTCGGGTTGTGGCCAAGATGGGGACCATCGCTGCCCGCGCCGAGTCGCTGCTCGCCGCCGCGGTGGTGGCGACAACCCCGGTCGCGGGCGGCGACGTGTGCACCGCGATCCGGCTGCGCCTCTCCGATGGACGAAGCGCTTTCCTGAAGACGCGCGCACACGCCCCCACGGAGTTCTTCGCGACTGAGGCGCGCGGACTCCGCTGGCTCGCGGACGCGCCCGGCGGCGCACCTGTCCCCGACGTGCTCGCGGTGGCGGAGGACTGCCTGATTCTCTCCTGGGTGGAGGTCAGCGCACCGACAGCGGACGCCGCGGAGCGGTTCGGCCGCGAGCTTGCGGCGACCCATCGCGCCGGCGCCGACGCCTTCGGTGCAGCGGAGGACGGCTTCATCGGCTCCCTACCGCTTCCGAACGCGGCAAGAGCGGACTGGGCGGAGTTCTGGGTCACTCGTCGGGTGCAGCCCTACGTCAAGGCCGCGAGCGACCGCGGCGCCCTCGGCAGCCGTGACCGCGCTTCGATCGAGGCCGTGCTCGACCGGGTCGCTGACCTCGCCGGGCCGCCGGAGCCACCGGCCCGGGTCCACGGCGACCTATGGGCAGGCAACCTGCTGTGGAACACCACCGGGGCAGTCACCTTGGTCGACCCGGCCGCGCACGGTGGCCACCGGGAGGCCGACGTTGCGATGCTCGCACTGTTCGGGGCTCCGCACCTGCCCCGCATCCTCGACTCCTACCGAGAGGCGTTCCCGCTCAGCGACGGCTGGGAGGAACGCCTTCCGCTGCACCACCTCCACCCGTTGCTGGTGCATACGACGCTGTTCGGCGGCGGCTACGGAGTCCGCGCCGGACAGGCCGCCCGGGCATTGCTCTCCGGAGCGGCAGCCGAGCCGACCTGACGCAACCGCGACCGTCACCGGCAGGGCGCGGCTTAGCGGCCCGATTGCGGGCCGCCGGTGGCAGGCTGGCTGCATGCGGATCCTGGTCGTCGACGACGACCGCGCCGTACGCGAGTCGCTGCGCCGCTCGCTGGAGTTCAACGGCTATGACGTACAGCTCGCAAGCGACGGAGCGGAGGCGCTGGCGCGGGTGGCCTCGGCGCAACCGGACGCAGTCGTCATCGACGTGATGATGCCGCGGCTCGGTGGTCTCGAGGCGACCCGGGCGCTGCGCGCCGCCGGCAACGACATCCCCATCCTGGTGCTCACCGCCCGCGACTCGGTCGCTCACCGCGTCGACGGGCTCGACGCCGGCGCGGACGACTACCTCACCAAGCCGTTCGCCCTTGAGGAGCTTCTCGCCCGGTTGCGGGCCCTGCTGAGGCGACGGGCGACCACGGGCGAGGCGGCGGCCGATCCACTCTCGTTCGCCGACCTGAGCCTCGACCCGGTCACCAGGGACGTTCGCCGCGGTGACCGGGCCATCTCGTTGACGCGGACCGAGTTCGCACTGCTCGAGCTGTTCCTGCGCCGGCCACGTCACGTGCTCGACCGGGCGTACATCCTCGAGGCCGTGTGGGGGTTCGACTTCCCGACGACGGCCAACTCCCTCGAGGTCTACGTCGGATACCTGCGGCGCAAGACCGAGGCGGCCGGCGAGCCGAGGCTGCTCCACACCGTCCGCGGCGTCGGATACGTCCTGCGCGAAAGCCCCCCGTGACCCGGCTGTCGCTGGCGTCGCGCGTCACCATGCTCGCCACGGTGGCCGTCGGGCTTGCCGCCGCCCTCACCAGCGTCGCGGCCTATCTCACCGTGCGGGCGCAGCTGCACTCCAGCCTGGACTCGTCCCTGCTTGACCGCGCCCGGGCGGCCGCGTCCAGCGACCTTGTGGACACCGCCACACTGCGCGGCATCCCGGCCGAGGCGCTGGGCGCCGCGGACCTGCGCATCGCGGTCGTGAGCGCCGACGGGCGGGTCTTCTACGCCCGGCAGCAAGACCCGGGCCTCGCCCTCGGCGCCCCCGAGCTTGCGGTTGCGCAGCGCCGCTCCGTCGAGTCGATCCGGACGGTGTCGGCCGATGAGCCGTACCGCGTCGTGGCAGTCCCGGCGGACGTGTCGACCGCGCTGGTGCTCGCGCAGTCGATGGCACCGATGGAGTCGACACTGCACAACCTCCGGCTCGTACTGCTCAGCGTCGGCGTGGCGGGAATCCTGGCCGCCGCGCTGGCTGGGTGGGCCGTCGCGCGATCCGGCCTTCGCCCGGTGCGGCGACTCACCGACGCTGCGGAGGAGGTTGCGCGTACCGAGGAGCTCCGCCCGATCGAGGTCAGCGGGGACGACGAGATCGCCCGGCTCTCGCGCGCGTTCAACGCGATGCTCGCTGCGCTGGCCGCCTCCCGGGACCGGCAGCGCCGCCTGGTCGCCGACGCCGGCCACGAGCTGCGCACGCCCCTCACCAGCCTGCGAACCAACCTCGACCTGGTGGCCCAAGCCGACCGGCAGGGCGGCATGCCCGAGCCGGTGCGCGCGGAGCTGCTCGGCGACGTGCGCGCGCAGGTCGAGGAGCTGTCCACGCTCGTCGGCGACCTCGTCGAGCTGGCCCGCGACGACCCGCTGCCCAGCCCGCCCGAGTGGGTGGATCTCGCCGAGGTCACCGCCCGGGCGGTCGATCGGGTACGCCGTCGAGCCGCCGGCGTCGACTTCGCAGTGGCACTGCACCCCTGGTACGTACTCGGCGATCCGCAAGGGCTGGAGCGGGCCGTAGCCAACCTGCTCGACAACGCGGCGAAATGGAGCCCACCGGGCGGCACGGTCAGCGTCGACCTCGTCGACGGGGTGGTGCGCGTCAGCGACCAAGGCCCAGGCATCGGCGAGCACGACCTGCCGCACGTCTTCGAGCGCTTCTACCGTGCTGGTGAGGCTCGGTCGCTGCCCGGCTCCGGCCTCGGTCTGGCCATCGTGAGCCAGGTCGCCAGCCGGCATGGCGGGTGGGTCCAAGCGGACAACGCACCGGCGGGCGGCGCCGTCTTCGCGTTCGGCCTTCCCGGCAGCAGCACCGAGCCGGCTGGCTGAGTTCTTGGCCGCCTCTTCGCGCTCTCTTAGATTGCTCTCAGCAACAGCGGACATGCTGGGACCATGAGCTCGACGCCGAACGATCCCGTCCCCTCCTCGCGGCCTCCGGGCGGCTGGCCGCCCGACGCGCACACCCAGCCGCTGCCGCCGTACGGCCAGGAGGGGCAGCCGGGCTCGACGCCACCGCCGGGGTATGGACCGCAGTCCGGCTCGTCGCCGCAACCGGGATACGGACCGCCGGCTGGGTCGACGCCGCAACCGGGCTACGGACCGCCGGCTGGGGCGACGCCCCCGCCGGGGTACGGCCTTCCGGGTGGGTACGTCCCACCAACCGGGTCAACGCCCCCGGCGTACCCCGCCGCGTACGGCTCGCCGCAGCCCCCGCGCGCGCCGCTGGAGCCAAAGCGCTCTCGGCGCACCGGCTGGGTCGTCGCCGCCGCCCTGCTCGCCGGGGTCGGCGGTGGTGTCGGCGGAGCAGCGGGTTATGACTACCTCGACGAGCCCGACACGACCATCGCCGCCGGTGCCCCGTCGACCAGCACGCCTGAGGTCTCGCTGCCGGTGGGTGCCCGAGCGAAGAGATCGGCGTCGATCGAGGCCGTGGCCCAGGTAGTGCTCCCGTCGGTCGTGAAGATTGACGAGATCGCGTCCACCGGTTCCGAAGCCGCACCCCTATCGAGGTCGATCGGTTCTGGGTCGGGGATCATCTTGACCAGCGACGGGCTCATCCTGACCAACAACCACGTGGTGAGCCTCTCCGCCGACAACAGCCGGCTCGTCGTGTCGTTCAACGACGGCACGACCGCTCCGGCCGAGATCGTGGGCCGCGACCCGTTGACCGACATCGCAGTGATCCAAGCCGAGGATGTCTCCGGCCTCACGCCTGCCCGGCTCGGCCGCTCGTCGGACCTCTCCGTTGGCGAGCAAGTGGTGGCGATCGGCTCGCCGTTCGGGTTGGAGAGCACCGTGACCAGCGGGATCGTGAGCGCGCTCGGTCGGCCCGTGTCGACCGGGTCGCAGACGTCGCAGACCGATTCGAGCACCTTCCCAGCCATCCAGACCGACGCTTCGATCAACCCCGGCAACTCCGGCGGCCCATTGGTCAACCCAGCGGGCGAGGTCGTCGGCATCAACTCGGCGATCCGGACCACCGGCAGCACGAGCGGCGAAGCCGGCTCCATCGGGCTGGGGTTCGCGATCCCCATCGACGAGGCACGTCCGATCGTGCAGCAGCTGCGTAGCGGGGAGACGCCGACGCACGCGCGCATCGGCATCGAGGTCTTCGACGCGCTGGTCAACGGCTTGGCCGGAGGA
>DATHBP010000064.1:0-10248 GCA_035296085.1 Nocardioidaceae bacterium | reverse complement strand
GAAGCGCTGGCGATCGCTCGAGAATGTCGCACGATCCTGGCTGCCGCCGGGGTGACGCTGGACTACCCCGTGCTGCGTCACGCCAACAACCTGGAGTCGGTCCTGACCTACGAGGGGACATCCGAGGTGCACCAGCTGGTCATCGGCCAGGCGCTGACCGGGGAGTCGGCGTTTCGCTGAACGACGGTGTACCCCACCGCCGCTAGCCGCGGAGTTGTCAGGGCGTCGACGGCGTCTATGCCGTCAGACGCCTGACAGCTTCGGAACCGATCGCGGCGGCGCTGCGTCGAAGGTCTAGCCGAGCCGGAAGGACGACTGGTCATGGCTTCGAACGTCTTGCTCGCCAAGATGGTCCCGCTGTTCGTAGGGGTCTGCCTCACGGCGTCCGCGTGTGGAACGGAATCCCCGACGTCGGCGGGCGACGACCAGAAGCAGGAGCAGACGAGCGCCGCGGCGCCGCCTACCCCGGAGCAGCCCACTGCGGCCGCCACGCCGACTCCGACTAGCAGCCCTACCCCTGACCTGCCGAGCGTGGGGCCGAGCAAAGGGGTGGTGGGTGCCCGCGACGAACCTCAGCCCGGTCTGGCGCGAGCCGTCCGGATGTGCGTAGCCGTCGTCGGCGACGGGCATCTGCAGTCCGCGTTTCTGACCACGGTCGGCCAGGTCCGTAGCAGCAGCGTCGGCCCAGTCCCCGAAAGCCGGGTGGCGCTGTGGCCGTCGTTGCCGGCGAGTGCACCGGCAGCGTGGTGCTCGGTGCGCAGCGGCAGCATCTTCACCATGTCCCTCGTCGGCCCCGACGACCGGGTGCAGCCGTTCATGACTGCCAAGCAGCCGATCAACCCCAATCCGCTCTCCGGCCGCCAAGGCCCAGCCGTGCCCTGACGACCGCTGCCTCCGTCACCGTGTTGGCAGCGGCAGCACTTAGCCGGCGAACACTTCCACGCCCTCGACGTAGGTCGCGACTACCCGTGCCGACGCGATCTCACTTCTCGGGTGCGCGAACACGTCCCGGTCGAGCACGGCGAGGTCGGCCAGCTGCCCTACCGCGATGCTGCCGGCGTCGTCGCAGTGGTTGACGTACGCCGAGCCGGCCGTGTACGCGGTGAGCGCGGCGGCCAGGTCGAGTGACTGCTCGGGCAGGAACGGCTCGTCGTAGGCACTCCCCAACGACTGCGGCAGCACCCGGTTGACCGCCACGTGGATTCCCTCCAACGGATCCGGGCTGGTCACCGGCCAGTCGCTGCCCCCGGCGAGGATCGCACCGGTGCGCAGCAGGTCGCCGAACGGGTACTGCCAGCGCGCGCGCTCCGGTCCGAGGAAGGGCACCGTCAGGTCCACCATCTGGGGCTCGTTGGCAGCCCAGAGGGGTTGCATGTTGGCGACGACGCCGAGCTGTCGGAACCGCGGGATGTCCTCGGGATGGATCACCTGGATGTGCGCGAGGTGGTGGCGGAGGTCGTTGGCACCGTTCGCCGCCCGGGCCGCCGCGATAGCGTCCAGCGCTTCGCGCACGGCGCGGTCACCGATGGCGTGCACGTGCACCTGGAAGCCAGCAGCGTCCAAGGCGGGCACGCACTCGCGCAGCACTGATGGGTCCACGAAGGACAGCCCGTCGTTGCTGGTTGCCTCGCCCTCGGCGTCGAGGTACGGCTCGAGCATCCCTGCCGTGTAGTTCTCCACGATGCCGTCCTGCATGATCTTCACGCTCGTCGCTGCGAAGCGGCCGGCGTTCAGATGCTCGCGGCGCGCGACGAGCTCGGGGATCTGCTCAACTCCGCGAGTCCGCTCCCACCACAGAGCCCCGACGATCCGAGCCGTCAGCCGCCCGGAGCGCGCGGCGTCGAGGTAGACCTCCGACGCGTCGGGGTGCCCGGCGTACTGACCCAGGATGGCGTCCTGCCAGCCGGTGATGCCGAGCGAGTGAAGGTAGGCCTGCGCCTCCAGCAGCGCGGTGACCTGTTCGGCGTGCGAGGGGTCCGGAATGAGCCGGGCGACGAGCGCCATCGCGCCCTCGTGCAGCATGCCGCTCGGAGCTCCGTCGGCGTCGCGATCGATCCGCCCGTCCCGCGGGTCCGGAGTGCCGCTGTCCAACCCGGCCAGCTCCAGCGCCCGCGAGTTGGCCCACGCGCCATGGTGGTCGCGGTTGGTGAGCAGCACCGGACGGTCGGGCGCGATGGCGTCAAGGTCTTCGCGGCGCGGCGAGCCGCCGGGGAACGCGTCCAACGTCCAACCAGCCCCGGTGATCCACTCCACCTCGGGGTGGTCGTCGGCGTAGCGGCGGATCGCCGCCAGGTAGTCCTCACGGGTGGTGTGCACCGACAGGTCGCAGCGTCGCCGTTCCATCCCGCCTTGCGCCGGATGGGCGTGCGCATCCTGGAACCCCGGTATCACCAGCCCGCCGGAGACGTCGACGACCTGTGTGGACGGTCCGGCCAGCTCGCGTACGTCGTCGTGCCCGACCGCCACGATGCGCCCGTCGCGTACGGCCAGTGCGGTGGCGAACCGGCGTACGGCATCGGCGGTGAAGACGCCCCCGCCCAGGAAGACGGTGTCGGCGTGGTGGGTGGTCATCTCAGCGTCCTTCCAGCAGCGGGCCAGCAGGGTCGCGTGAGAGCTCGCCGCGGCGGGCCGCGATCCCCGACAGCGCCTCCAGCACCACGCGGTTGGCGAGAAAGGCGGTGATCTCGGCGGAGTCGTAGGGCGGGGACACCTCCACGACGTCCATGCCGACGACCGGCAGCTCGAGGCAGATGCGGCGTACGGAGTCGAGCAGCTGGCGGGCCGACAGCCCGCCCGGCTCTGGTGTGCCGGTGCCGGGTGCATGCCCTGGGTCGCACACGTCTATGTCGACGGAGAGGAACACGCCGTCGCAGTCGTCGGTCGCGGTCGCGAACGCCTCGGTCAGGCACTCCTCCAGGCCGCGGGCGCCGATCTCGGTCATCTCGTAGGAGCGCATGTTCTGCTCAGCCATCCAGGCGAGGGTCTCCGGGCCCGGCCAGTAGCCACGCAGCCCGATCTGCAGGAACCGGTCGCCGCGCAGCGCGCCGGACTCGATGAGCCGCCGCATGGGCTGGCCGTGCCCGTACAGCGACCCGAACTCGATATCACCGGTGTCGGCGTGGGCGTCGAAGTGCAGCATCGACACCCGTCCGAAACCGAAGTGCCGAGCGACACCGGTCGCGTCGGGCAGCGTCACGGTGTGGTCACCACCGAGGACCACCGGAATCGCGCCGGACGCGCTCACCGTGTGCACGGCGTCCTCGAGCGCGGCGATGGAGCGCTCGACGTCCCCGGAGTACATCTCCACGTCGCCGGCGTCGGCCACCCGCAGGTCGCGCAGCGCGTCGACGCGCAGCGCCAGGTGGGGACGCGACCCGTCATGCGGCAGGTAGTCGGTGCCGCGGATCGCCTGCGGACCGAAGCGCGTGCCGGGCCGGTGAGACGTACCACCGTCGAACGGCGCACCGACGATCACGACGTCGAGGTCGGCGTAGGACGCCGGATCGGTGAGGTCACAGGCCCCGACGCCGAGAAACGTCACGTCCGGGCCGAACTGGGCGCCGTATCTGCTCACATTCAACCTCCTACCACGGATTTGGAAGCCAACGGGCATGATCACGGGCCAAATGGTCAGCGACATGCCATGATGACCACCGATTCGCTTGCCTCGCACGGGCGCTGTGCGGCAGACTAGATGGACTGCCCATCCGAGCGCACAAGGATCCCCCATGTCCAGCGAACAGCTCAGCTACCCCGACTACGCCGCCCTCCAGCAGGCGGGCCGTGACCACCTGTGGATGCACTTCAGCCGGATGGGGGCGTACGCGAACGCGGAGATCCCGGTGATCGTGCGCGGCGACGGGGCATACATCTACGACGCGAAAGGCAAGCGCTACCTCGACGGCCTGGCGGGGCTTTTCGTCGTGCAGGCCGGGCACGGCCGCACCGAGCTCGCCGAGGCGGCCGCCAAGCAGACCGCCGAGCTGGCGTTCTTCCCGCTGTGGTCCTACGCCCACCCCAACGCGATCGAGCTCGCCGCGCGACTCGCCGACTACGCGCCCGGCGACCTGAACCGCGTGTTCTTCACGACCGGCGGCGGCGAGGCCGTCGAGAGCGCCTGGAAGCTGGCCAAGCAGTACTTCAAGCTGACCGGTCGCCCAGGCAAGCACAAGGTCGTGAGCCGGGCCATCGCCTACCACGGCACCACGCAGGGCGCGCTTTCCATCACGGGGCTGCCGAGTCTCAAGGCACCCTTCGAGCCGCTCGTACCCAGCACGTTCCGCGTGCCCAACACCAACATCTACCGGGCCGCCGCGCACGGGGACGACCCCACCGCATTCGGGCGCTGGGCCGCCGACCAGATCGCGCAGGCCATCGAGTTCGAAGGCCCGGACACCGTGGCGGCGGTCTTCCTCGAGCCCGTGCAGAACTCGGGTGGCTGCTTCCCGCCGCCGCCGGGCTACTTCGAGCGGGTCCGCGAGATCTGCGACCAGTACGACGTCCTGCTGGTCTCCGACGAGGTCATCTGCGCGTTCGGCCGGCTGGGCCACATCTTCGGCGCCGACCGCTACGGCTACCAGCCCGACATCATCACCTGTGCCAAGGGCATGACGTCCGGCTATGCCCCGCTCGGCGCTATGATCACCACCGACCGGCTGATGGAGCCGTTCCTGAAGGGCGACACGATGTTCGCCCACGGCTACACGTTCGGCGGTCATCCGGTCTCCACCGCTGTCGCGCTTGCCAACCTCGACATCTTCGAGCGCGAGCAGCTTCCCCAGCACGTCCTGGACACCGAGGACGCGTTCCGCTCGACGCTGGAGAAGCTCGGCGATCTGCCGATCGTGGGAGACGTCCGCGGAGCCGGCTACTTCTACGGCATCGAGTTGGTCAAGGACAAGGTCACCAAGGAGACCTTCGACGACGACGAGTCCGAGCGACTGCTGCGCGGCTTCTTGTCCAAGGCACTGTTCGACGCCGGCCTCTACTGCCGGGCCGACGACCGCGGCGACCCTGTCATCCAGCTCTCGCCGCCGCTGATCTGCGACCAGACGCACTTCGACGAGATGGAGCAGGTCCTGCGTTCCGTGCTGACCGAAGCCTGGACCCGCCTGTAGCCGCCCGTTCCGCCGCCGCTACGCCTCCCGGCCGCCGTTGACGATTTGCCTCGTGTTGCCGTCTTCTGGGGCCGTCCCACGTCGCATCGGGCTGGGCAAGGCCCGAAACAGCGTGGAAAGCCGGCGTGACTGGTGCGCTCTGCGGCTTCGTGGTGCACCCGGCGAGCCAGCGACTCAGGAGTCGAAGCCCCAGCCCACCTTGTCGAGGGAGCGCAGCCACAGGTTGCGCCGCCCGGCGCGCGCGTCGCTGCGGGCCAGCGACCTGCGGGTCAGCTCGATGCCGGCATAGCGCAGCGGCTCCGGGGGGAACGGCGCCGGCTTCTCCCGGACCATCGCCAGCTCCGTACGCTCGGTCGGCTTTCCCTCGAGCATGTCGAGCATCACCTGGGCAGCGAACCGGCTGCTGCCGACTCCGAGGCCGGTGAAGCCGAGCGCGTACGCCACCCGGCCGCCGACAGCCGTGCCGTAGAACGGGCAAAAGCGCGTACACGTGTCGATGACGCCGCCCCAGCGGTGGGTGAACCGCAGGTCGTCGAGCTGCGGGAACGTCGCCTGGAAGTTGGCCGCCAGCGCGGCGTACGTCGCCGGCCGGTCGTCCCAACGCGGAGAGATGCTGCTGCCGTAGTGGTAGATCGCGTCGTAGCCGCCCCAGAGCACCCGGTCGTCCGCAGTCAGGCGGTAGTAGTGGAACTGGTTGCCGCTGTCGGAGACCCCTTGGCGTTCCGTCCATCCGAGCGCGGCGCGCTGCTGGGCCGACAGCGGCTCGCTCACCAAGGCGTAGTCATAAACCGGGACGGTGAACAGCCGCAGCCGCCGCAGCAGCGGCGGAAAGGCGTTCGTGGCCAGCACGACCTGGCGTGTATGCACCTCACCGGCGGGAGCGAGAACCGTGACTCCGCCGTCCGGCTCTCGCTGCAGCCCCCGGACCCGGGTTTGCTCGTGGATGCGCACGCCGGCCTCCAGACACGCGGCACGCAACCCCCAGACGAGCCGGGCGGGGTTGAGCAGGGCGACGCCGTCTGGGTCCCAGCTGCCGGCGAGGTACGTGGGCGAGTCGAGCTGGGCGCGGACGGCCGATCGGTCCAGCGACTGCACGGCGATCCCAGCCGCCCGCATCTGAGCGGCGTTGTCGAGCAGCCCGGCAACCTGGTGCTGCTGCGTCGCGACGACAAGCTCGCCAGTCCGCTCGAAGCCGCAGTCGATGTCGTACGCGGCGACGGCCGCCTCGATGGCAGCGAGGTTCTCGCGCCCGAGTCGCAGCAGGCTCGGCATCTCTTGCGGCCAGCGCGCCTGCCCGTTAGCGAAGCCATGCGTCACGCTCGCCGCGCAGAACCCGCCGTTGCGACCGCTGGCTGCCCAGCCGCACTCGCCGGCCTCCAGCACAACCACGACGGCCCAGGGTCGCGCTCCTTGGCGAGCAGGGCGGCCCACAGCCCGGTGTATCCACCGCCGACGACCGCGAGGTCAGCCCTCGTCGAGCCGAGCAGCGCAGGAAGCGGATCGGGGCGTTGCGGATCGTCGAGCCAGAAGACTTTCGGCGCCGAATTCGTCAGGGCCTCGGGGAGGCGCGGTGTCACGCCGCTGCTTTGCTCCGGCGGCGAACGATCTCGGCACCGACCACCACCGAGAAGGCGACGAGGAACATCAAAGTGCCGATGACGTTGACCTGTGGCGGAATCCCTCGTTGCGCCGCGCCCCATACGAACAACGGGAACGTCACGGTCGTGCCGGAGTTGAAGTTGGTGATGATGAAATCGTCGAAGGAGAGCGAGAACGCCAGCAGCGCGGCCGCAGCGATGCCCGGCATGACCAGCGGGAGCGTGACCCTGCGGAACGTCTCCCATTCGTTGGCGTAGAGGTCCATCGCGGCCTGCTCCAGCCGGTAGTCCATGCCGGCCAGCCGAGCTTTCACCGTGACGACGACGAACGAGATGCAGAACAGGATGTGCGAGATGAGGATCGTCCAGAAACCCAGCACGCCGGAGAACCCGCTGGCAACGAAGAGCGCCAGCAAGGATGAGCCCATGACCACCTCGGGTGTCGCCATCGGCAAGAAGACGAGCAGGTTCGTCGAGGCCTGACCCCGGAACCGGTGCCGCACCAGGGCGAACGCCATCAGCGTCCCGAGAACCGTCGACCCCCCGGTAGCCAGCAGGCCGATCTGCAAGCTGGTGACGAGTGAGGAGCACATCCCCTCGGGAGCGCAGATGTTGGTCCAGTTGTTGGTCGTGAACGCGTGCAGTGCGTTGGAACCCCGGCTCGCCGGCCGGTTGAACGACAACGCGATCACATAGAAGATCGGCAGAAACAAGAACAGTAGGACGGCGGCACCGACCAACATCAGCAAGTGGTCCGACAGCCAGCGACTCACCCGGTAGCCGGCCGACGGCCCCCCGGTGCGCGCAGGCGTCCGCTTCGCTGTCGGAGTGGCGGGCGTCGAGGCGGCCATCAGACGAGCTCCTCAGTGCCGGCACGGCGGATGTAGAAGACCACCAGCACCAAAATCGCCGCCATCAGCAGGAACGACAGGGCCGCGGCCTGTGGATAGTCATTGCGCACGAGGAACGAGCTCTGGATGACGTTGCCGATCATCGACTCGTTGGGCGTGCCGAGCAGTTGGGAGTTGATGTAGTCCCCGGCCGCGGGGATGAACGTGAGCAGCGTCCCGGAGACCAGCCCCGGCATCGACAACGGCAGCGTCACCTTGCGGAAGGCGGTGAACGCGCTGGAGTACAGATCGCCGGCAGCCTCGATGAGGCGGCCGTCCATCTTCTCCAAGCTCGCATAGAGCGGCAGCGTCATGAAGGGAAGGAAGTTGTAGGTCAAACCAGCGACCACGGCTATCGGCGTCGCGAGCAACCGGCCGCTCTCGCTGAGCAGGCCGACGCTCTTGAGCAGGCCGACGACGAAGCCGTTGTCGGCGAGGATCGCCTGCCACGCCAGGGTGCGGATGAGGAAGCTGGTGAAGAACGGTGCGATGACAAGCACGAGCATGAGGTTTTTCCAGCGCCCGGCCTTGAACGCGATGGCGTACGCCAGCGGGTAACCCATGAGCAGGGCGAGCACCGTGGCGCTGCCGGCGTACAGCAGCGAGCGCACGAACTGGTCCTGGTACGCCTTGACCACGTCGACGTAGTTCTGCCAGTGCCAGGTGAGGCTGTAGCCGGCATCGAGAGAGCCGCTCGGGTCGTACAGGCTGGTCGCGGCGAGCTGGACAGTGGGCACGACGAAGAAGATGACCAGCCAAAGCAGCCCGGGAATGAGCAGAAACACCGCCGCCCACATGCTGCGCCGGGAGGCCGCGCTCTTCGGCGCTGGCGTTGGCGCCCCGGCACCTCCTACATGAGCGAGCGCACTCACCCGGCGACTCCGGCCGGCGCCTTCGCCAGCGCCTGAGCCTCCACCCCGGCGAGCGCGTCCTGGGCAGCATCGAGCAGGATCGAGTGCTCACTGCCCCATCGCACATCGACCGCCGTGCCAGCCGGCAGCAACGCGCGCGTACCGGCGTTCTGCTCGAAGACCATGAGCTCTTGTCCCCACGGCATCCGCACGAGGTACTGGGTGCTCACACCGACGAAGCTGACGTCTGAGACGACACCGCTGGGAAGGACGTTCGACCCGTCGGTTCGAGCCTCACCCGCACGGGCGAGCTGCACCTTCTCGGGGCGGACGCCGAGCCAGACCTCGCCGGACTGCGACCTGGCTCTGGCAGCCGGAGCGCTCAGCCGCACGCCGTGCACGTCGACCAGCAAGTCCGCGCCCGCCCGACCCGTCACCTCGGCCCGGATCAGGTTCGACTGCCCGAGGAAGTTGGCGACATAGGTCGACGCCGGGTTCTCGTAGAGGTCGGCGGGTGGCCCCATCTGCTCTATGACACCCGCGTTCATGACCGCGATCGTGTCGGCCATCGTCATGGCCTCTTCCTGGTCATGGGTCACGTGCACGAAGGTGATGCCGACCTCGGTCTGGATGCGCTTGAGCTCGATCTGCATCTGCCGGCGCAGCTTCAGGTCCAGGGCACCGAGCGGCTCGTCCAGGAGGAGCACCCGGGGGCTGTTGATCAGCGCCCGCGCCAACGCCACGCGTTGCTGCTGGCCCCCCGACAGCTGCGCTGGCTTGCGTCGCTCGAAGCCGGCCAGCTCGACCAGCACCAGCATCTGCTCCACGCGCGGCGCCACATCCGTAATGCTGCGCCGCCGCAGCCCGAACGCGATGTTCTCGTACACGTCGAGGTGTGGGAACAGCGCGTAGTTCTGGAACACCGTGTTGACCGGGCGCTTGTAGGGCCGCAGCCGGGTGATGTCCTCACCACCGAGCAGGACCGTGCCGGTGGTCGGCTCCTCGAGCCCGGCGACCATGCGCAGGGTCGTGGTCTTGCCGCAGCCGGACGGGCCGAGCAGTGCGAAGAACGAGCCCGACGGGACTACGAGATCCAAGGCGTCGACGGCAGTGAACGTGCCGAACCGCTTGGTGACGTCGACCAGCTCCAGGTCGGCGCCGGCGTGCTCGCTGGACAGCGCCGCTGTCACGGCCGTCAGGCTCCGATGACCTGCTGGAACATGGTCTGGTACTTCTTGTCCTGCTTCTCGTCCAAGGTCATGAACTGCTTGGCATTTCCGAGGAACGTCTCGTCGGGGAAGATCAGCTGGTTGTCCATGAGGCTTGCGTCGATGTCCTTCATGGCCTCCCGGGCTCCCTCGACCGGGCAGATGTAGTTGACCCACGCCGCGAGCTTCGCGGCGATCTCGGGGTCGTAGTAGTAGTTCATGAGCTTTTCGGCGTTGGTCTTGTGGGTCGCCTTGTTGGGCACCAGCATGTTGTCACTCCACAATGCCAGCCCCTCCTCCGGCGCCACGAAGTTGAACTTCGGGTCGCCGAACTGAAGCTGGATGACGTCGCCGGACCACGCCTCGCACGCGAGCACGTTGCCGTTCTCGAGGTCACCGGTGTAGTCGTTGCCAGTGAACCGGCGTACCTGGCCACTGTCCACGACCTTCTGGAGTCGGTCGATGGCCTTGGTGAACTCCGCGTCGGTGAAGTCCTCCGGGTCGGCGCCTTCCATCAAGAGGAGAAAGAGCATCGTGTCGCGCATCTCGTTGAGCAAGGTGACCTTGCCCTTGAGATCCGGCCG
>DATHBP010000063.1:0-2723 GCA_035296085.1 Nocardioidaceae bacterium | reverse complement strand
TCGCCGAGCCCCCGGCCTCCTGCCAGCACGTGCTCCCGAGCGAGCGCCAGCACGTCTGTCTCGGCGGAGGCCAGGGTCTTGGTCACGACCGGATACGCTACCGGGCGGCCGATAGCCTGCGGGGGCCATGACGCTGCGTTCCGCGGGCACGTCCAGCGAGACTGTGTTGGCTTTCGACCGGGCGCACGTCTGGCACCCGTACGACTCCGCGACCGCACCCGGGCCCGTACGACTCGTCGAGTCGGCGAGGGGTGCACGCCTGACGCTCGCCGACGGGCGGGAGGTCGTGGACGCGATGTCGTCGTGGTGGTGCGCGATCCACGGCTACCGCCACCCGGTGCTGGATCTGGCGCTGCGCGAGCAAGCCGACCAGATGTCGCATGTCATGTTCGGCGGCCTGACCCACCGGCCGGCCGTCGTGCTGGCCGAGCAGCTGCTCGCGATGACCCCGGCGCCTCTCCAGCACGTGTTCTTCGCCGACTCCGGCTCGGTGTCGGTAGAGGTGGCGATCAAGCTCGCCCTGCAGTGCCAGCGAGGCCGTGGGCACCCCGGGCGTACCCGGCTGCTCACCGTGCGGGGCGGCTACCACGGAGACACGCTCGGTGCGATGAGCGTCTGCGACCCGGTGGCGGGCATGCACTCGGCCTTCGCGGGGACCGTACCGCAGCAGCTGTTCGCACCGCGCCCGCCCCCGGGCTTCGCTCGGGCCGAGGACGACCCGGAGCTGCTCGGCTGGATCGCCTCGACGTCGCGTCTCGTCGACGAGCACACCGACGAGCTGGCCGCGATCGTCGTCGAGCCTGTGCTGCAAGGAGCGGGCGGCATGTACGTCTACTCCCCGCACTGCGTCGCGGCTCTGCGCCAGCTGGCCGACGAGCATGGTGCGCTGCTGATCCTCGACGAGATCGCGACCGGCTTCGGGCGCACGGGCACGCTGTTCGGCGCCGACCACGCCGGCGTCGTCCCCGACGTCATGTGCGTGGGCAAGGCGCTCACCGGCGGCTACCTGACGCTCGCCGCGGTGCTGTGCACTAGCGCGGTGGCGCGCGCGGTCAGCACCGGCGAGCCCTCGGCGCTGATGCACGGGCCCACGTTCATGGCCAACCCGCTGGCCTGCGCCGTGGCCAGTGCCAGTATCGGGCTGCTGCTCGGCTCAGACGGGGCGGGAAGCGGCTGGGCAGCCGACGTACGGCGCATCGAGGCCGGCTTGCGCGCCGGGCTGGCGCCGGCCAGCGACCTGCCCGGGGTGCGAGACGTACGGGTGCTCGGTGCCGTCGGCGTCGTCCAGCTCGACACCCCCGTCGACGTGCCCGCGCTCACCGCGGCCGCGCTTCGCCACGGCGTGTGGGTGCGACCTTTCCGCGACCTCGTCTACGCGATGCCGCCGTACGTCTGCACCGACGAGGACGTACGGGCGATCACCGCGGGCATGCTGGCCGCGGTGGAGGAGGCCGGCTGATGAGTCTCGGCGGCTGGCTCGCGGAGCAGGCCGAGCTCCGTTCGCGCGCTGGGCTGGTGCGTACGCTGCGACCGCGCGGCAGCCGCGACTGTGCGCTCGACCTGGCGGGCAACGACTACCTCGGACTCTCGACCCACCCGCGGGTGACCTCGGCCTCGGCGCAGGCTGCCGAGCGCTGGGGCGCGGGCGCCGGGGCGTCCCGGCTGGTGACGGGCACTCTCGCGGTGCACCAAGACCTCGAGGTTGAACTGGCCAGCTTCTGCGGGCAGCCTGCGGCGCTCGTCTTCTCCTCCGGTTACCTCGCCAACCTGGGCCTTGTCGCCGCGCTCGCCGATCGCGAGACGCTGGTCGTGTCCGACGCGCACGTGCATGCGTCCCTGGTCGACGGCTGCCGGCTCTCGAGGGCCGTGGTGCGCGTGGTGGCGCACAACGACACCGCCGCGGTGGCTGCCGCGCTGGCGCAGCGAGCGCAGCGGCGGGCTCTCGTGCTGACGGAGTCGGTGTTCTCGGTGCTCGGCGACGCCGCGCCGCTCGACGAGCTGGCGATCGTCAGCGCCCAGCACGACGCGGTGCTCGTCGTCGACGAGGCGCATGCCCTCGGGGTGGCCGGAATCGGCGGACGCGGACTCGTACACGCGAGCGGGCTCGCCGGCGCCGAGCACGTCGTGGTGACAGCGACACTGTCGAAGTCGCTCGGCAGCCAGGGCGGGGTGGCGCTCGGGCCGGTGGCGCTGCGGGACCACCTCGTCAACGCTGCGCGACCGTTCGTCTACGACACAGGATTGGCGCCGGCCGCCGCGGCTGGCGCGTTGGCCGCGCTCCGTGTGCTGGTAGAGGAGCCGGAGCGTGCGACGGCCGCTTGGCAGTGTGCCGCTGCGCTGGCGGGGGTTGCTGGGCTGGACAGCCCGGCGGCGGCGGTCCTATCGGTGCCCATGCCGGGGCCTGGTGCGGCCCTCGCAGCCCAGGCCCGCTGTCTCGAGGCCGGCCTGCATGTCGGTTGCTTCCGCCCTCCTTCGGTGCCCGACGGCATCAGCAGACTCCGGCTGACCGGTCGCGCGACGCTTGCCGGCGACCAGCTCGGATCCGCCTGCGACCTGCTGCGCGCTGCCCTCGGCGGTGCGCTGTGACCATCCTGGTCGTGACCGGTACGGGCACCGGCGTGGGCAAGACGGTGGCGACGGCGGCGCTCGCGGCGGCTGCCGGTGCCGCTGGCCAGCATGTTGGTGTCGTCAAGCCAGTGCAGACGGGTCTGGCTCCCGGTGAG
>DATHBP010000062.1:0-11595 GCA_035296085.1 Nocardioidaceae bacterium | reverse complement strand
GCCGCGATGATGGCTCTTGTAGCTGGACTCAGGGATAGGCCACGCTAGGCAGGTCGGCGCCGTCGGGGGAACGAGGTGACTTGTGGTAGCGAAGGCAGAGGCATCCACCGAAGTTTCCCCGAGCCGCTCCAACTGGGTGGCCCGGCATCAAATTGCCGCCTTTCTGATCATCGCCTTCGCACTGTCCTGGTGGCCATGGCCATTCACGCTGATCAACCCCGACAGCACCCCGATCGTGTCCTTCGGGCCTGTGATTGCCGCCATAGTCGTAGCGGCCGCGGCGGGTGGACGTACCTACGTCATCGCGTTGCTTCGTGCAGTGGTGCACTGGCGGTTCCGCTGGTCCTGGTACGCGATCGCGGTTGGCGTCCCGTTCCTGATCGCGGGGGTCACCGGTGCTGTCGTGGTCGGCTTGGGGATTGTCGAGGTTACGGACGCAGGTGAGGACTTCGGCTGGTCCACGTGGGTGACGCTGCCGTTGCTGTTCTTGTCTACGGCAGTGGTGGGCGGTGCCCTGTTCGAAGAACCCGGCTGGCGAGGCTTCCTGCTTCCGATGCTCCAGCGTGAGCACACGGCTCTGCGGGCGACGGCCGTTGTGGGGATTTTCTGGGTCGTCTGGCATCTTCCGCTGTTGATTTCCGATCCGACCGATCAGCGTCCTCCCTTTCCCTACACCTTCTGGCTGCTGGCCCTGGCGGTTCTGCTGACCTGGCTCTACAACAGCACGGGTGGCAGCGTTTTGATCGCAATCGTGTTCCACGCGGCAGCCAACACAGCGACCAGGATCGTGTTTGAGCCGTTCGTCGATGACGACCACTACTTGACGGCGTGGTGGCTGATGACGGCGCTCTACCTGTTGGCCGCGGGACTGGTCATCTGGCGCACCCGGGGCCAACTCGGTCATCGGCACCACACCCTGGCACCCTCGGCCACTAGGTAGGAAGGTCAAGGCACGTTTCGGTATGGTGCCTGGCGATCGTGCCGCTGAGCGCCCAGAAATGCCATGCGTTCTCTGCCTCACCGACCGCAATTACTCTCCGTGTAGACTCGACATCAAACCGTCACTATTCTGAACTTCGTTTTCACGCGAGGGGTCGCAAATGTCCGAGCCCGCTAACCACGAGCAGTGGACTCGCGACACTGGTTCCGACAGAGACCTCGCAGCTGAAACCCGCGACCGCGCTGCGGAGACACGTGACAAGCTGGCGAACGCGCGGGACGCGGTTGCCGACGCCCACCTGGACGTGCAATCACTTGTCGGTGACCTCGTTGACCAGCTCATGGTGACGGCAGCAGCCCGTGACGGAGCCGCAGAGGACCGCCAGCGGGTGGCTGAGCTGCAAGACCACCCCGGGACAGACGGCGCAGATGCTGACCCCGACGCTCCGGTGCGAGTGAGCGGCAGGGATGATCGCCAGCGCGCTCGTGAGGACAGGGAGCAGTCGGCGGCCGATCGGGAGAGCTTCGTCGACCTACTCGAGACTGCGGCAGAGGCGCACCAACAGGCCGCTCCCGTCGTGCAGCGGCTCGACTCACTGGTGGATCGTATGGACGCGGCGAACGACCGCGCCGAGGCGCTCAACGACCGAGCTGAGGCGCTCAACGACCGCGCCGAGGCGTCCACCGGCCGTGGACACGCCGCTGAGGACCGGGCGGTCACGGAACCGGCGTAGTGGACCTGGCCCTTCCTGGGAGCTCGGGCTGGACGTTAGCCCCGACCAGAGAGTGTGGACGGTGCAACCCCTTGCCAGTGTTGGTCGCATTGGGGAGCATCTTCTAACGGACCACGGGGAGGTCGCCGATGTTCACTCGACTCCGCTGCTGGTTGCGCTTTCACCAGTGGCACCTCACCGCCGACGACATGGGCGGCAGCCACCTGCAATGCGGCAAGTGCTCCAAGACCAAGCGCGGCGGCATCCCTCGATCCACTTCATCTGCTGACGACGCCGGCGGGTACGGCAACCTGCCTGGCCCCATGACCGGCTAGCTGCACGCCGGCTGGGGGTGGCCCCCCCGGTTCTCATCAGTTTGGGCTTCTACGAGCGGCTGCCGCCTGTATCCGGCCCTCAGGAACTGTGCTGATGCTCGCATCCGTTGGCATCGTCGGCCTGGTTGACGTACGCGTGGTCAGTCCCACTGCCGCATGCGAGGAGGTCCTGGCCGGCGCCGCCGTAGAGCCTGTCGTCGCCGAATCCCCCACCGGTACGGTCATTGCCTCGCCCGCCACGGACGGTGTCGCTGCCGTAGACGCCGTTGAGCCTGTCGTTGCCAGGGCCGCCCCGGATCGTGTCGCCGCCCAGTCCCGTCCGGATCCAGTCGTTGCCGCCACCTCCCCAGACGCGGTCACGATTCTGCGCGCCGTTGACAAAGTCGTCACCCGCTCCGCCGTAGACGACGTCGTTGCCGGCGTCGGCTAGCGCGTACAGCTCGACGGCGGCGGTGAGCGCGGAGGCGTCGAGGACGTCGTTGCCCAGCCGAGCCACGACCTTGACCGTCAGGGGCTGGTTCACGCTCACGCTGCCGGCCACGTCACAGGCCGCGGCGATCCCGTTTGGAACGCGTAGCCGGTGACAAGACCCCGGAATCCAGCGGAGCTCACGGGTGCCGGTGTCGACGAAGCGGAGCCCACCGTTTGCCTGGGTGATCACTAGATGGCTGTCCTGCTGGCCGGCCGTGTACCTGTAGCCCGACGCTGTCTCCTCGATCATGGCGGCGTTCTTCAGCGGAGTGACCAGGTCGTCTGCTGCGACTGAGGACGCAGTTCCCGCTATGGCGACCGCGGCGACGAACCATGAGACAACATGAGCGCATAGTCGCAGCACGCGAGCCTCCGGAAGTGGTCCTCCGCGGCACATGCCCGGTTGGGGGAACTCGCGGTCGTGGTGGGACGCCGGGGTCACCCCAACGTGCCGGACAGCCAGCATCCTTGTACACGGGCTACCCGCCAGCTACGGCCGCCCCCCCAGGCGCGCCGGTGACATGCCCGACCGATCTGCCAGGACTAGATCTCGACGACGCTGATCTGGTCGGCCTCGTCTCCAGCGAGCGCGAGGATCCAGGCGATGACCGCCACCTGGTCGGTACGGTATGCGTAGTTCACGCCGCGGCAGTTGCGCGTGACGAACGAGGACACCGCCACGACGATGTCGGTGCTGCCGTAGAGCACCGGACCGCCGGAGTCGCCGAAGCAGGTGCCACCGCTCCCGCCCCCCGGCGCCGAGGAGAGCTGAATGTTGTATCCGGCAGTCTTGGCGCTCTCGAGGTTCACGAGCTGCGTGGTTGCCATCAGCCGTTGGTAGAAGGCTTCTGCGCCTACCGGGTTGATCCGGCTCACGCCATAGCCGGAGACGGTGAACGTCGCGTCTTGGTGGCCGCGGCGGGTGGCCAGCCGGTCCAGGGAACCGGCAGCCGCCAGGGACGCGTACGTCTCGAGATACACCGGCTGGTCGAGGATCACGACGCCGACGTCCTGGCTGTCGGCCGGACCAAGCGTGGTGAAGCCGTAGTTGTACATCTGGCTCGACGTGACGCAGGGGTCCGGCTGCGGGAGGCAGGTGAAGGGGAAGCCCGTCACCGGGTCGATGCCGAGCTCCGGGTCGTACGCCCCACCGGCGTCCTGCGCGAAGTACACCCTGGCGCTGGAGAACCCGGCGGTGCAGTGGCCCGCGGTAAGGAACACCGTCGGTGACAGCAGCGACCCCGAGCACACCTGTGCGGGGTTTCCCGCGGCGTCGTAGAAGAAGACGAGCCCCACGTAGTCATGCTGGTCGTCTGGGGTGTAGTTGCCAGTGATAGCGCTTGCGGGGGCGAGACCACCCACGGCCGCGGCCAACACCGTCGCGACGATTACGGCTGCCTTGCGCACTCGTACCTCCATTGTCAGGAGCCAACCGCAGCGAGCCGCCGACGGGTCAGGGCTGGGCTGTCTCCCAGCCCGGAGCGCAAGGGTAGCAGCCGCGGTGACCTTGAGTGCTGAAGGTCTAACTAACGGTCACGAACGGCACTGCGGTAGTCCTTGGTTATCTGCTTCCACTTCTTGGCGTGCTCGGAGCGCAGGCGGGCGTCGGTGCGCATCGCCATCCAGGCCATCTCGCGCTGTAGCTTGCGCCAGCTCTCCAGGCGCCGCATGGGCAAGGAGCCGTCCTCGACTGCCGCCGTCACCGCGCACCCGGGTTCGCTGAGGTGCCCACAGTCGGAGAACCGGCAGTCCCGTACCAGCGCCTCCACGTCGGCGAACGTGGCCGCGACCCCGGCATCTGCATCGACGAGCCCGACCCCGCGAAGGCCAGGTGTGTCGATGACCGCACCTCCGCCGGGTAAGGCAACGAGCTCGCGGCGTACGGAGGTGTGCCGTCCCTTGCCGTCCTCGCGGATCGCCTTGGTCGCCAAGACCTCCGCGCCCATCAGCTCGTTGACCAGGCTGGACTTGCCGGCGCCCGACGAGCCGACCAGCGCCAACGTGCCGGTCGGGCCGAGAACGCCGCGCAGCTCGTCGAGCCCTCTCCCGGTCACCGTGCTGCAGCAGATGACGCTGACACCCGGCGCGGCAGCGGCGACGTCTTCGGCCACCATGTCGGCGTCGGCAACGAGGTCGGCCTTCGTGAGCAGTACGACGGGGACCGCCCCGCTCTCCCAGGCCAAGGTCAGCAGGCGTTCCATCTTGGCCAACGACGGTTCGGGGTGCAACGGCACGACGACGCCCACTGCGTCGACGTTGGCGGCCAGCACCTGGCCGCGTGATCGGCCTTGTACGTCCGCCCGAGTGACCGCCGCCCGTCGTGGCAGGATCGCCTCGACGGTGGTGGGCCCGTCCGGCCAGTCACGCACCGCGCACCAGTCGCCGGTGCAGGGACCATTCGCCGCGTCGTCGGCCATAGCGGCCAGCACCGAGCCGCCGGCGCTAGCCCGGATGGCGCCGGCTTCGGTCAGCACCGTGCAGGCGCCGCGGTCCACCCGCAGCACCCGCCCCGGTGCGCAGTGTTCGTCGTACGCCGCGAAGGCGGCGGCAAAGGAGTCGTCCCAGCCGAGATCGGCCAGGGAGATCGCAGTTTCAGTCACAGCAATGCACCCTTCGGAGGGCGGCTGCGTTGGCGAAGGAGTCAGCACGCAGCCGGAGAGGTCAACGAGGTCGAAAGCACGGCAAAGGGTCGCGCAGTCATGTCGTCACCTCCTCGGCGTCAGGAGCCGTTCGTGGCTCAACTCGCCCCAGCCTAGGGATGCGGAGCCGGCTCCGCACCACGTTTTTGCTCCGCTCCGAGCGCCGCGGCGGTGGTCACGCCGGCGCCGGGTACGCCGTCAGCCGGTGCCGGCTTCGCCGCTGCCGTGGTGCGACGCAGCCGCCGAATGATCTCCAGCCGGGCCTTGGCGGTCTCCGACTCCGGCCAGACCCGGTCGAACGCCGCGTTCAAGGCGGCCCCGATAAGCACGGCGATGGAGGTGAGATACAGCCACAGCAGGACCGCGATCGGCGCGGCGAGGGGACCGTAGATCGATGTGCTGTTCGTGGCGTTCTGCAGGACCCAGCGGAGCAGGAAGCTGCCGAGGATCCACATGGTGAGGGCGAGCACGGCGCCCGGGATGTCGTGGCGCAGCGAGGAGCGCACCGGCACGGAAAGGTGGTACAGCGTGGTCAGGAAGAAGGTGCTGAGCACGAGGACGATCGGCCAGTACAGCGTGTTGACGAAGTCGAGCTGCGGGGGAACCATCCGGTCGACGATCGCGGGTCCGGCCAGCACGAGCGGGAGCACGATGATGCCGATGACCAGGGCGATGACGTAGAGGGTGAACGACAGCATCCGCGTGCGGACGATGCCCCGACGGCCGCCGAGCCCGTACATGATCGTGATCGTGTCGACGAAGACGTTCAGGGCCCGTGACCCTGACCACAAGGCGAGGATGAAACCCACCGAGATCACGTCGAAGCGGCCCACGGACGTGACCTCGTCGATCGTGGGGGCGATGACGTCGCTGATGCTGTCGTCGGTCAACGCCTGCGAGGCCAGGTCGATGATCTGCTGCCGCAACGTCTCGACTTGACTGACGTCGAATCGCTTGAAGGCGAACCCGATGGTGCCCGCGAGGCCGAAGATCAGCGGTGGCAGCGACAGGATCGCGAAGAACGCCGCCTCGGCGGCCAGCCCGGTGACGCGGTAGCGCATGCAGGCGTCGACGGTCGCCGTGATCAGGCGCCACGCCGATGACGGCAGCGGTGATCTACGAGTGGCGCCAGCCGGCCGGGTCTCGGCGGAGTTGGGCGCCATGGCTCTACGGTAAGGCCACCTCCGGCGGCAACTGCGGAGCAAACAGCCCGTCGGCGCTGCACTACGCTCGGCCAGCATGACCGCTCCCCCTGGCCGGCTGGACGCCGCCCTCCGCCACACCGACCCGTTGGTCGCCGATCTGATCGACGCCGAGGCGCGCCGGCAGAGCGAGTGCCTCCGGCTGATCGCGAGCGAGAACTACGTCTCGCGTGCGGTGCTGGAAGCGACGGCCAGCTTGCTCACCAACAAGTACTCCGAGGGATATGCCGGGAAGCGCTACTACGAGGGTCAGCAGGTCGTCGACGAGGTGGAGCTGCTAGCGATCCACCGGGCGAAGGCGTTGTTCGGGGTCGACCACGTCAACGTCCAGCCCTACTCCGGCTCACCCGCCAACCTCGCGATCTACCTGGCGTTCCTGCAGCCGGGCGACACGGTCATGGGCATGTCGCTGCCGATGGGTGGCCATCTCACGCACGGCTGGCCGGTGTCCGCGACCGGCAAGTGGTTCCGCCCCGTGCAGTACGACGTCGGTCGCTCCGACGGCCTCGTCGACTTCGACCAGGTGCGCGATCTCGCGGAGAAGGAGCGGCCCAAGCTGATCTTCTGCGGCGGCACCGCGATCCCGCGCACCATCGACTTCGCTGCGTTCGCCGAGATCGCGCGCGACGTCGACGCGGTTCTCGTCGCCGACATCGCCCACATCGCCGGCCTGGTCGCCGGCGGTGCGCACCCGAGCCCCGTCGGTCACGCGGGGGTCATCTCCACCACCACGCACAAGACGCTGCGCGGCCCCCGCGGCGCGATGCTGATGAGTGACGAGCAGTACGCAAAGCCGCTGGACCGCGCAGTCTTTCCCGGCCTCCAGGGCGGGCCGCACAACCACACGACGGCCGCGATCGCCGTGGCGCTGCACGAAGCCGCAACCGAGGACTTCCGCCGCTACGCGCACACGATCGTGGCCAACGCCAAAGCACTCGCCGCCTCGCTCAGCGAGCACGGCTTCGAGCTGGTCTCCGGCGGGACCGACAACCACCTGATCCTGGCTGATCTCACCGCCAAGGGCATCGGCGGGAAGCCCGCGGCCAAGGCGCTCGACCGGGCCGGCATCGAGCTGAACTACAACACCGTCCCGTACGACCCCCGCAAGCCGTTCGACCCATCCGGCGTCCGGATCGGCACGGCGGCGGTGACGACTCGCGGGCTCGCACCGGAGCACATGCCACAGATCGCGGCCTGGATCGATGAGGTCGTCACTGCGGCAGCGGCGGGTGACGAGTCGCCAATCGCGCGGGTCAAAGGCGAGATCGCCGACTTCGTCAAGCCTTACCCGATTCCTGGCTGGGCTGGCTGAGCAGGCGGCGCCGCTCTTCCGCCACGTCGAAGTCGCCGGCCGGCCACTTGGGATCGAGCGCCTCGAGGTGTTCGAGGAGGAGCTTGGTGACGGCCCAGTTGCGATACCACTTGCGGTCGCTCGGTATCACGTACCACGGCGCCGCCTTGGTGTTGCACCGGGTGAGCGCCAGGTCATACGCCTTTCGGTAGTCGTCCCAGCGAGCCCGCTCTTCGACATCACTGGGGTTGTACTTCCAGTGCTTGCTGGGGTCGTCCAAGCGGGAGAGCAGCCGCTGCAGCTGCTCCTCGGCGGAGATGTGCAGGTAGCACTTGACGATCGTCGTCCCGGCAGCTGTAAGGGCCGACTCGAACGCGTTGATGGCGTCGTAGCGCTTTTCGATCGTTGCCGCGCGGGTCAGTTTGCGGACGCGTGCGATGAGGACGTCCTCGTAGTGCGAGCGGTCGAAGATGCCAACCATCCCCGGGGCGGGCAGCTCCTGGCGGATCCGCCACAGGAAGCCTTTGGCCCGCTCGGCGGCGGTCGGCGCCTTGAAGGACGCGAGGGCCACGCCCTGCGGGTCGAGCAGGCCGGCGCAATGCCGAACCACCCCGCCTTTGCCCGAGGTGTCCATCCCTTGCAGCACGAGCAGGATGCTCCGCGACCCACCAGTGCGGCCCTCGGCGTACAAGCGCTCCTGCAGCTCAGACAGCGAGGGACCGAGCCGCTCGAGCGCCCGCTTGCCCGCCGTCTTCCCGTCCGCGAACCCCGGGGTCGCACGGGGGTCGAGCCGGCCCCAGTCGACCGCTCCGGCCGGCAGCCGAAGGGACCGTGTGATCGGTTGCTTACTTTTCGCCATATCTCAGTATGGCCGGCCCTACCGGCTGGCACGGTCCGCGGACCGCTACGTCACACGGCCAGCCGTGAGCACCTGAGCCAAGTCATACCGCACCGGCGACTCCAGCTGGTCGTACGTGCACGATTCGGGCGCGCGGTCGGTCCGCCAGCGCCGGAACTGCGCGGTGTGTCGAAACCGGGTGCCCTCCATGTGGTCGTAGGCCACCTCCACCACGAGTTCCGGCCGGACCGCGACGAAGGAGAGGTCCTTCTTCGCGTTCCACCGCGACACCGCTCCAGGAAGCCGGCCCTCGGTGTGCGCCTGGGCCTCGGTCCACTCCGACCACGGGTGAGCGTCGCCGTCGCCGATGCGGTATGGCGCCAGCTCGTCCACGAGCTTGTGGCGCCGGGCCATCGGGAACGACGCCGAAACCCCCACGTGCTGCAGCCGGCCCGTGTCGTCGTACAGGCCGAGGAGCAGCGAGCCGACCACCGGCCCCGACTTGTGCCACCGAAAGCCCGCCACCACGCAGTCCGCGGTGCGCTGGTGCTTGACCTTGAACAGCGTCCGCTTGTCCGGCGTGTACGGCGCGTCGACCGGTTTGGCGACGACGCCGTCAAGCCCGGCGCCCTCGAACACGTCGAACCAGCGTTGCGCCTCTGCCATGTCCTCCGTCGCCGGCGTCAGATACACCGGTGCCTGTGCCCCTGCTAAGGCGGACGCCAGACGGTTGCGGCGTTCCTTGAACGGCACAGCCATCAGCGACTCGTCGCCGAGCGCGAGTAGGTCGAAGGCGATGAACGATGCCGGCGTCTCGCCGGCCAGCAGGTTGACCCGTGACGCCGCTGGGTGGATGCGCTGTTGCAGTGCCTCGAAGTCGAGCCGGTCCTCGCGGATTACCACGATCTCGCCGTCGACCACGCACCGCTGCGGGAGCTGCTCCTTCACCGCGTCGACCACCTCGGGGAAGTAGCGCGTCATCGGCCGCTCGTTGCGGCTGCCGAGCTCTACCTCGTCGCCGTCTCTGAACACGATCGTTCGGAAGCCGTCCCACTTCGGCTCGACGTGTCCGACGTCCGGGATCGCGGCAACGGACTTCGCCAACATGGGAGCGAGCGGCGGCATCACGGGTAGGTGCATGAGCACCATCTTGGCCGGACAGGCAATCCAGCGGTACGCCCCCGCCGGCGTCCGCGTTCTTCTACGCTTCGGCTACCCCACGGCCACGAAGAGGTGCAGCTATGTACGACGTCGCGGTGCTGATCGAGCAGGAGCTATCGGCGGTTGACGCCGACCAGATCGTCGCGCTGCATGACGGCTTGGCGGAGCCGGTGCGCTACCACCTGCTCCTGCCGGTCGAAGACGCTCCGGCGAGGGTGGAGTCGGCGTTGGGGTCGCTTGCGGCCAACGAGGCGCTGTTGACACCCGACGTGGTGCTGCCGGGGAACGCCGCGGACCTCGAGCGCCTGCACGCGGAGGTCCTGGCGCACAGCCGGTCGGCCCTACGCGGCAGCGTCGACAAGCTCGCGGCGCGCGGCACGGACGTCGACGGCGACGTGACAACGGCTGAGCCCGTGGACGCGCTGGCGGCGTTGGTATCGGCCTGCGACGCTCGGGAAGCGCTCATCCTCACTCGTCCACACCTGGTCGCCGACTTCTTCCATGTCGACTGGACGTCTCGGGCGCGGCGCCGGCTCGGCGTACCGGTGCTTCACCTGCTCGAGCACGAGACGTTTGCCGAGCAGTCCGGTGGCGGGGAGGGCATCACTGGGGCGTGACACAGCTGGCGGACGCCGTCGTGCGGCGCCCGCCAGCCCAGTTGCGGTGTTTGCTCGGCGTCAGCGCACCGAGATGGTGTCCTGCTGCGCGCCCTGGTTGCGCGGCCACATCTTCGAGCCGATCAGCCCGCCGAGCATCGAAGCCGCGAGCGGCAGAGCCAGTCCGAAGAACGCCGGCAGCGCCGCGTCCTTGGCAGTCCGCGCCAGTTCGCTGGTTTCCTGGCCGGTGACGTTCGCCGCCTGCTGGAGGTTGACGAAGTTGCGGATCAGGTCGGCGAAACTGCCGAGCAGGGCGCCGCCACCGAACAGGGTGAGGAACAAGATGGCGAGCACGCCCAGCGCCCACACCATGAACCCGTGCAGCAGGCCGCTGGTCAGGCCCTTCCACATCGCCGTCGCACCGGCGACCAGCCCACCGAGGAAGAACGCGACGAGCGCGAGAATGCCCGTGACCCAGCCGGCATTGTTGCCGGGTGTTTGCGGACCCGGGTCGATCGTCAGCCAACCCATCCCGTAGAACAGCAGCTCCAGCAACAGGAACGTCGACAGTGCGGTGAGCAGACCGGCCCACACCGGTCCCCAGCGCACCCCGTCGTGGCCTTCTGCCTCCACCGCGACGTTCACCGGGGTCTGCGCCGGGGGTCGCGGCTGTACGTGGTGGTCTTCCCGCACGACCGTCTCCTCGTGCACGCGGGGCGAGTCGAGCACTTCCTCGCGGACCTCCACCGGCCGGTCGGTTCCTCCGTACGAGCCCGCCGTGCCGTACGAGCCAGGCGCTCCGTACGACTCGTCTGTCTCATGTCGATCACCCGTGCGGTACGGGTCGGGGGACCCGCCGGCGCGAGTCGCGCCTCCGCTGTCACCGGTAGTCATAGCTCCTCCAGAGTCGTTTTCGGGCGTGGTTGCGGCGGGCACTGTCGCCTCCGGCCGCTAGGGGCCTCATGCCCCTGAACAGCGCACGTTCTGCCCGCTTTGTGAGCTCGGGAAACCTCTGGCACGACATCCCAAGCCACGCCTCTGCACGACCACACAGTGGCTACTCTCGCCGGGTGTTGCTTTCTCATCGTGACGAAGGCACCGGGCCGGCCGTCGTGCTCCTGCACTCCGGCGTGACCGACGCGAGCGCCTGGGATCGGCAGGCCGAGGCGCTGGCGCGGTCGTACCGGGTGATCCGGCCGGACCTTCGCGGCTTCGGCGAAACCCCGTTGCCGCACGAGCCGTTCACCAACGTAGGCGACGTTCTCGATTTCCTGGACCACTTGGGCGTCACGGCGTGCCACGTCGTTGGCTCGTCGATGGGCGGGCAGGTAGCGCTCGAGCTAGCTGTCTCACGCCCAGACCAGGTGGCCTCCCTAATCCTGTTGTGCCCGGCCTTCGCTGGTGTGGACG
>DATHBP010000061.1:0-3616 GCA_035296085.1 Nocardioidaceae bacterium | reverse complement strand
GATGCGAATGCGCGAGCGGCAGGGGTACAACGGTGGTTATGGCTGACAGCGATCGTCAAATCCGGATCTTCCTGCTCGATGACCATGAGATCGTCCGCCGGGGTTTGCGCGACCTTTTCGAGGCTGCGGGTGACTTCGTCGTGGTCGGCGAGTCCGGCTCGGCCGTGGAGGCACAGAGCCGCATTCCTGCGTTGCGCCCAGACGTTGCGGTGCTCGACGGGAGGCTCCCAGATGGGAGCGGCGTCGATGTGTGCCGAAACGTCAGGTCCGTGGACCCAAGCATTCGGGCCCTGATTTTGACGTCGTACGACGATGACGAGGCTCTGTTCGCGGCCATCATGGCTGGAGCATCCGGATACGTGCTGAAGCAGATCGCAGGAACCGC
Organism: Nocardioidaceae bacterium; assembly: GCA_035296085.1. GTDB lineage: Bacteria > Actinomycetota > Actinomycetes > Propionibacteriales > Nocardioidaceae > DATHBP01. The sequence goes on along the minus strand of DATHBP010000061.1, from coordinate 3,231 downwards.
CCTTGTCGACGCCGTCAGGCGGGTCGCAGCCGGGCAGTCCCTGCTCGACCCGGCGGTGACCCACCGGGTGCTGGAGCGGCTCCGCGCCGGACCCGACAAGGAGCCTGACGAGCTGTCTGAGCTCACGGCGCAGGAGCGCAAGATCCTCGAGCTGATCGCGGAGGGGCTGACCAATCGCCAGATCGCCGAACGCATCTTCCTGGCCGAGAAGACCGTGAAGAACTACGTGTCGAGCATCTTGATGAAGCTGGGGCTGGAACGCCGCACCCAAGCGGCCGTTTTGGCCTCGAAACTCGTTCGCTGAGTCGCATGGCCGGCGTGAGACGGCACCTTCGCGCTCAGCTCACGAAAGACTTCCGATGGTTCGTACGCTCTCGACCGGCATCACGTGCCCCTACTCCTTGTTGCGCTCGTGGTTTGCTCGCCGGAGCTTGAACGACTACGACGGCACAGGCGGCGTTGCGAACGCAGTAGTCGCTGACTGAACCCAGCGTCGTCTGCCGCAGGGTGTGATCGGCCGGCGTGCCGACGACCAGGTAGTCCGCCTCTCGCGCAACCCGCACCAGCACTTGCCCAGCGTCGCCCTCGAGCACCTGGCGCGACAGCAGCGGGCGGACATCGACCTCCTGCAGTGTCAGCGCCACCGCGCGGTCCTGGATTTCTTGGGCGCGCCGTCGCGCTCGCTCTGGCAACCCATCGTCGGTCACGTCATCACCAACAGCACCCGAGTTTTCGTTGGCCACGGTCCAGGCGGTGATGACCTCGAGGGTGCTACCACGCAGAGCTGACTCGCGCATTGCGAATGCCAGCGCTGCCGCGCTCTCCTGGGTCTCGGCGACACCGACCACAACGCGTTGCCTGCGACTGACCGTCATGGGTTCCTCCAGCGGCGGTGACGCCAGCTCGATTCAGCTGACGCTTGCAATGCTCCCCGAGCAACGACCGATGCGGACAGTGGCACGAGACCCCGACCGGAGGGGACCTTCGGCCCGTCAAGAGGGGGCATCCGCCAGATGTGTGTCGACCGGCGCCGGCAACACAGTGGTGGCAGACGGAGCACAGAGCTCCCCAAGACCTAGGAGAAAGCGATGACCACGCTGCAGCAGCACGCAAGGCCGCCGGCGCAGATGGCTGAGTCGACAACCGTACGCGAGCCGGTTCCGAGCCGCGCAGCGGGTTACGCTCTCGGCGCATTGCGGATCGTGATCGGCTGGACATTCCTGTGGGCCTTCTTCGACAAGCTCTTCGCACTCGGCTTCGGCACCGGTCGCGATGCGGAGACCGGGGTCGTCGACCGCTTCGGCGACGCAGCCTGGATCAACGGCGGGTCCCCCACCGAGGGCTTTCTAGCCTTTGCAGCCAAGGGCCCCTTCCAGGGCTTCTACAACAGCATCGCTGGCGACGCCTGGGCCAACTGGGGATTCATGCTGGGTCTGCTCGCGATCGGCGTTGCTCTCACGCTCGGCATTACGATGCGGCTGGCCGTCGGCGGCGCCGCACTTATGTACCTGCTGATGTGGACCGTCGTCCTGGCGCCGGAGAACAACCCGATCACCGACGACCACATCATCGGTGCCCTTGCCGTTCTAGTGCTCGGCCTCCTCGGCGCCGGCCGCTACCTGGGCCTCGGCTCCTGGTGGGAGAGGCAGTCGATCACGCAGCGGTTGCCGATCCTGAAGTAGTCACCCCACCCCACGTACGGATGCGCCCACCGCTTGGTGGGCGCATCCGTACCTTCCGGCCCTGCCTCGCGAGGGCGCCTACGATCTCCTTCGTGTCAGCACGCGGCGAGCCACTGACGGAGCTGCTGCGCGCTGTGCTCGTCCGCGTCGAAGACTTGGTGGCTGCTGAGGAACGGGTTCGTTCCCTTCTCGACGCTGTCAGCGTCGTGGCCAAAGATCTTGACCTGCATGCCACCCTCGCTCGCATCGTGACGGCTGCCGCCGGCTTGGCGGATGCGCAGTACGCCGCCCTGGGCGTGATCAACACGGGCGGAGAAGGGCTCAGCGACTTCATCACCCATGGCATGCCAGCGCCGACGGTGGCTGCGATCGGAACGCTGCCGCGTGGCCGTGGCATTTTGGGCCTGATCATCGATGAGCCTGAACCATTACGCCTCCACGACCTGAAGACACACCCATCGTCATACGGTTTCCCTGCGCATCACCCGCCGATGAAGTCGTTCCTTGGTGTGCCTGTTCGGGTCGGCGACCGTGTCTTCGGAAACCTGTACCTCACCGACAAGGCCGGAGGGAACGACTTCACCAAAGAGGATGAGCTCGCAGTCGTGGCCTTGGCGGCCGCAGCCGGTGTAGCCATCGAGAACGCAGCGCTGTTCGAGCGGCTGCGTCGAAGGGAGCTCTGGCTATCGGCCACGGCTGAGATACAAGACCTGCTGCTGGGCCACGTCGATCGAAGCAGTGCCCTCACCTTGATCGCCGCCAGAGCCCGCGACATCGCCGACGCCGACCTCGCCGTCGTTGTGCTGGAGCAGAACGACGGGTCTATGAAGATCGAGGCGACGTCAGGGTCGGGCGGGCAGCTGCTGGGCGAAGACCTGCCGCCTGACGGAACCCTCTCTGACGTTATGAAGCACGGTGCCACCGTCATACTCGCCGAAGGCGTACGCATGCCCGGACTGGAAAACTTGACCTCCGCCCTGCTCGTGCCCTTCACCGGCCCAGGAGGAGCCGGTGGCGCCTTGCTGATCGGAAGCATTGACCGGGCCTTGTCGCGAGTATGGGACGACGACGACGTGCAGGCGCTTCGTGGGTTCGCCGCGCAAGCCGCCCTCGGAGTCGACCGAGCTCAAGCGCAAGAGGATCGGGCCGCACTGGCGATCCTGGCGGACCGGGACCGGATCGCCAGAGACCTGCACGACCTCGTGATCCAACGGCTCTTCGCCACCGGCCTCACCCTGCAAAGCATGGCGACACGGTCTCAAGACGTTCAAAGCGCGACCCGCCTAACGGAGGCCGTGAACAACCTCGATGCCACCATTCGCGACATCCGCAGCACAATCTTCCAGCTTGGCCGCAACGGGGCCGCCGCCGATCTCAAGAGTCAAATCAACGCCGTAACCGTCGCCGCCGAGCCGATGCTCGCCGCCAGGCCGCACGTCGAGTTCGTCGGCCCTGTCGAGTCCGCGGTCCCTGACGCTGTGCGCCCTCATCTTGTTGCCGTCATCGTCGAGGCCCTGTCGAACGTAGGACGCCACGCGAAGGCCGAACA
>DATHBP010000060.1:0-30435 GCA_035296085.1 Nocardioidaceae bacterium | reverse complement strand
GGCCAAGGCGTGTTGAAGTAGCGAGCGGCGGCCCCTATCCTTCCGGCACCAATCGTGCCGCTCGCCAGATCGCGGCCACGCATCGAAGGGGTGCGGCATGCCGGAGAGCACGGCGAAGAAGTCCTCGAAAGCGGTGGCCGCCAAGGCCGGCGCAGCGAAGAAGAAGGCGCCGGCGAAGAAGAAGGCGCCGGCCAAGAAGAGCTCGGCAGCGAAGACGTCCAGCAAGTCAGCGTCAGCAGCCCAATCCACCAATACCGATGCGGAGAAGCAGAAGAAGGCGGCAGCCGCCAAGCGCGCACGGTCGCGCAAGGCAGCCGCGCACCGCCTCGCCGTGCGCGAGGATGAGGCCCCGTGGACCGCCGCAGAGCTGACGGAGGTGCGCGCCGAACTGGAGAAGGAGCAGCAGCGCCTGCACGGAGAGCTCGCCGTGTTGGAGTCGGAGATCGCCGAGCTCATCCGCGACGGCAATGACGGCGCCGGCAACGACCAGGCCGACGTCGGCTCCAACACTCTCGAACGCGACCACGAGATGTCGCTGGCCACCAACTGGCGCGAGATGCTCCAACAGGTCGAGCACGCCCTGGAGCGCATCGACGACGGCACCTACGGTCTGTGCGAGCGGTGCGGCAAGCCCATCGGCAAGATGCGGTTGATGGCTTTCCCGCGTGCGACACTGTGCCTGCCATGCAAGCAGCGCGAGGAACGCCGCTGAGCCAAGCGAGCGACTCCGCCAGCTCGCCGGAGGCGACCCGGCCGCCACGTCGGCTCCTGTTGTTCGCGGCACTGGCTGCTGTCGTCTATGCGCTCGACCTGGCCACCAAGACCCTCGCAGTGGCGCAGCTCGAGGGCCGCGAGCCGGTCTCCCTGCTCGGCGGTCTGCTCACGTTGCGGCTCACCCGCAACCCGGGCGCCGCGTTCTCGCTCGGGACCGGCTACACCGTCGCGCTGACGGTGGTGGCGATCGGCGTCGTGGTCGTGGTCGTACGGCTGTCGTCGCGCCTGCGTAGCGCTGGCTGGGCCGTGGCGCTCGGGCTGCTGCTCGGCGGAGCGTGCGGCAACCTCACCGACCGCCTCGTCCGGGCACCAGGCCCGATGCGCGGGCACGTCGTGGACTTCCTCGAGCTGCCGCACTGGCCCGTCTTCAACGTTGCCGACAGCGCCATCGTCGCCGCCGCCGCGCTGGTGGTGCTGCAGTCGCTGCGGGGGGTGCGGCTGGACGGCACCCACGGATGAGCGCCGCGGCGCACCGGGCCCTGCCCGTTCCCGAGGGACTGGCCGGTGAGCGCCTGGACTCGGCGCTGGCCCGCCTGTTCGGCGTGTCGCGCACCCGGGCCGCCGAGCTCATCGAAGCCGGGCACGTGCGCCTGGACGGCGCCACGCCGCTGAAGTCCGAGCGACTGAGCGCCGGCGAGTGGCTGGAGGTCGACCTGCCGGCCGGCCCGGGGGAAACGGCTCCCGAGCCGCTGAGCGAGGGGGCCGGCCCGCGGATCATCTTCGAGGACGACGACATCCTGGTCGTCGACAAGCCTGCGGGGATCGCGGCGCACCCGAGCCCGGGCTGGAGCGGCCCGACCGTGGTCGGTCAGCTGGCCGCGATTGGCACTGTCCTGGCGCTGGGCGGCGCGGCGGAGCGCCAAGGAGTCGTCCATCGCCTCGACGTCGGCACCAGCGGGGTCATGGTGCTCGCCCGATCGGAGCGCGCGTACTCGATGCTCAAGCGGGCCTTCCGTGCCCGCGAGGTCGACAAGACCTACCACGCGCTCGTGCAAGGCCACCCGGACCCTTCGCGCGGCACCGTCGACGCCCCGATCGACCGGCACCCTCGCCACGACGCCCGCTGGGCGGTGGTGGCCGGCGGTCGGCCGAGCATCACCCACTACGAGACGCTGGAAGCGCATCGCTACGCCAGCCTGTTGAGGGTCGGCCTGGAGACCGGCCGCACCCACCAGATCCGCGTTCACATGAGCGCGCTGCACCACCCGTGCGTCGGCGATCTCACCTACGGCGCCGACCCGGTGCTGGCGGAACGGGTGGGGCTGCGACGGCAGGGGCTGCACGCGGTGTCGCTACGGCTCCGCCACCCAGCCAGCGGCGAGGCGGTGGAGTACTCCGCCCCGTACCCCGATGACCTCGCCCAGGCCCTTGAGGCAGTCCGGGCGGCGGCGTGAGCGCCGAGGCCGCACCGGTACGGCGGTCTGGTCGAGCGGGGAGTCGTCTGGGTGGCCGAGTCCGGAGGGGCCGATGCGGTCGACGGCGAGGCGGTGCGTGTCGTGGGGGTCAGTCGAGCACACCGACGGCGCGGCGAACGAGGAGCGCAGCCCAGACGTACGGATGGTGTGGCGGCCACGGTAGCCGCGAGTGTCGGCGCGTTCGGCTAGGAAGTTCGGCGTTAGTCTGGGCGGACCGTCCCGCCACCCCAGCGAGCGCAGTGGTGGCCGCGACGACCGAGCATCACCCCCGGCGAAGCGCAGCACGCGAAACAGTCAGCAGTCCCGGCGAGTAGCAGGAGGCGAACGAGCGCCGATGCCTGGTGGGGACTCCTTCGTCCATCTACACGTGCACACCGAATACTCCATGCTCGACGGTGCGGCGCGCATTGGTGAGCTGCTGGCTGAGTGCGCGCGGCTGGAGATGCCGGCGCTCGCCATCACCGACCACGGATACCTGTTCGGGGCGTACGAGTTCTACACGTCGGCCCGAGCACACGGCATCAAGCCCATCATCGGGCTGGAGGCCTACTTGACGCCGGGCACGAGCCGCTTCGACCGACGCCGCGTGCGCTGGGGCGGTGGCGGTGACGACGACGTCTCCAGCGGAGGCGCCTACACCCACCTCACGCTGCTCGCCGAGGACACCCGCGGCATGCACAACCTGTTCCGGCTCGCTTCGAAGGCGTCGTTGGAGGGCCACTTCTACAAGCCGCGCGTCGACGCCGAGCTGCTCAGCACCTACGGCGCCGGTCTGATCGCTACGACCGGCTGCGCGGGTGGTGAGGTCCAGACGATGTTGCGCCTCGGTCGCTACGCCGAGGCGGTGGAGGCGGCGGCCCGCTACCGCGACATCTTCGGCCCGGACAACTACTTCTGCGAGGTGATGGACCACCACATCGAGGTGGAGCGCCGGGTCAGGGAGGACCTGCTGCGTCTCGCGCGCGAGCTCGCGCTGCCGCTCGTCGCCACCAACGACCTGCACTACACGCGCAGGGAGGACGCCGCGGCGCACGCGGCGCTGTTGTGTGTCCAGACCGGCTCGGAGCTCGCCAACCCCAAGCTTGCCTTCGAGGGCGACGAGTTCTACCTCAAAAGCCCAGCGGAGATGCGTGCGGTCTGGCGCGAGCTGCCGGAGGCCTGTGACAACACGCTGTTGATTGCCGAGCGGTGTGACGTGTCCTTCGCCGAGGGCGCAAACCTGATGCCGCGCTTCCCCGTGCCGCCGGGGGAGTCGGAGGGGTCCTGGTTCGTCACCGAGGTGAACCGAGGCCTGGCACGGCGCTATCCCGACGGCGTGAGCGCGCAGGCGCGCGAGCGGGCCGACGGCGAAGTCGAGTGCATCTTGGCGATGGGATTTCCCGGCTACTTCCTCGTCGTTGCCGACTTCATCACGTGGGCCAAGGCGCAAGGCATTCGCGTAGGCCCAGGGCGCGGCTCGGTGACCGGCGCGATCGTGGCGTACGCCCTGGGCATCACCGAGCTCGACCCGCTCGAGCACGGCTTGCTGTTCGAGCGGTTCCTCAACCCCGAGCGCATCGAGATGCCCGACATCGACATTGACTTCGACGAGCGGCGCCGGGGGGAGGTGATCCGCTACTGCACCGAGAAGTACGGCGACGACCGGGTGGCCCAGATCGTGACGTTCGGCACGATCAAGGCCAAGCAGGCGATCAAGGACTCGTCGCGGGTGCTCGGCTTCCCGTTCGCGATGGGCGAGCGGATCACCAAGGCGCTCCCAGCGGCCGTCATGGGCAAGGACATCTCGCTCGCCGGCATCTTCGACGAGAGCCACCCTCGCTACGGCGAGGCTGGTGAGTTCCGCAGGCTGTACGACTCCGACCCGGAAGCGCGCCGCGTCGTCGACACCGCCAAGCAGCTGGAGAACCTCAAGCGACAGTGGGGGGTGCACGCTGCCGGCGTGATCATGTCGAGCCAGCCGCTCATCGACACGCTCCCGCTGCTGCGTCGCGAGCAGGACGGCTCCATCATCACTCAGTTCGACTACCCCACGTGCGTGACGCTGGGCCTGCTCAAGATGGACTTCCTGGGGCTGCGCAACCTGACGGTGATCGACGACGCCGTAGCCAATGTCGAGCGCAACCGCGGGCAACGCGTCGACGTCGACGGGCTGGGGCTCGACGACCCGCTGACCTACGCCCTGCTCTCGCGCGGGGACACGCTCGGTGTCTTCCAGCTCGACGGGGCACCGATGCGCTCGTTGCTGCGCGCGATGCGCCCGGAACGCTTCGAGGACATCTCGGCGGTGCTCGCGCTCTACCGCCCGGGGCCGATGGCGGCGAACGCCCACATCGACTACGCCGACCGCAAGAACGGGCGCAAGCGCGTCGAGCCGATCCACCCGGAGCTGGCTGAGCCGCTGGCTGAGATCCTCGACGAGACCTACGGGCTGATCGTCTACCAGGAGCAGGTGCAGGCGATAGCCCGTAAGGTCGCCGGCTACACGCTGGGCCAAGCCGACCTGCTGCGGCGTGCGATGGGCAAGAAGAGCCGCGAGATCCTGGCGCACGAGGTCGTCCGCTTCAGCTCGGGGATGCGGGAGCGCGGGTTCAGCGAGTCGGCCATCACGAAGCTCTGGGACACTCTCTTGCCGTTCTGCGACTACGGCTTCAACAAGTCCCACACGGCGGGGTACGGACTCGTCTCCTACTGGACGGCCTACCTCAAGGCGAACTTCCCCGCGGAGTACATGGCCGCTCTGCTAACCAGTGTCCACGGCGACAAGGACCGGTCCGCTATCTACCTCGGCGAGTGCCGCCGCATGGGAATCAAGGTGCTGGCGCCCGACGTCAACGAGTCCGACGCCGACTTCACCCCCGTCGGCAGCGACATCCGGTTCGGCCTCACGGCCGTACGCAACGTAGGCGCAAACGTCGTCAGCGCGATCGTCGAGACGCGCCAGCAGAAGGGCAAGTTCGCCGACTTCGCCGACTTCCTCGCCAAGGTGCCCACCGTGGTGTGCAACAAGCGGGTCGTCGAGTCGTTGATCAAAGCCGGCGCGTTCGACTCGGCAGCCCAGCGCCGCCGGGCTCTCGTCGCGGTGCACGAGGACGCCGTCGACAGCCACGTCGAGGTCAAGCGCAACGAGGCCATCGGCCAGGAGTCACTGTTCGGCGACGTCGACTCCGACTCCGCCGGGTTCGGGGCGGCCAGTGTGGCCGTGCCCGACCTGGCGGAGTGGGACCGGGCCACGCTGCTCGCGCACGAACGAGAGATGCTCGGCCTCTACGTCTCCGACCATCCGTTGCGCGGTCTCGAGCACGCACTGGCCGCAGCGGCGGACTGCTCGGTCGGTCGGCTGTTGACCGACGAAGCGCGACCCGACGGCGCTCCCGTGACGCTGGCCGGCCTGGTCACCGAGGTCGCGCACAAGCGCAGCAAACGCGGTGACCTGTGGGCGTCCTTCACCCTCGAAGACCTCGAGGGCAGCATCGAGGTGCTGGTCTTCTCCCCGCACTACCACAGCGCGGCCGCGCTGCTGGCGGAGGACTCCATCGTGCTCGTCAAGGGCAGGCTCCAGCGGCGCGACGCCGTACCGCTGGTGCGGGCCGTCGAGATCGCGTCACCTGTGCTGAGCCATGAGCGGACCGGCCCGGTCGTCATCACGGTCTCCGCGCTCCGGTGCACTCCGGCCTTGGTCGAGTCCCTCAAGGACGTCCTCGGCACCCATCCTGGCGGCAGCGAGGTGCATCTGCGCCTGCGGGCACAGTCGAGCACCAAGGTGTTGCGCCTCGACGAGCGGCTCCGCGTGACACCGAGCCCGGCTTTGATGGCCGAGCTCAAGACGCTGCTGGGGCCGTCCTGTCTCGCGACCTAGCCACCGCCAGCCAGCCCGATCCAGCGTCTCACGCTGGCGCCTCACTCACCGAGAAGGCCCAACGCGCCGCACCAGTGCGCGCGGCCGCAGTCGGTGCCGTGGCGGCCATGCTCAGCGGGGCGGCCGGCGGCCTGGTCTGGCGCTCGGTCACGCGTACGCCGAGCTACCAGGTGACCCGGGACGGGGCCTACTTGGACGAGTCCGGGCTCGCCACGGTGTTCAACGCAGACGGCTGGTTCCTCGTGGTGGGCCTGGTGGGCGGACTCGTGCTCGGGTGGGTCGTCGCGACCGCATACCCAGACCATGGCTGGCGCCTGGTCGTGGGCTTGCTGGCTGTCTCCGCCGTGGCCTGCGTGACCGCGTACACAGTCGGCCGCAGTCTTGGGCCACCGGACCTCGGCCCCCGGCTGGAGGCCGCCAGCGCGGGGGAGCGCATCCTGGCTCCGTTGCGGGTTCGAGCCAGCGGCGTCTACCTGAGCTGGCCGGTCGGAGCCATGGCCGGAGTGCTGTTCGCCAGCTTCATGCGCCGCCGATCTGCGCCCAGCCCTGGCCCGCCCCGAGACGGTATGCCCACTCTGCGCTAACCAATTGTAGGCTGTTAGCCACTGTAAGTTACTATTGGGTGGCTAGGCTTGCTACTTCGTTCACATGGGGGATCACCAGATGTCTGATACGGCCGAGTCAGCCGTCGAGCCAGCGCGCGCTACTCGCGGCCGCGGTCTCACGCTCGGGATCGTCGCCGCTGCCCTGGTGCTGCTGCTGGGCGGGGCGGCGTACGCCGCCTACCGCGCCATGTCCGGTGGTGGCGCGCAGCCCGCCGACGCCCTGCCCGGCAACGCGCTGGCCTACCTGCGGGTGGACCTCGATCCCTCCGCCGCACAGAAGATCGCGGGAATGCGCTTGCTGCAGAAGTTCCCGGCGCTGGCCGAGGCCAGCGGCGTCACCGACATCAACGAAGACCTGCGCCGTCGGGCGTTCGAGGAGTTCCAGCAGAAGACCGGCGCGTGCGCATCGCTTTCCTACGACGACGACGTTGCCTCGTGGCTCGGCGACCGGGCAGCTATCGCCGCCCTGCCACCGGCCCGCGGGCAGAGCGGCGCTGACGCCGCGATGGTCCTGCAGGTGAGCGACCAAGCTGCGGCGGAGACCGGTTTGCGGGCGCTCGCGAAGTGCGCCGGCTCCGAGATGCCCGCGCACGCCGCGGTCGGCAGCGACTATCTGCTGTTCGCGGCGACCCAGGCGCGGGCGACCGCCTACGCCGAGGCCGCTGCCACCGACCCGCTCTCGGCGAACCCGGACTTTCGCGACGACATGGCCAGGCTCGGCGACCAGGGCGTCGTCTCCGGATGGGTGTCGGTCAAAGCGGCGCTGAAGGCATTGCCTGCCGACACGTTCCCCGCGGTTGCCGGACCGCAGCCTGTCAAGGCAGAGACAGCAGCCGCCGCACTGCGGTTCGGCGCGGACTACCTCGAGCTTGCCGGCTTCGCCACCGGGGCCTCCCCGGCCGGCGAGACGGTCGACAACCCGGTGGTCGAGCTGCCCGACACGACGTTCATGGCAGCATCGCTGTCCGGCGGTAGCGAAACGGTCGACCAGGTATGGAAGAACCTCGCTGGCGTGCTGGCCAGCTCGGGCCAAAGCCTCGACGTCCTCGAGCGCCAGGTGCAGACCGAGACCGGGCTGGTCCTACCCGCCGACCTGAAGACCGTGCTCGGCGACAACGTGACGTTCGCGATGGACAGCGAAGGGTTGAACTTCGCGGCGGTCGCCGCCCACGGCGACACGTCGAAGCTGCGCGTCGGGGCGCGTTTCACCACCGACCCGAAGGCCTTCCGCACGGTCTTGGCCAAGCTGACGGACTACGCAGCCTCGCAGGGGGTGCCATTGCCACTCACCACGGTGGACGGCAAAGGCTCGGTCGCCGTCTCGACCAACGCGGGCTACGCCCGTGAGCTGGTGGTCAACGGCGGGCTCGGCGACTCCTATGAGTTCTCCAACGCGGTGCCTGACGCGGCGTCGGCCACCTCGGTCTTCTTCGTCAACTTCGACGCGGTACAGACCCAGATGATCCGGCTGATGGAGCAGGCTGGCGCCACCAAGGAGCTCGTGGACAACGTGCGGCCCCTGGCCTCGCTGGGGATCTCCAGCCATATGCTGGAGGAGGGCGTGCACGACTTCCGGTTGCGACTGACCGTCAACTAGGTAGCGTCGGGGGGCCGACCGCCCCTCTCCACGCGTGTCGGCCCGGAGCGCGCCAGCAGAGCCTCAGCGCAGCTGTGTTTGGATGGCTTCTCCTGCTGAGGCTAAGGAGACCGACGTGCGGCTCGCGGAGCGGCTCGGCGACTCCTCGATCCTGCTCACCGGCGTGACCGGCTTCGTCGGCGAAGCGCTGCTGCATCGCCTGCTGCGCGACGTGCCTGGCGTCTCGGTGTCCGTCCTGGTCCGGCCCAAGGGGTCGCAGAACGGCTCGGCACGCGTGGCGCAGCTGCTGGACAAACCCATCTTCGCCGACATCGTCGCGGCGAACGGCGGTGTCGAGCAGCTGCTTGAGGGGCGCATTCGCGTTCTCGACGGTGACCTCGCGGCCATCCCGGAGCTGCCGGGTGACATCGACACCGTCGTGCACTGCGCCGGTGACGTGTCCTTCGACCCGCCCATCTCCGATGCGTTCGAGACCAACGTCAGCGGGACGGCGCGCCTACTGGAGCGCGTCACCGCGCTCGGCAGTGGGGTTCACTACGTCCACATCTCCACCGCCTACGTCGCCGGGCGGCGGCGGGGCGCTGTTCCCGAGCGGTCGGTGACCCACGATGCCGACTGGCGCGCCGAGGCTCACTGGGGTCATGCGCTGCGCGACCACCTCGAGGCGGAGTCGCGCTCTCCACGCCTGCTGAGCAAGCTGCGCGCGGCCGCCGAGCGTGAGCACCGCCGGGCTGGGCTGCTCACGGCGGCCAGCGACACCGAGCGCCGGCGGCGCGAGTGGGTCGAGCGCCAGCTCGTCGCGGCGGGCACCGAGCGTGCCCGCAGCCTGGGTTGGACCGACGCCTACACCTTCACGAAGGCGCTCGGCGAGCGGGTCGTCGAGGAGTACGCCGCTGCCCTGCCGTGCTCGATCGTGCGGCCGAGCATCATCGAGTCGGCTTTACGCACTCCCTATCCCGGCTGGATCGAAGGCTTCAAGATGGCGGAGCCGCTGATCCTCGCCTACGGGCGCGGCGAGCTGCCGGAGTTTCCCGCCTCGCCGGACGGTGTCGTCGACATCGTGCCGGTGGACGCGGTCGTCGCGGCCGTTGTAGCGGTGCTGGGTGAGCGGCCGGTGGTCGGGCAGCCGGCGTACTTCCACGTTTGCACCGGCGCGCGCAACCCCCTGACGTTCCGCGGCCTCTACGACATCGTCCGCGGTTACTTCGAGCGGCACCCCTTCGACACCGGCGACCGGGGCGCGGTGCGGCTGCCCGCGTGGCGCTTCAGCGGCGGCGAGTCCGTCGAACGGCTGCTGGCGACCAGCGAGCGCGCGCACCGCCTCGCAGACCTTCTCGTCACGTCGGCCCCGCGCGGCGACCGGATCCGCGACCTGGCGCGCCGCCTCGACGAGCGCCAGCGAGAGCTCACCTTCCTGCGCCGCTATGTCGACCTCTACACCGAGTACGCACGGGCAGAGCTGTCGTTCCTCGACGACGCCACGATGGCGCTGTTCGGACGGCTCGACGCTGCGGACCGCGACCTGTTCGACTTCGACACCGGCGACATGTCATGGGAGCACTACCTCGGTGAGGTCCACTGCCCGGCGGTCACCGCACCGCTGCGCCGGCTCGACGACGTGCGTCGGCGGCGTGACAGCACGCCGGCGGTGCTCGGCGAGCCCTCGCTGCCGTCAGGCGCGGCCATCGTCGCGGCGTTCGACATGGACGGCACGCTGCTGTCGTCGAACGTCATCGAGACGTACCTGTGGATGCGCTTCGCCGACCTCGACTCCTACCAGCGCCTGTCCGAGGCGGCCAGCGTGCTGGCACGACTGCCGGGCTACGTGCGTGCCGAGCGCCGGGACCGGGGCGCCTTCTTGCGCGCGGTCTACCGCCGCTACGCCGGCGCCGACCTTGCGGCGCTCGAACGGCTCGTCGACGACGTACTCGCCGAGCACATCTTGTCCCGCGTCTCGCCGAGCGCCGTCCGCCGGGTTCGCGCCCACCGGGCGGCGGGCCACCGAACGGTCCTCATCACCGGCGCCATCCGCCCCCTGACCAGGCCGCTGACCGCGCTGTTCGACGCGGTAGTGGCCGCCGACCTGGCCGTCGGCGACGACGGGCGATGCACCGGATACCTCACCGCCCCGCCGCTGGTGGGGGAGTCCCGCGCGGCGTGGCTGCGGCACACCGCGGAGACAGAGGGCGCCGACCTCGCCGCGTCGTACGCCTACGCCGACTCCCACTCCGACCTGCCGATGCTGCAGATGGTCGGTCACCCCGTTGCCGTCAACCCCGACGTCACGTTGCAGCGAGCGGCCAAGCGCGGCACCTGGGAGATCGTCGACTGGCGCGGTGGTCGTACCTCCTCGAGGCTGCAGGTGCCGAGCCCATGATGCTGGCCCTGGAGATGTACCGCTCGCTGCCTCGCTACGTCGCGGCCCGTGCCGTGAGCGGACACATGCCCGGCATCCTCAGCGGACCGGCGGCGCCGCTGCGCCTGGTCAGCCGTGACGCGCCGGTCGTCGCGCACCCGGGATGGGCCCGGGTGCGGCCCACGCTGTCCGGAATCTGCGGCTCGGACCTCGGCGCGGTGAGCGGAGCCACCAGCCTCTATTTCTCCGCCCTCGCGTCGATGCCGTTCGTCCCCGGGCACGAAGTGGTCGGGGAGCTGCAAGACGGGTGCGAGGACCTGCCGCCCGGCCAGCGAGTGGTCCTCGACCCGGTGCTCTCCTGCGCGGCGCGCGGCGTCGAAGCCTGCGACGGCTGCGCCACCGGCGCGACGAACCTCTGCGACCGGGTCACCGTCGGACATGTGGCACCCGGGCTGCAGACCGGCTACTGCGCGGACACCGGCGGCGGCTGGGGCGGCGAGCTCATGGCGCACCGCAGCCAGCTGCACCCAGTACCCGACGAGCTGAGTGACGAGCGGGCGGTCTTGGTGGAGCCGCTCGCCTGCGCGGTCCACACCGCGTTGCGGGCAGCCGTACGGCCCGGTGCGAGCGTGCTGGTCTCCGGAGCCGGCGCCGTGGGCCTGTTCGCCACCCTGGCGCTGCGCCAGCTCACCGAAGCCGGGCGGATCACCGTTGTCGCCAAGCACAGCCACCAGCGTGAGCTCGCCAGCGCCTTCGGCGCCACCGACGTCGTCTCCCCCGACGAGGTGCTGCGCGGCGTACGGCGGGCGACCCGCGCGTTCCGGGTGACGCCGGACCACAGCCCGGAGTACCTGCTCGGCGGCGTCGACGTCGCGGTCGACGCGGTCGGCAGCAAGAAGTCGCTGGACACCGTGCTGCGCGCCACCCGAGCCCGCGGGCGGGTCGTGCTGTCGGGGATGCCGGCCACCGGCGTCGACCTGTCACCGGTGTGGTTCCGGGAGCTCGAGGTCGTCGGCTCCTACGCATCGGCACGCACCGAGCCCGGCGCGGACCGCCGCTCCGCGTTCGAGCTCGCACTCGACCTCGCCGCGCACGCGCCGCTGGACGGGGTCGTCGGGGTCACCTATCCGCTCTACCGTTGGCGAGAGGCTCTCGACCACGCGCACTCGGCCGGCCGCCTCGGCACCGTGAAGGTGGCCTTTGACCCTAGGAGCACCAGTTGAGCAGGAGCACCCGTTGACCCGCCCCGGACTCGTCCTGGAGGTGGACGACCGCACGCCGCCGCTGGTCGTCCACGAAGGCGAGGGGTTCCGGCTCGAGCGCTTCCCGTCCGGCACCCGGGTGGTCTACCCACCGGAGTCGCTGCCGGCCGTCCCCGACGTCGACGCCGCGATCCGCACTGCGCTGCTGCACCCGCACGGGTCCGAACCGCTGCCGGCGCTGTTGAAGCCAGGCATGCGGCTCACCATCGCCTTCGACGACATCTCGCTTCCGCTGCCGCCGATGAAGAAGCCCGACGTGCGCCAGCGCATCCTCGAGGCGGTGCTCGCGATGGCCGCGGATGCGGGCGTGGACGACGTCGTGCTGATCTCGGCCAACGCGGTGCACCGCCGGCTCACGCCACGCGAGCTACGGGGAATCGTGGGAGAGCGGGTGTTCCGCTCGTTCCACCCGCAGGGGCTGCTGACCAACCACGACGCCGAGGACCACGCGAACCTGCTCCACGTCGGCGTCACCGACCGCGGCGAGGACGTGGAGATCAACCGCCGAGCGGCCGAGTCCGACCTGCTCGTCTACGTCAACGTCAACCTCGTGGCGATGGACGGTGGCCACAAGTCGGTGCCGGTGGGGCTCGCGTCGTACCGCAGCCTGCGCCCGCATCACAACAGCGCCACGATGGTGCGCTCGCACTCGTTCATGGACCCGGCCGCCTCCCACCTGCACCACTCGGCCAACCGGATGGGCCGGCTGCTCGCGGAGCACCTGCGGATCTTCACCATCGAGACCACGCTCAACAACGACGTGTTCGGGCCGCCGTATGAGTTCTTGACGAAACGCGAATGGGAGTGGAGCCTGCGCGACCAGGCGTCGATGCTGGCGGCGCGCCGTGCGCTGGCCCTGGCGCCCGGGCAGCTGCGGCACGCCGTCTTCTCGGGCATCGAGGCGCCGTACGGTGTGACCGGCGTCAACGCCGGCGAGACCGAGGCGGTCCACGAACGGACCCTTGCGGCGGTGCACCGCCAGCAGCTCGTCGAGGTCCAGGGCCAGACCGATGTGCTCGTGCTGGGCGTGCCCTACCTCGGCCCCTACAACGTCAACTCGGTGATGAACCCGATTCTGGCGACCTGCATGGGCCTGGGCTACTACTTCAACTCCTATCGCGGGCAGCCGGTCGTGCGCCGCGGCGGCGCGGTGATCCTCTACCACCCGGTCCCAGAGGCGTTCTCGACGCTGCACCACCCTTCCTACGTCGACTTCTACGAGGAGGTGCTCGCCGAGTCGACAGATCCGGCGACCATCGAGTCGAAGTTCGAGGCTTCCTACGCGACCGATCCGTGGTACATCCACCTCTACCGCACGTCCTACGCCTATCACGGCGTGCACCCGTTCTACATGTGGTACTGGGCGGCGCACGCTATGGACCACGTGTCCGATGTCGTCTGGGTGGGCGCCAACCGCACCACCGTGGAGCGGATGGGTTTTCGGGCTGCGAGCACCCTTGCCGACGCTCTGGAGATGGTGTCGGGGACCGTCGGGCGCTCACCGTCGATCAGCTACCTGCACAACCCGCCGCACCTGCTGGCAGACGTCCGGTGAGCGGCCGGGTGGCGGCGTTCTGGCGGGAGAGCGTCGACGACGTGGCGATGGTCGCGGACGGCTGGCGGTGGGGTCGTCGCTCGCTCGTGCCCCGCAGCGCTGTGCCGTACGTCCCGCCGTACGAGCCGGCGGTGTTCCCCACCGGATGGGCACGGCGCCGGCCGGCGCGGGTAGTGCGCGACGTTGTGCAGGCGGCGGCCCTGGCGCCGTTGCTGCGCAGCCAGGTAGCCCCGCACGTAGGGGGGCTCGATGTGCTGGACGGGCTGACTCCGCCGGTGATCTTCGTCGCCAACCACTCCTCGCACCTCGACACGCCGCTGATCCTGTGCTCGCTGCCTGGCCCGTGGCGACGTCGTACGGCGGTGGCCGCCGCGGCGGACTACTTCTTCGACACCTGGTGGCGGGCAGCCGGCTCGGCGGTCGTTTTCAACACGTTTCCGATCGAGCGGCGCGGGGGTTCGTTGTCGTCGACACCGGGTGACCTGCTGCGCGACCGGTGGAACGTCGTCGTGTTCCCCGAGGGCACCAGGTCGACCGACGGCTGGGTCGGCAGGTTCCACCTGGGGGCCGCGTGGCTCGCCGCCGAACACGCAGTGCCGGTCGTCCCGGTGGCGATCCGCGGCTCGTTCGCCGCGATGCCCCGCGGAAGTGGGTGGCCGCGGCCTGGTCGGCTGCCGGTCTCGGTGCGGTTCGGCCGTCCGGTGCACCCAGAGCCCGACGAGCCAGCCCGCTCCTTCGCGCCACGCGTACGAGCGGCCTTGGCCGAGTTGCTCGACGAGGACGCGGGGACCTGGTGGCGGGCGCGGCGCCGCGCCGCCTCGGGGCAGACGCCCGACCCTGCTGGTCCAGCGGTAGCGCCGTGGCGTCGGGTGTGGGAGCAGAGCGAACTCCCGGTCGAGTCCACCGCTCGCGAGCCGCTCTGGCGGTAGCCAGGGGTCCTCATCCGCCGACTGGCGCGAAGCGGCTGGGGCCCTACACCGACTGGCGCGAAGCGGCTGGGCCCCCACACCGACTGGCGCGAAGTGGCTGGGGCGGCGAGGGAAAATGGGCCAGTTCGCGCCACTCGATGGCGGGAATGAGAGTTGGCTCGAGGTCCGCCCGGATCAGACCGAGCCGTCGGGTCAGTGCGTGTCGAGCACGGCGTCGCCCTCCCGGCCGACGACGACTGGGACGCCGGATGGGACGCCGCCTGGCGCCGCAGCCAGACTCTCGGCCAGCGACTCGACCTGGCTGTCGGTCCGGCTGGGGGAGTGGTGGATGAGCACCAGCTTCCCCACCCGTGCCTCGCGCGCCAGCTGATACGCCTCCTGGATCGTGGCGTGGCCGTAGAGGTGGGCGACCGCTTCCTCCCCCTCGGTGAACATCGCGCCGTGGCAGAGCACGTCGACGTCGTGGGCCAGCTTGAGGCCCGCGTCGGGATCGGTGGACGGGTGGTGGTCGGGAAGGTACGCGAGGCTCACGCCGTCTACTTCGACCCGGTAGCCGAACGTACGTCCGCCCTTGTGCGGTATCTCGACCGCGGTCACGGCACAGCCCCCCGCCGAGAAGCAACCGACCTCGACGGCGTCGAAGGTCCAGTCCCCGCGCAGACCTTCCGGCCCGATCGGAAAATGCGGCGGTGACATCGCGCGACTCAGCAGAGCGGCTGCCGAGCCCGGCTCGTCGGGCGCTGCTTCGAGCTGCGCCGGCAGCAGCAGCCGGATCTCAGAGTCGTCGCGGTCACCGGCGGCGAAGAAGGGGAGACCTTGCACGTGGTCCCAATGCAAGTGCGTCAGGACGATGTCGCCGCAGAACGGCTCGCCGGCGAGCGACCGGGTGACCGACGAGAGGCCGGTGCCGGCGTCGAGCAGCAGAGTCGGCTGGTCGCGGCCGGAGGGCGTGATCGCCACGCACGAGGTGTTGCCGCCGACGGCGAGGAACTCGCGTCCGGGCGCGGGCGTCGACCCGCGTACGCCGTGCAGCACCACTCTCATCGACTGCTCCGCTGTGTCGTCACCGGCTGCGCCGACGAGCTCTCAGGTGTCGCGCCACCTTAGTCCTCTGGCGTTGGGCTACCACGTGGGATCAGAAGCTGACAGCGGTCGGCGCCTCTAGCGCGCGCGAAACCGCAGGTAGCAGTCTTCGTGCCCGTTCGAGCAGTGGCTTGGCTCCTAGTTCGTGAGCGATGGTCTCCGCCTGCGCGGCAAGCTGTGAGGCGGTCTCGGTTTCGCCCGCTGAAGCCAGATAGTCGGCGTGGTCGAGCAGCCCGACGGCGAGATGGTACGGCGAGCCGAGCTCGCGCAGCGCCTTGGTGGCGGCGTCGAACGCAGCACCGGCTTGCGGGTCTGAACGGATAGCGAGCAGCCGCGCACGGATGCGCAGCGACTCCGCCCGCAGCACCTGCGGAACGTGTCCGGGGCGGCGCTGACTCAAGCGGTCGAGCAGGCGCTCCACCTCCGCGTCGTCGCCCACCGCGAGAGCCGCGTCGGCCGCGATCGGCCACGCCCACCGGACCGCGTCGTTGCGGAGGCTGAGCATCTCACCCTGCGAAAGGGCCTCCTGAGCTAGCTCGAGGGCCTGGGCATGGTCACCACGCGACGCCGCTGCTGCCGCGCGGGCAGTGGCCGCAGCGCCGCGGTCCTGAGGATCTTCGGTGTCGTCCCACTCCCCGGCTGTCGTGAACGCGACGGCGAGGTTGTCCTGGTCGCCGGAGAACGCGTACAGCAGTGCCACGCTCTGCGCGGTGGCGTGGTCCCAGCCGAGGTCGTCGGCGTCAATGGCCGCCCGATGAGCCTCCCGGGCCCGCGACCACTCCCCGGTCAGAAGGAGCGCTTGGAGCAGGTTCGCAGTACCGAAGCCCATGGCATGTTGGTATCCGATGCGGCGGCAGTGGACCACCGCAGCGTGCGCCGCCTCGGCAGCTTCAGCCGGGTCGATGCTGATCAGCGCGTCACCCAGGTTGAGCAGGGCTCGCGCGGCGGCATTGGTGTCGGAGTGCGCCTCGGCGCGGCGGACCGCCTCGCGCAGGTTCGCTGCTGCCTGCATTGGCCGGTTGGCCATGCTGTGGGCGATGCCGCGAATGATGAACAGCTCAGCGAAGAGGCTGTCCGAGAGGTCCAAGGCCTGCGCCTCTGCGAGAGCCGCGGCCGAGCCTTGGTCGGCTTCAGTGGCGTTGCCGGTGAAGGCCTCCACGGTGGCCAGCTCGGCGAGGGCGGCGACTGTGTCTTCGTCAGGGTCTTCTGCGAGTACGGCGAGTGCGGCCGTGATGTAGGCGCGGGACTCCTCCAGCTGCCCACGCCGGCGTAACACCGCGCAGATTCGACTGTCGGTGCGGGCCGCGTCGCGCAGCCGCTGCTGACTCCGGTAGATCTCTGCCGCCTTCCCGTAGTGGTCTTGCGCGCAGGCGAAGTCGGCCGACGTGTTCGCGGCGGCGGCGGCTCGCTCATGCAGATGCGCGGCCTGCAGCGCAGCCTCAGCGGTGTCGAACGGCTCGAGGAGGTCGGCTGCCGTGGCGTAGGCCTTGGTGACCGCGGCCGGCGCACCGGTCCGCGACGCGCGCTCACCGGCTCGGCTGAGCATGGTGACGGCCTCGGCTCGGAGCTCCGCGACGTCGTCGTCGTCTGGCACCGCGTGGAGCGCGTCGATGAGATGGGCGGCGATGACTTCGGCGACCTCTTCGCCGTCGTCGGGAAAGGCAGTGCGCAGATGCGTTCCCACCGCGAGGTGGCGCGACTTACGCTCCCGGCGGGAGAGGGTGTCGTAAGCGACCTGACGGAACATCGTCTGGACGAACCCGTACTGGCCGCGCTGCGGCGACAGCGGGTCCGCGCGTACGCCCAGCACCTCGCGGCGGACGAGCTCGGCGAGCAGCGCGCGCACCTGCGGCTCAGGCTGGTCGGAGACGGCGACCAGTGCCTCGGCGGGGAAGGTACCGCCCAGCACCGCCGCGTCGGCGACCAGCGCCCGGGCGGCCAGGTCGAGCGCGTCCAAGCGGGCTGCCAACAGCGACTGCAAGGTCGCCGGCACTGCGAGCTGGCCGACGTCTCCGACGAGCCGATAGACGCCGTCGAGTGGTTGGACGATGTCGCGGTCGATGAGCATCCGCACGGTCTCCACCGCGTACAGAGGGATCCCCTCGGCCCGGCCGGCGATCACGGCCTTGGCCGCGGGCGGCATCCCGGGTACGAGTGCGTCCAGCAGCGTCTCCATGGCGGCGTCGTCGAGCGGGTCCAGGCTCAATGTCGTGCTGTTGCGTCGGCCGGTTCCCCAGCCGGCGCGGCGAGCCTCGAGCTCCGGCCGGGCGAAGCTGAGTACGAAAATCGGCACATCCCGAGCCCAGTCCAGCAGGTGCTCGAGGAAGTCCAACAAGCCCGCGTCGGCGTGCTGAAGGTCCTCCACGACCATAACGACGGGAGACGCGGCCGCCAGCCGCTCGAAGAACAACCGCCAGCCCGCGAACAGCTCCTCACGCCCTAGCTGCGGTGTCGGCTCACTGGCGGAGTCGGTGCCGAGCAGCTGGGCCAGCCGGAGTCCGACGTACGCCCGCTCGTCCGGGTCGGTCAGCCAGCGTTCCAGGCCGGTGCTGAGCTTCTCCGCAGCTACCGCGGCAGCGTCTTCGTCCGCAATCTGGAACCGCTGCCGCACCATCTCCGCGAGCGCCCAGAACGCGACGCCGTCCCCGTAGGAGAGACAGCGTCCGCGGTGCCAGTAGACGGTGTCGGCGAGCCCGTCGACGTACTTCTCGAACTCCCAGCCCAGCCGTGACTTGCCGACGCCCGCGGCGCCGGTGACGCTGACCAATCGGGGCGTGGACCGTTCGGCGCAGGCATGGAAAAGCTCCTTGACCAGCCGCAGCTCGGCGTCGCGCCCGACAAAGCCCGCCTCCAGCCCGTCGATCCGCTGTGAGCCACCCACTCCCGACAGCACCCGCTCCGCTCGCCACAAGGGCAGCGGCTCAGCCTTGCCCTTCATGGCGTGCTCACCGGCTGGTTCGAACGCCACCGCCGCCTCGGCCACCCGGCGAGTCCCCTCGTCGACCAAGACGGTCCCTGGCTGGGCGGCGGTCTGCACCCGAGCGGCGGTGTTCACCGCGTCGCCGGCCACCATGCCCTCTCCTGTGGCGCCGAACGTCACTGCCACCGCTCCGGTGACCACCCCGGCGCGCGCCCGCAGCTCCGGAGCCCCCGACTCCCGACCTAGGACCTGCACTGCTTCCACGAGCTCGAGCGCGGCGCGTACCGCCCGCTCGCCGTCCTGCTCGGTCGCCGTCGGAGTGCCCCAGACCGCCATCACGGCGTCACCGATGAACTTCTCCACAACCCCGCCATAGCGGACGATCACCGTGCGAGCGACGTCGAAGTACCGGGAGAGCAGCTCCCGCACCTCCTCCGGGTCGCGGGCCTCTGACAAGGACGTGAACCCGACCAAGTCGCAGAACAGCACCGAGCACACCCGCCGCTCGGCCACCGGAGCCGCTGCATCCGGCCCTGGCGTGGGGGCCGGCGCTGGCGGCGCGGGCGGATCGGAGGTCAGCGAGGTGCCGCACTCGTCGCAGAACCGCTGATCGGCTCGAACGCTGGCTGCGCACGTCGGGCAGGCGCGGGCAAGCGGGCTACCGCAGGAGGCGCAGAACTTGGCGGATGCCTTGTTTTCTTGTCCGCAGTTTCCGCAGGCCACCGGCGCAGCCTAGACCTCGCGACTCGCGTTTGGCGCCTCCGCTCGAGCGCGCATCGTCTCGTCGCCAAGCGGTGAGGCGTTCTCCGCCACCGCCTGCAGGACCGTCTTGATCTGGAACGGTGTCAGCCACGGGTGCTTCGCCAGCATCAAAGCCACCAAGCCGGCGATGTGCGGGGTGGCGAAGCTGTTGCCGGTGGAGACCATCGAGCCGCCGCCCGACCAGGCGACGTCCACGTCGATCCCGCGGGCGCCGAACTCGACCGGCGGGTGCGGGTTGTAGGCCACCGCGTAGGGGTCGTCGCCCGGCCGTGCCGCCACGGAGATCACCGCCGCGTACTGGGACGGGTAGGTGGGCCCGGGAACGTTGTTGGCCGCGCATACCAGTACCGAGCCTTTGAAGTAGGCCTCGTCGGCCACCTGGTGCAGCGGACCAAACCACTGCTCGCTGCGGCTGCTCAGGCTCATGTTCACCACCTGGATGCCCTGGTCGAGCGCCCACCGCACGCCCGCCAGGAACGCCGACCCCTTGCCCCGCAGGTTGGCTCCGAGTACCCGGACGCTGTAGATCTCGACGTCGGGGGCCAACGACCGGATGATGCCGCCGCACGCTGTGCCATGGCCGACCAGATCCTCGTGCGGTCCTTCCACGTAGGTGAAGCGGCTGGGATCGTCGGGGTCGGGCTCCACCGAGACTGCACCCGCGAGCCGCCCGACGCGGGGATGACCGTCCTCCACACCGCTGTCGACGATCGCCACCCGCACCCCGGCGCCGGTGGAGCCGCCCCAGGCCCAGTCCTGGGCAGGCCCGGGCAGCGGAAGCGCGCGGACGTCGGTGAGGTGGTCTGCGGCAAAGGCGCCGGACCAGGCCGGCAGGGTCACCGGCGACCCCGGAGGAAGGTCAGCACTTCGGCCAGTACGCGCGAAGCCAGCCGCCTGGCGTCAGGCCCGCTGTCGGAGAGCTGCCGGAAGGTGTCCGCCAGTACGGACAGTTCATCGACGGCCGGGCGCTCGCGGGCCAGCTCGCCAAGGGCGGCGGCGAAGCCCTCCTCGCTCTGCCCCTCGCCGAGCGCCCGGACGAACGTCTCGCCGAGCGCGTCGTAGAGCTGGCACAGGCGGACGACCGCGGCGAGCTGGCTGCCGACAAGGCCCAAGACGTCGAGGTCGCGCCCGGTGTGTTCCTCTCCACGCTCGGGGTCGAGCACTTCGAGCACCCCGCTCACCGACCCGCCCTCCTCAACCAGTGGGACTGCGATCAGGTTCGTCGGCACGTACGAAGTCGCCTCGGCCACGTCCTTGGCGAAGCGGGGGTCGCGCTGAACGTCGGATACGCCGATTCCCTGCGCCGTCATCGCAACCCAACCGGCGATGCCACGCCCGAGGGGAAGAGTTATGCCCACGATCGCCTCAGCGCCGGCGCCGTCCGCGGCCCGGAACCGCAGCTGCGACCCGTCTGCCTCGAGCAGCGCTACCGAGCACGCGGCCGCCTCGTAGAGCTGGCGTATGGCGGCCACCGCGCGCTGCAGCTCGGCGTCCAAGGTGACCGGCCGCACCGCGCGGCCGACGTTGTCGCCGATCTGACGGAGTAGAGCTACGGTCTCGGCGGATGGGTTCTCCATGGGGGCTCAGTGTGTCGGAGCCGGCCGGCTCGGGATAGAGCTGGTGCGGATTGTCAGCAACACGACGGGCGCTGTGTCAGCGGACGAACAGATGACCGGTGAGCCGCTGTGCCAGAGTCAGAGCAGTCGCAACCAGCGGCGGCCGACAACAGGAGGTCAGTCATGAGTGAACAACAGCGCTCGCCGTTCGCGGGCGACGACGACGTCGAGGCGCACAAGATGCGTCCGGGTGGCGCCGACGCCGAGCAGACAGAGGGCGACGACGTCGAGGCGCACAAGATGCGTCCGGGTGGCGCCAACGCCGAGGACGACGACGACGACACCGGCGGCCACATGGTGCGTCCAGGTGGCTGAAGGCTAGTTGCCCGACTGGCGAAGGGGACGGGGTGATCCTGTCCCCTTCGCTGCGTTCTGCCTTCCCCGACGCAGCAGCAGTCGTCGCTCTAAGTGCTGGCGGGCGACTGCAGTGCCGTGGTCCACTGACGCCCATGGAGTGGCCACTGCTGTCGCCTCTCCCCTCCGGTGTGCGCGCGCAGGTCTTGGAAGCGGCCCGGCCACGGCGGTACGCGCGAAGCGAGGTCGTCTTCCACGAGGGTGATCCCGGCGACACGCTGCACCTGGTGCGCGCCGGCAGGCTGGCCGTTCGGGTGTCCACCGATGCGGGCGACTCCGCAACCTTGCGCATTCTGCGGCCCGGCGACGCGTTCGGCGAGCTCGCGCTGGTGGCACCTAGCGGCCGCCACCGCCGCACCGCCACGGTCACAGCGCTGGAGAAGGCTGAGACTCTCGCCCTGCCGCGCCCTGCCTTCACGGCCCTGTGCGAGCGCTTCCCGGAGGTCGAGCATCTGATGCTCACGCTGATGGCCGAGCGAGTCGACCAGCTCAGCCAGCGGTTGCTGGAGGCGTTGTACGTGGGCGTCGAGCGTCGCGTGTTCCGGCGGCTGGTGGAGCTGGTGGACATCTACGCCGACGGCACCGCGGTCTCCGTCATCCCGCTGACCCAAGACGACCTGGCCGGTCTCGCCGGAGCCACCCGACCCACGGTCAACCAAGTGCTGCAACGGCTCGCCGGGCAGGGGGTCGTCACGTTGCAGCGAGGCAGCATCGTGGTGAACGACATCGCGACGCTGCGGCGCCGGGCCGGGTGACGCTGCGTGGCCCGCGGACCCGGCCTCCTCAGCAGTCTGAAGCATCGCGACTTCCGGCTGCTGATGTTTGCGTTCAGCGGTTCCAGCATTGGTTCCTGGGCCTACAACGTGGCCCTGGCCGTCTGGATCTTCGAAGAGACCGGATCGCCCGCCTGGGTGGGCGCCGCGACCATCGCAAGGATGGTCCCCGCCTTCTTGTTCAGCCCCTACGGAGGGGTGGTCGCCGACCGGTACGAGCGGGTGCGGCTGATGGTCGTACTCGACGTCCTCGGCGCCGTCCTCATGGTGGCGCTGGCTGTCGAGACCGCGCTCGGCCTGCCGGTGCTCGTCGTCATCGCGACCGCGGTCGTCAACTCCGCGTTGAGCACGGCGTACGAGCCTGCCGTGGCAGCGCTCACGCCGCAGCTCGTCGGTGAGCGGGACCTCGGCTCGGCGAACGCACTACGCAACACCATCGACAATGCAGCGGTCGTCGTCGGACCGGGCCTTGGCGCGATCGTGTTGTTGTTCGGGTCACCGCCGCTGGCCATCGCGGTCAACTCGCTCAGCTACGGCGTGTCGGCCGTGCTGGTCGCCCGGATGCGGCAGCGCAGCGAACCCGTCGACGTCACCGAGGGTGGGGAGGCGGGGGCCTTTCGGCAGATGCTGGTGGGGATCAAGGCCATCACCTCGTCGCCCGTCGCCGGCGTGTTGGTCGCCTACAGCGTGGTCGCGACCTTGGTGTTCGGCATCGACACCGTGTTGTTCGTCGTGCTCTCTCGTGACCTCCTGGGCACGGGTGCCGAGGGTTACGGGTATCTGCTGGCGGGGCTCGGGGTCGGTGGCGTGCTCGGCGCGGGCCTGGTCACCCGGCTGGAGCGGCGGCGCCGGCTCAGCCTGGTGATCCTCGCCGGAATGGCCGTCTACTGCCTGCCGACGCTGCTGTTCCTGGTGGTGTCGAACCCGGTGGTCGCGTTCTGCCTGCAAGCCCTCCGAGGGGCGGGGACACTCGTCGTGGACGTCCTAGCGATCACTGCGCTGCAGCGGTCCCTGCCTAGCCAGCTGCTGGCCAGGGTGTTCGGCGCCTTCAACGCAGTCGTCATCGCTGCTGTGGTGACCGGAGCTGTGGTCGCTCCGGTGATCATCGACTCGGCGGGGCTCACCGCGATGCTCTGGATCTCCGGCCTGGCGATCCCCGTGGCCTGCCTGCTCGGGCTGCCGGCGCTGCGAGCGGTGGACCGCCAGGCGCAGGCGCGCCAGGCCGGGCTCGAGCCACGCATCCGGCTGCTGCTCGGGTGCGACCTCTTCGCCGCGGTGCCCGAGGGCGCCGTCGACCAGCTCGCTGGCGCCGCTGAGGAGATCGACGTGCCCGCCGGCGCGGCGGTCGTTGCGGAAGGCGAGGCAGCAGATGCGTTCTACGTGGTCATGGCCGGCCGGCTCGAGGTGACCGCCAGAGGGGACCGAGACGACGACGTCCACCACCTCGCCACCCTGGGGAAAGGCGACTACTTCGGGGAGATCGGTCTCATCGAGGGCATACCGCGCACGGCGACCGTCGTCGCGGCCGAACCCACCCACCTCCTGCGCTGCGACGGGCAGGCCTTCCTCGACGCCCTGACCGAGCTGACTCCTTCGCTGGCGCTGCTGGAGAACGCATCCCGACGATTGAGCCGCACGCACCCCAGTCGCTCGTTGTCCCAGCCGGCGGCGTCGTGACAGGCGCACCGGGGTCGGCAAGCCGACAGAAGAGGTGTTGGCTTGACAACAGTGCGGCAACGCGTTCGGGGTGCATGCTGGTCACGGCGTCCAGTGAGTGCCGCTACTACAAGGAGGACATTCGATGACCGAAAACCGCAAGCCCAGCGGCGTCGACGACGAAGACGACGTCGTCGGGCACAGAATCTTCCACGCTGACGCCGAGGCGAGCGAGGGCGAGGACGACGTGGTCGGACACCGCTACACCTACGCCGACGCCGAGGCCAGCGAGGAGGAGGACGACGTGGTCGGGCATATGCAGCCGCCGCGACCTGATGCGTTGAACACCCCGCGCTGACACGTCGTACCCGGCATGGACGCGGACGAGGCTGCGCTCGTGCTGCAGGCGGCGCTCCGCGCCGGCGCGCCGTGGGCCGAGCTGTTCGTCGAGGAGCGGCACGCCGAAACGGTCCGCCTTGACGGCGGCTGGGTCGCCGAGCTGCGCAGCGATCGCGATGTGGGGGCAGCGGTGCGGGTGGTCTCCGGCCGCGCGACGGGTCTCGCCTACACCAATCGGCTGACCAGGGAGGCGCTGGGCGAAGCCGCCCGAGCCGCTGCTGCGGCGGTGGCGTCCCCGCCGGCGTCCGGCGTCACAACCGTCGACCTGACCGAGACCCCTGTCGCCGCCGTCCAGCGCGCCCGCTTCCCAACGCCCGCGGTGCCGGCAGCGGACAAGGTGGCTGTGCTGCGACGCGCGGACGCAGCCGCCCGGGCGCACAACGCCGTGGTTCGCGACGTGACAGCGACGCACGTCGACGTCGACCAGCACGTCACGATCGCCAACACCGACGGGCGGCTGGTCCGAGACCACCGGTCCCGGACGCGCCTCACCTGCCGGGTCACGGCGCGGCGCAACGGCCGCACGGAGACCGGCTTCGACGGGCCGGGGCTCGGTGGCGGCTTCGAGCTGTACGCCGGCGACCAGCCGGAGCGCATCGCCGCCAGGGCCGCCGAACGTGCCGTACGAGCGCTGGACGGGCAGGAGCCGCCGGCCGGCGAGACGACGGTCGTCCTCGGCCCCGGTGGAGGGGGACTGCTCCTGCACGAGGCGTGCGGCCATGGGCTCGAGGGAGACGGGCTCGACCGGGACAGCAGCGTCTACGCGCGCACAGTGGGGCGGCGCGTTGGCAGCGCTCTGGTCACCGCGGTCGATGACCCCAGTCGCCTCGCGGCCTTCGGCTCCTATGGCGTCGACGACGAGGGTATGGCGTCGTCGCCCACCGTGCTCATCGAGGCAGGTGTCCAGGTCGGTGCGCTCACCGACTCCGCCAGCGCCGCACGGCTGGGCTCGTCGCCCACTGCGAACGGTCGCCGGGCGTCCTACGCCGACCCCCCGCTGCCACGGATGAGCAACACCTACATCGGCCCGGGAGCCGACGACCCTGCGGCAGTGCTCGCGGACGTACGACGCGGTGTCTACGTCACGCGGCTGCGCGGTGGCGACGTCAACATCGCCACCGGCGAGTTCGCCTTCAGCGCGGCAGAGGCGTTCCTCATCGAGGGCGGTCGCCTGACTGCGCCGCTCCGCGGGGTGAGCCTGTTGGGCAACGGTCCTGCCGCACTCGCCGCGGTCGATGCTGTCGGGTCGGACCTGGCGTTCACCGAGGCACTGTGCGGCAAGGACGATCAGTGGGTGCCGGTGTCCTACGGTGCGCCGACGTTGCGCATCGCCGCGTTGACGGTCGCTGGAGAGGGCTGAGACCGGATGGAGGCCGTGCTGGGACTGGCCCGTCGGGTCCTGGACCGCGCGGGTGCTCACGCTGGCGAGCTGGAGGCGTACGTGGAACACCGCGTCGTCACCACCGTGCAGGCCGGTGCCGACGCGGAGGTACGCCACGTCGGGCACGCGGACACCCGTGGCGTGGGAGTCCGAGCGGTGCTGGGCGACCACGTGGGGTACGCCTCCACCTCCGACATCAGCGACGTAGGGCTGGACGCGGTGGTATCGCGCGCCCGGGCGAACGCCGAGGTCGGAGACGCCGACCCAGCGGGTGCCTCGCTGGCCGCTCCCGCGCAGGCACGACCGATCGACGGCTTGTGCCTGCCGGCGCTGACCGAGTTGGGAGCGCAGGCCAAGGCCGCCCTGGTCACCGACCTCGCCCGGCGCGTCACGTCTTTGGACCCCCGGATATCCCGGCTGGACACCGCCGAGTGGCGAGACGAACACCGCCGAGTCGCTGTGCTGTCGACGACCGGCGTCCAGGTGGCCTACGAGACGGCGTTCGCGGAGCTGTCGAGTGACGCGCTGGGTGAGGACGCGTCCACCGGCGCGGTGGACTACGGCTACTGGTGGGGGCGCGACCCCGGTGAGGTGGACGTCGAGGCGCTCGCCCGCGACGCGGTGAGCCGCACGCTGCGACTGCTGGGTCCGACTGCCGCGGCACGCGAGGTGGACACCGTGGTGCTCGACCCAGAGGTCGCCGGGTTGGTGCTGCACGCCGCCGGCCGAGGACTGACCGGTGCCGCATTGGGCAACCGGCGCAGCCCGTTCGCCGGTCGGCACGCCGACGCGGTCGCTGCAGAGTTTCTCTCGGTGGCCGACGACGGGCGGTGCCCAGCCGGGCCGGGAGGTGCGCCCGTCGACGACGAAGGTGTGCCGCGCCGGCTCACACCGCTGATCGACAACGGTGTCCTGGTCGGCGCCCTGCACAGCCAGGCCACCGCTGCCTCAGCCGGCGCCTCGACGACGGGAAACGCCAGACGCAGCAGCCACAAGGCTGCCCCACGGGCCGCGGCCAGCGTGCTGCGGGTCACGCCGACCGCTGGCGTCGACGTCCCGGGGGTGGCTGCCTACGTGCAGCAGGTCAGCGGCAGTGTGGCCGGGATCTCCCCGGTGACGGGACGGGTGAGCCTGGGCGGCGTCGGCTACCTACTCCGCGCCGGCGAGCCAGTCGGCCGGCTGCCGACGATGCCGATCGCTACGTCCGTGCTCGCACTCCTCACCGAGCTGGTGGCCGTTGGCGGCGATGCACGGGTGGTTCCCGGTCAGTCGGCGCTCGCACCGACCCTCGTGTGGCGGCCGTCGAAGCCACTGAGCTGGTGAACGTACGCCGCGCGAGGGCTCCGGCTTGCTCGTGGTTTCCTTGTGCCCGAGCCGAGTTGACTTCTATCCTGCGCCCAGCCTCGTGGTCGGACCAGACGGCGAGCGGCGCCAAGTCAGGAGTTGCAAATGAAACACGACCGTGAGCTGGCGGGCAGTCTCAAAGAGGTGCCCCTGTTTGGCGGGCTCTCCGACCGGGAGCTCCGCGACGTTGTGCAGCACGGCAAGGTCGTCGAGCACAAGGACGGTCACGAGGTCGTGCAGGAGGGCCGGCAGAGCGCCGTGGGGTTCCATCTCATCCTGGACGGGCACGCGAGCGTGGTGAAGGGCGTCGACGCACGGGGTCGGATGGGCCCTGGAGACTACTTCGGGGAGATCGCCCTTCTCGACGGCAAGCCGCGCAGCGCGACCGTGCGAGCCGATGGAGATCTGCGCACCTTCTCCATCACCGCCTGGGACTTCCAGCCGTTGCTGGATGCGCACCCCAAGATGGCCCACTCTTTGCTGCTCGGGCTGTGCGCGCACGTCCGGGCTGCCGAGGAGCGTGAGGCGGCCGGCCAGTCCTGACGTGGCCGCCGCGCGCGGCCCGCGGAGGCCGCCAGCGGGTCACTGGTTGAGGCGGCTCAACCCCGTGCTGCTCGGCGGACGGCCGCCACGGAGGCGGCGACGTCGTTCTCGTCCGTCGACCAGTTGCTGACCGAGATTCGGAGCACGTCGCGGTCGCGCCAGCGCGACCCAGACATCCACGCGGTCCCGTCGGCCAGCACGCGCGCGGTCACGGCGCGAGTCCGCTCGTCGTCGCCGAAGGCGACGCACACCTGGGTGTAGACCACGTCGTTCAGGATCTCCGCACCAGGGATCTCGGCAATGCCCGCTGCGAGAGAGCACGCATGCCTGGCCAGCCGGTCGACCAGATCCGCGACACCCGATCGGCCCAGCGACCGCAGTGCGGCCCAGACGGGCACACCGCGCGCCCGGCGAGACAGCTCCGGCACCTTGTCCAGCGGGTCGCCGGGGCCTTCGGCATGAACCAGGTAGCTCGTGTGCATGCCGAACGCCTCACGGAGCGCTGACGGCCGCTTGACGACCACGACGCCGCAGTCGTAGGGGACGTTCAGTGTCTTGTGCGCGTCGGTGGCCCAGGAGTCGGCGCCGTCGTGTCCATCGAGAAGGTGCTGCAGCCGCGGTACGGCCGCTGCCCACAGGCCGAACGCACCATCGACGTGCACCCAAGCGCCGTGCTCGTGGGCGAGCGCGCTGGCTTGGCTGATGGGGTCGAACGAGCCCGAGTGCAGGTTGCCCGCTTGGAGGCACACGATCACCGGCCCCGTACTAGCGCCGAGCGCCTCAGCCAGGGCGTCAAGACGGAGCCGGCCTTGGTCGTCGGCGGCGACCGCCGTCGGGGCGCCGAGGCCCAGGTAGCGCAAGGCGAGGTCGACGGTGCCGTGCCGGTCCTCGCCGACCAGGACGCGGACGGCGGGCGCGCCGGTGAGGCCTCGGCGGTCGAGGTCCCAGCCGACATCGGTCAGCACTGCCTGCCGGGCAGCCGCTAGTCCGCTGAAGTTGGCCATCGTCGCACCGGTAACGAACCCGACGTCACTGTCCGCGGGCAGCCCGAGCAGGTCGAGCAGCCAGCCGGCGGCCGCTTCCTCTGCGGCGACTGTGCCCGGAGTGGCGTAGCGCATTCCGGTGTTCTGGTCCCAGCCCGAGACCAGCCAGTCGGCAGCCAGTGCTGCCGGCAGGGCACCGCCGATCACCCAGCCGAAGAAGCGGCCAGAGGGCATCGCCATCAGGCCTGGTTCTACGAGCTCAGCCAGCATGTCGACGACGTCGGCAGGATCGCTGGGCAGCTCGGGCAGCGGTCCGGCCAGTGCGGCGGCCAGCTCGTCGGCGGTCGCGCGTGGTGGGACGGGACGGTCCGGCATCGATCCCAGCCAGTCCCGGACGTGGTGAGACGCCCGGTCGAGCGCGCGGGTGTAGTGGTCGAGCTCAGATTTCATGGCGCAAGTCTGGCGGTAGCGGGGGCAGCGTACGAATCGGCGTCTGGAAGGTTGTCGGAGCCGAGCTCAGGTACGCAGTGCGAACAGGTGGAAGCCGCCGCGGGAGTAGACATGCGCATAGTTCGTGCGGGGGTGTTGGCGCTCGATGTAACCGAGAAGATCTTTGCCAGGCCGGGGGATGGGAATTGGCCAGGCGCGGCGGTCGAGGAGCACGAAGTCGGGTTCGACACCATCGGCCCGGCCCAGCCAGAACACGCGGGTCCGAGTCACCAGATGCACGACCAGAGTCGAGTCGGTCTCGACCGAGCTTCCGGATGGGATCAGCGCTTGCACCTCTGCGGCGGCCTCAGCGCGTGGGGACGGTTGGTAGGAGGCCGGGCTGACCAGTGCGCGCAGCGGCAGGACAAGAGCTAGGAGTACCGCAATCGTCAGCACGGCCGGTGCGGCGAAACGCGCGACGCTCCCCAGCCACATCCGCCTACCCGCGTGCATCCGGGCGATTGTGTCCAGCAGGGCGAAGAAGACGATCGGCATCAAGATCGCGCTGTAGTGCCACCCTGGCCCCCAGAAGGCGCTCTTGTCTGAGAGGAACCGCCACGCCAGCGTCGGAATCGTCGCCAACGCGAGCGGTGAGGCCAGCGCCAAGTAGGCAGTCACACCGAAGAGCAGGAGAATCGTCGCCGTCTTGATCCCCGGCACGAACAAGCTGGCCGGAATGCTGACCAGCCACTGACCCAGCGACGACGAAGCGGCCGAGTCGGCCCCGCTGAGCATGGCCCAGTAGTCATAGGAGTGGACTTGGTTCGCGGCCGGGATGAGGACCAAGACGGTGACGGCCGTCGCCGCGAGCCCGAACACGCAAAGCCCGATTCCGAGACGTCGCGCGCCCCGCAGTGCCATGACCAGCCCGACGCAGGCAACCGTCAGCCCGAGGTCCTCCTTGACGAGCACGAGCGGAGCACACCACGCGAGGACCGCGAGCCATCGCCGGTCGAGCAAGGCCTCCAGGCCGAAGGCCAGCAGCGGCACGGCGAGGGCGATCTCGTGGAAGTCCGCGGCGACCGCTTCCTGGATGCCCCACGACAGGCCGTACGCGACGCCGATGGCGACACCCGAGCGTTTCCCCAGCCGACTGGCCGCGGCCCGGGCAACCGGCACGATGGAGAGCGCGAAGAGGGCCGCCTGTGCTACCAGCAAGCTGATCGGCGTGGGAAACACCCGGTACAGCGGAGCCAGCAGGACGAGCAGTGGGTGGAAGTGGTCGCCGAGCGCCGGTGTACCCGCGCCTTTGATGTCGATAGTCGGCGCCTGCAGATGCGCGTAGCTCTGCACGATCTGGGTGAAGATCGCGAGGTCCCAGCTCGACGCGTGGAACCGAAGGTAGCTCGAGATCGGCAGCGCACAGTAGAGCAGGAAGAACGGCACGACCATCGCGAGCAGGACGCGCCGGCTGAGCGTTGTCCTGGACTGGGCGGGCCGCACCTCCCGGCGGGGCGCTGGCCCGCCCACGCTGCCGGCGTCGCTCCGAAGCGGCGGCGGTGGGGACGTCCGCTGCACGCTGGCTGTCATCGTGCACCCCCGGCCTCGTACGTCTTGCCTCGTACGTCTTGCCACGTACAGCACCCAAGGTTACGACACGTCACGCTTTGTCACTGATTTGTGCAGGTCTTCCCGGCTGGCCGGTCCGCGATCAGACGGCGAAGCTCGCGCTGCGCAGCCCCGCGAGCGCGGCCGGCTCCCCGTCGAGCTCGACCCGGGCAACTGAGCGGCGTCCGTAGGCGTACAGCACCAGCTCGCTCGGCAGTCCGCGCACGACAACGGT